>JAHWIR010000005.1 GCA_019322435.1 Candidatus Woesearchaeota archaeon
AAAGGAACTGCTGGCCTGACTGTGAATTCATCTTTTTCAATCACAAAGTTGTTGCTGATGTCCTTGAATTTATAGCTGCACATTGCCTTGCAGAAAGGATTTGTTGTTACAGATGATGTGAATGTTATCTCCTGCTCCTGGTCATGAGGGATATAGATTGTTTCCTTGTCTACATCCAGCTTTACTATGATGTCATTTCCCAGGATAAAATTGATATAAAGCCAGATCTTTGCTCCAGATGTTATTAAGAAGATTACTATAATTATAGCTAATATTGTTATCAGAAGTTTATGCTGTTTTAGCCCCTTTTTCTTTTTTGCCATGATTACATACCTGGGATTTTTCCTCCTAGCTTTTTCATCATCTGCTGCATGTTCTTAGGAGATTTTCCTTTCATCATTTTAACTAACTTTTTGCTCTGCTTGTATTGCTTGATTAATTCTCTAATATCTTTTGCACTGACGCCTGAACCTTTTGCAATCCTGTCAATCCTTGTTGTTGACATTATGTCTGGATTTTCCAGCTCTTCTTTTGTCATTGAGTTCATTGCTATTTTCCATTTTTCTAGTTTTCCTTCCTGAACATCTAATAATTCTTTTGGAAGCTTTAACTGGCCCATTCCTGGAACCATTTCAACTAATTTGCTTAATGAGCCCATTTTTTTCATTGCAGACATCTGCTCGAACAGGTCAAGTAAATTGAAGTCTCCTTTTAACAGTTTTTTAGACATGTCTTCTGCTTCTTCTTCTGTTATTGCTTCTTTTGCTTTTTCTAATAATGCTTCAATGTCTCCCATTCCTAATAAACGCCCTACAAAGCCTTGCGGGTTGAAGGATTCCAAATCATCAACTTTTTCTCCAACACCTATGAACTTTATTGGGGAAGATGTTGCTGCGCAGGCTGTCAATGCTCCTCCTCCTTTTGCTGTTCCGTCCATCTTTGTTGCAATGACTCCTGTTATAGAAGCATTGTCATGGAAGGTCTGGGCTTGTTTTTGAGCAGCCTGTCCAATGTCTGCTGAGATTACTAATAAATTTTCATCTGGTTTTATCAGGTTATATAATGATTTTATCTCTTTTATCAGATCATCTGACAAAGCATCTCTTCCAGCTGTGTCTATTAATATGATATCAAATTTAGATAGTTCTTTTTCAAATTCTTTGTAGATCTTTTCAGGATTTTTTTCTTTCTTGTTTATGAAACAAGGAACATTTATCTGCTTGCACACCTGAGAAAGCTGTTCTGGAGCTGCTGGCCTGTGAACATCTAATCCGATAGCTGCAACTTTTTTTCCTCTTTTTTGGAAATATTTTGCGAGTTTTCCGATTGTAGTTGTCTTTCCAGAGCCAAAAAGCCCTGTCATCATTATCTTGAACTGTGTTTTTGTTGGCTTTATTTCTGCTGGCTTGTCTCCTAAGAATTTAACCAGTTCTTCATAGACAATGTTTACTAAATGTTCTTTTTTTGTCAGTCCTGCTGGTGTTTCTTCTTTCTTTATCCTTTCTTTTATCTCATTTGTCAGTTTGAAAACTAGCTGGACATTGACATCTGATTGTAATAGAGCTTTTTGTATGTCTTTGACTAATTCGTTTATTAGTTTTTCATCTACAAAAACACTGGATGCTATCTTCTTTAATGTGTTCTTTAGGCTTGAGCCTAGTTTCTCTAAAACCATATAATCTCGTATTAGAAATGGTTATTTAAATGTTGGGGTTTTAATAACCCAATAATATCATTGTCATATCATCTACTTCCTTTTTGTTCTCGGCACAGAAGATCACATTTTCTTGATTTGAATAGCAGATATTTTTAACATTTTGAATTGCATTTTCTCCTGAGCATAATAAAATATACGCCTGGTTGCCATTGCATTCTTTTCTTAAGTCTTTAATCTTATCTTTTGCTTTTTGGTTTTGCTCATATTTTTCAATCAATATATCAAATTCCTCATCTCCAAAGCGAGTGAATTTAAGATCATATCCTTTTTCCTGCAATATTACATCAATCTCCTTAGGATTCTCATTCTCATTCTTATCTTCTTCCTCTGTATCGTCTTTTTCTACTATTTTAACTATAACAAGAGTTTGTTCTATTCCCATATAGGAATTAAGAATGATGTTGTTTTTTAAAAATTTTGTTGAAAAAATAAAAAAAGAAATTTACTGAAATTCCTTAAATAATGCTTCCTCCTCTTCCTCTGTCATCTTGTATTCAGGATTGTTAATCTTTTTTAGAAGCACCCTAGTATAAGCAGGTTTTGCTACATTAAGGTTCATTTCTTTTGTTGTGTAATCTTCCTGCTCTGTATCTTCAAATGAATCTGCAACAGGCTTATGAGCCATTCCCATGAAGAAAAGCACCTTAGTATCGTTTCTGTCCCATGCATCTTGCATTAGTTCTATTCTTTTTTTCATTAATTTGTTTCTATACCTTGCAGATGCAGCAAACTTATCAACAAGGTTTTCAATTTTGTCTTTGCTTGGTTGAGTATTGAAATCTTCTACTGCAGACATGTAATTCTTTTTTGTTTCCATGAATTTATTATAGTCTTCAGGCTCATATGCCTCAAAAAAACGTACATAGCATTCTAGTTTTGCTGCTTGGATAACATTCTCAGCTAATATGCGTCCATTCTTATCAAAGAATATTTCTCTAATCCTCTTTCTGTAATCATCATCCCTATGTCCTAGAACATTCTCATTGTGATTGTTCATATAATCAGTGACAAGGTTATCAAGAAATTGGTTTATCAAAGTACAGTCGTCATATTTCAGAGGGGATTCTACCAGGAATAAGTCATATTTCCTTTCTTTTGGTGATGCAAGCTCCTTGTTTATTTGGTCTGCATCATCCATGTTTGCATGTGAGCCAAGAAGGAAAGTTATATCTGTTGGCTTTTCCTTATAACCTTCTTTTTTTTCTATAGATGTCTCTACTGAAACTTCTTGCTTGTATAGCTTTAAGCTTGCTCCTGCAACAATTGCAGCTAATCCCATGCCCAAGCCAAGTTTATAGTACCATTTCATGCTATAATTTAATAAGAAAGGGTATTTAAATCTTTTGTTTTTGTTACTACTAATAAGTTAAAAAGAAATAAAAAAACTGTTTATTCTTCAGCTGTCTCTTCTTCAGGCTCTTCTGCATACATGAACCTGTACCAAGGTGCTTTCTCTTCTATCTTGCCCTGAGCATTGATGTTGAATCTTTTTGTTGCTCTGCCTTTGATAAATCCAAAGAATCTTACTTTTTGCCTTGCTCTTATTACTGCTGCTCCTGTTTCATTATCAACATCTTCAACAGTTACATTTTCAAATCTCTGAAGCCTTGCCTGATATCTTTCCATCCATCTGTCTAAGTTTCTCTGCAGGACTTCTCTTGCTCTTTCGTTTCTGACTCTTGTCAAAGCATTTGTCAATCCTTCTTGGATCCTTTCTCTGGCTTCTTCTGCTGTCATGTTTGCTGCCTTGAGCCTTTCTTCGATGTGCTCTCCTGTCATATTCCTTGCCTGGGCTCTTTCTTGTATTGCTGCGGCTGCTGCTGCGCAGCCTGTACATGCTGCGAAAGCTGACGGTATTGCACTCAATACAAGCAATGCCAGAACCAAAATTGCTAGTTTTTTCATTTGCATACCTCCTTATTAGTATAATATGCCTGTTAAGTGGGTTTTGGTATATATAATTTACTGAATAGAAAAGCTTAAATAGTAACTTATCAGATTTTATCTTAGAGGTGGATAGATGGATTTTGCAGAGATAATCAACAACATACTTGCTAACAGGTATTTAGGAGGGCTGTTCATATTTGTAGTATTCTATGTTCTTGCTGAGCTTGTCAAGTTTGTATTAGAAGGTGTTTTCTTGAAGCTTGCCAAAAGAACAAAAACAAAGCTGGATGATTTCTTGATTAAAAAGACAAAAAGGCCAATATCTTTGTTATTGATGATGATTGGGCTTAAATTAGGATTTAATTATATGCAGCTGGCAGGAAAGACAGGAGATGTTATTGATAAAATCGTCAATTCTTTCATCACAATAATTGTCATCTATATTTCTGTGGCAATAATCAAGCTGATTGTGGATTACTGGGGGGAGAGTATTGCAAAGAAAACGAAAAGTGCAGTTGATGAGCATCTGATCATTGTGCTCAAGAAATCAATGAGTGTTGTGTTCTTTATTGCTATACTTTTAGCAATACTGCATGTGTGGGGGATTGAGATTGGTCCTTTGCTTGCTGGATTAGGTATAGGCGGAATTGCTATTGCGTTTGCCCTGCAGAAGAGCCTGGGGAATATATTTGGAGGGATTAGCCTGATATTGGACAGGAGCGTTGCAGTGGGTGATGTTGTCGTAATGGATGCTGATACAAAAGGAGAGATTGTAGATATTGGATTAAGAAGTACAAAGATCAAGACATTTGACAATGAGTTTGTCATTGTGCCGAATGGAAAACTGGAAGAGATGAACATACACAATATTGCAAAGCCTGAGCCTTCAGTCAGGATTGTTGTTCCATTCAATGTTGCTTACAGAAGCAATGTAGCAAAAGTAAAAAAGATTGTATTGAAAGAGCTTTCTAAAGTAGATGGACTGGACAAGAAAGAAGACAGAAAGCCATTTGTAAGATTCCTAGAGATGGGAGAATCAGGAATGATGTTCAAGGCCTATTTCTACATCAGAACCTATAAAGATAAGTATAATACAATAGACCAGGCAACTACTTTGATCTATAATGCTCTGAACAAGAACAGGATTAGAATACCATTCCCTCAGATGGATGTTCATTTGAAGAAGAGATAAATTTATAAATAAATCCTTCCTATAATTCTTTAGAATGGATGAAGATTATCAGAATGAAGAAAAGAAATATGATCCTCATAAAAGGCATGATTCTCTTCAGACACATAGGAATTTGATTAAAGGGCATACTCAAGTAAATAGTGAATCAACATTTAAAAATATATCAGATATAGTTATAGAAAAAAAAGACAACTTTGAACAAGAACAAATAGAAGAAGAAAGAAGAAAAAAAGAAACTTCCCCTACTTCTTAATAAACAGACTGAACAAGCCTATTATTATGAATGCTGCTGTGTACCAGCTTATGTTCCAGAAGTTCCAGATTACTAGGTCTTGCAATAGGAAGCAGACACCTACAATCAGGGCAACTACTGCGCATATTTTGCACAATCCGCTGCCGCAAATAGGGCATGTGCAAGCTTCAACTTTCTTTGCCATGCTTATCACCTCACTTTTTTTTACAAGGAAATAGTTTTGCTAATCCTGCTAGGATCAATACAACTCCAACAAATGTTGCCCAATCCAATACTGAATACATCTGATTTAGTACAACTAGAATTCCAATAATAACCATTGTTGTTCCTTTGGCTTTCATATACATCTTGTGCATTGCCATCATATCTGGTGCTTTAGCCATGAGAATCACCTCTTTTAGTATTTTTAGGGGTTAAAGTATTTAAGTATTTCTGTTTAAAAAAAGCATCAGGTTTATAAAGGCCCATATGTATAAAATATACATATTTTAGGGGGTTTCTATGAGGATTTTGAATGAAAAGTTTTACAATAACAAAGAAAGTAGCAAAGCATGGAAGCCAGGCTGTAATTATAGTACCTAGAGTTCTAGAAGATGAATTAAAACCAGGAACTGTTTTGAAATTAACAATGGATGTTCTGAGGGAGGCAAAATGACAGTAAAAGATTTTATAGAGGAAAGTGAATTTATGGAATGCATCTTGTCCTTGGGAGAGAAAGAGGAATTGAAGAGAAGAGGCTATGAAATCCTGCATAAGCTAAATGAAGGGCAGACAAGAGAGGCTTATCTTGCAAAATATGTGAGTGGTAATGTCAGTAAATTAAGAGTTGTGAAGGTACCTAAGAAAGAGGTTGATCCTTCATCTATATGTACTTTGATAAATAAAAGCAAAAGAGATGTTGATTTAGCAGAAGTAATTGCTTCTGGAGAAATCCAGCATCCTTATATTGCAGAGATTTTGGACAGCTTTAATTTAAATGGAAGAACTGTTAATGTAGAGGCGTATCATGAAGGTACTGATTTAGAGGCTCTTGTTAAAAGCGCAGGCCCTATTAAAGATGAATCAAGATTTGACAAAATATTTACTCAAGCAATTGAGGCATTTGAATATCTTAATGAAGAAAAGAGAATCCTGCATAGAGATATAAAACCTTCAAATATTATTATTACAAAATCAGGAGATATTAAGGTAACTGATTTACAAAATGCTGCAAAGATTTTTGGTATAGATAAACTAAGCATGCCAACTAGAGGAGGAACTCCTTATACACATATTGACTTGCTTAATGCTCTTATTACTGGTAGAGAAACAAGAGCTAGCACAAGAACAGAAGTATATGCTCTTGGTGCAGCAATGTTCAATGTTCTTACAGGAGAGGATCCTTTTGGATATAAGATTGTAGCAGATGAAAATGGAAAAGAGATAAAGATTGGAAAAGAGATTTATAGAATTAAGCTTAAAGATGGAGATAAGGATTTAGAAGAAATAACAAATGAGTATCATGAAGAAAAACTTAAGAAAATAATTAAGAAAGTGCCAAAAAAATACAAAGATGTAATCTATAGATGTTTAACAACTAATGATAAAAAAGCAATCAAGGATATGTATAGATTAAAACAAGAGTTTAGCGAGATTGTTCTTGATTACAAAGGAAGATTCAAAGAATCTCTTATTAGAGGAGCAAAAATAGCGCTGCCTACTGCTGTTGTTCTTGGTTTAACTATATTTGGAATTATAGGCGGTATAAGAGAATCAAAAAGGGAACATAAACCAACCCTGCAGGAGATAATGCAGCATAAGGATTACAGCAAATTTAGTTTAGAAACTCTGGATGATCAATCTAGGAAATATAGCCTTGATATACTTGTCCCTTATATGAAAGATGTTCAAGAAAGATTACCTGGATTTAGCGAAAAATTACAAAGCAGAATTGAATTTTATAGTTCACATGCAGGAAAGATTAATCTTATGCCTGTGAGACTTACTAGTTCATGGCTAAGAGCATGTTATCTTAATAAAGGATATGATGAAGTATATAAACAGAAAGGAGAAAAGAGATGTTCTCCAAGCCTTGTTCCACTAAACTTTGTTTTAAAAACAGACTTAGCTAGTAGACAATGGCATGTTGATGATAATGAAGCAATTGCTAGAGGCCTAACATATCTTAAGCACTGTTTAGGCCCTGATGCAAATGTAGCAGATGTTTATACAAACTATTTCTCTACAAGAGAAGATGTAAATACTGCTATGGTTAAAACAAAAAGCATAACATATCTTCCAAGATTTGTACCTGAAGAAAATAATCCTAATATTGGCAGCATAGAGCCAGGATATGGGCAGGCCATACCTTATCATCAAAGACAATTGATTAACACAGCAATATCACTGTATATGATTACAGATGAAGAGGGTAAAGTAGATTTTAGCAAGATTCCAAAATTAAGTTTTATAGAAGGAACATTCAAAAATCAGCTTAATTCTGCTGTAAAGTAATTCCCATTAATGGTGAAGAAGCTAAATAGAAATTTCTTATTGCATTCATGATATGATGCAGTATGATAGTATTTTTGCCTTTCTTTAGCAAAGGATATGCTTTATTGTAAATTATATCTTTTTCCATGTCATGAATTTTTTCTATTAATGTTATATCTTTCTTAAGATAAGCTTGTTTTAAAGATTCAAACATTGTTTTGCATTCTTCAAAGAATTGCAGTACTTCTTTAGGTTCTTTGATTTTAGACAGATGTTTTAAGCCTAAGTAGACCTCTCTTTGTCCGTGTATTGTTAATGTTAAGAATGCCCAGAATAATTGAGCGTTTTTTTCTGCTATTTGTTTCTTTGCAATAACTCTTCTGCAGAAATTATCATACTGCTGTATCTTTTCTTCTATTTCTTCAAAATCTTCAATTGGCTCTTCTTTATTTATTACCTGCTCTGCAATAGTTAGTAATTCTGATATGTTGTATAATATCTTTTGAAGCAATATGTTAAACTGTTCTGCAGATGGTTCTGTTATGTTCTCTATTTTGCATGAGTTTTTTTCTTTTTTTATTATTTCAAAACCTAAGAGACGGGTATTTACAATATCTTTTATAACCTTGAATTGGGTTTGGTGTTCAAAGAAAACATCAACTTTATCATAACCTAACCTGTAAGCATTTGTTAATGCTGTTCTTATTGCTGACTCTGTAAATCCTGTTAGTTTGATTTCTGTCCTTTTTTTTGCTTTAATTCCTTTTGCTGAAATCAAAAGATTGTTCTCTATCTGTTCTATATTAACTTCATCCCCTTTCTTGAATTCAAATTCCTTTACCCACTTAGCAGGCAGACTAATCATCATAGTTGCTGCTCCTTGTTTTACTAGTTTTCTTTTCATCTTGATTTTGGGAAATTTAAGCAATATATAAACCTTATGGATTTGTTTATAGATTTATACTAGTATATATACTTTAAACTGAATGTTTATATTTTAAGATTTTTATGAATTTACTAAAGAGCGTGTTCTAGATAAGTTATTGGAGGATAAAAAAATGAAAAACATAATAAAATTATTACTTTGCGGAGCACTTGGAGTTGGAGGAGCGCAAGCTCTGAAAGCTGATGATGGTTTATTCTTAGAGGAAACAATATCACACCAGGATGAGAATTCAACATTCTATCACTTCTTAGGATTATCAAATGATAAAGGCTCTTATGCTAAAATATTATTCACAGATAATGAAGACCCTGATTCTGATTCAATAAGTTATAGCGGAAGAGGAGGCTTTGACTTGTTTGGAATAAAAGGACTTGCAGATTTGATTGGCTTTAATTCTGGAGATGACTTTGGATATGGAGTTAATGCAAGAGGAGATGTTAATGATTTTGTAAAGCTTGGGTTAGCTCTTGAAAAGAAAGTTGAGAGTGGTTTAGAAACCAAGATGAACATGGCTTATACTAGCTTAAATCTTGATAATTTTAAACTTAATTTTGGTTTAAGCAATACAGATGTTGAAGGAGATGAAACAGGAAGAGGAACAGCAACTCTTGCTTATACTCAAGGGCAAAATATGTATGGTTTTGGAATAACTTCTGATGGCTTTGACAAAGAAGCAGAAGGATTTGCAACAGCAATGGTTGGAAGATTTGGCAAAAAAGCAGGAGATTTTGGATATAGAGCATGGGTTAAATCAGACTTTGAAGGAAACTACACAATTGACTTATTATTAAGCACAAATACAACTATTAGCGCAGGAACTATCAATGCAATAACATCTATGGATGATGGTCTGCAGGATCAAAAACTATTTTCAAACAGATTTGATACAGCTACTTACTTGTGGGAAAGAGCAAAACAAGGCGGAATAATAGGACATGCAAGCCAGTCTGAATTTGAAGATACTTTAACTAGAACAATAGAAGGATTATATAAATTCCATAAAAAAGGAGCAATAGCTCCAATGGCAGGATTAGGTTTCTCTAGTGTAGATAATGGAATTGATACTACTGATTCTATATACGGAATGGTTGGAGCAGAGCTTGATAAAGGATATATTGAATTAAAAATAACTGGCACAGAAGGCCAGAAGCCTAGCTTCAATCTTGTTGCTGGGTATGGATTCTAGGAGGAGAAAATGGTAAACAAAAAATTCTGGATTGGATATTCTGTAGGGGCAATACTAGGTGTTTTGGTGAGTGGGACATGTAATACTATACAAGAATATAATGGGAGTTTAGTAGATATTATTCCTATTGAAAGAGACCTAAATAAAGATGGTATACCAGATGCAATAATTAGGCAACATAATTGTCATGAAACTCCAATGTATGGGGTTAAAGATACTGATTCTAAAACTATTCATTATGTTCCAAAATATGAAATGCTGAGAAGAAACCCAAAAGACATAATTGACTATGATAAAATTGAAGAAATGATGAATGAGGAGTAAGGAAAATGACTAAACTAAAACCAATAAAACGATTTGCAGAAGATGTTAAAGAAGGAGATCTAGTTAGGTTAGTAGGAACTCAATTATATTCAAAAGACAAGCCCATTGAAATTACAGGATACTTTCAAAAGTTTGGAGTAAGGAAAGAATATGCTTATGCTATCTTTGGATATCGTCCTGAAGGAAACGCTTTTTCTGTCAGGATAAAGGATGGGTATTGTATAGATTTTGGAAGAGATAATTCTTTCCAAGAACATATGCATGAATACGAAATTCTAAGGAGGTTAAAGAATGACTGATGATTACAAACCAAACTTAGCAGATATAGTAAAACAAATGGGAAAAGATTCGAGGTACATACCAGCCATAGCGCTTGCTGCAGGAGTAGGACTAGGCATATTCGCATACGAATCAATAAGGGATTTTGGAAAAAGTTTTTTGGATAGGTTTTTTTCACCATATGCACTTCCTACAGTTGTTCGCCATCTTAATGAGGACGTAGGAAATTTTGAAATAGAGGAAGGAATCTTAGGCAGGAAGCTTGTAGATAAAAAAAATTTAAGTATGAGTGCTCAGGCAGGCGACCTTGCAGGCATAGTAGGATTAGTTATTCAAGGGGTAGGAAGTGTTGGTTTTGCATTAGATAATGATTGTCCAGAAGTATTTCTTATACCTTTAGCAACTAATGTTCTTTCTGGAGTGTATGAATGGGGAAGAAAAACTCGAAATGATCTAATTACATATCATAATTGTCTAAGTTCATTAGAAAAGGAGGAAGGAAAATGAAACTCCTACTAATCTATCCAGAATGTGAATGTAGTGTTACAAACACCCACACTTATTCATTACCTTTAGGTCTAGGTTCAATTGCAACTTATTGTAAAGAGCGGATGAGTGATTTGGAAGTAAAGATATTAGATGGCTCTGTAATGACTCATGAAGAGCAGAGAAAAATAGTTGAAGAATTTGAACCAGATGTAACTGGGCTGTCTCCAACAATTGGAAGCATGCATAATGCTTATGATATTGGAGAGTTAGCAAAAAGACAGGACTCAAGAGTTGTTCTTGGAGGAGTTCATGCAACTGCATTATGGCCAAATATCCTAAGAAATAGGGATTTTGTAGATGGAGTTGTACTTTATGATGGAGAAAAAGCAATACATTCTTATTTAGAAAGGATTGAAAAATATGATGGTCTTCTTGAGGGTAAGACTGGCCATGATTTATTTATGGCAAAGGTTGCTATGGGTTGGGTATCTAATCCCTTAGATAATTTTGCATTCAAATATAATTCAAAACCAGATATAGAATCATTAAATCTAAGAGAGATTCTGGATATAAACTATTCATTATTTGACTTAGAAAGACATTTTGAACAAACAGAAAAAAGGGGCTTTGGAAGAGCAGTTTCTTATTCTCCTGGAAGAGGGTGTCCAAAAAGAGGGCATGTGGAACTAATGAAGAGATACACATATGAAGAATACCAAAAATTAGTTGATGCCATGGACACATGCACTTTCTGCGGAAGAAATGAATTAGGTGTTAGAGAAGGTGAGGAAGCTAGAGAAGGAAGAATACTAACATATCTACATGATGAATTAGGGGTGAGATTTTATTTTAATACTCAAGACAAAGCAAATGTAAAAAGCAAAGAACAGGTTGGACATGATGATTCTATATATAGATTATTTATGGGTACAGAAGATGTGACTCTTAACAATATTGCTAATGCAAAACACAAGTATAGCCCAAATATAACCTACCAAGTAGGAATCGAAACAGCAACTCCTGAAATGAGAGAAGCGTATGGTAAAAAACCAATAAACGCAAAGGAAATATTTGAAAAAGTTCAACTAATGGAAGATGAAGGAGTACAGCTCCACGCAAGTTTCATCTTAGGAGGAAAAGGAGAAACAAAAGATTCTGTACTTATGACAACTGATTTGATAGCTGGCTTAGCACAATATAACAATGTTAGCTGGATATTAGTTAGTCCTCAGTTAATTCTTCCTGGCTCAAAAGACTATAAAGCATTACTGCAGATGCCAGAGATGATGAAAAAATGGGGAAATGAAGACTTGATTGATATTCCTGAAATCAACAGAGATTTTTTGAGATGGTTTGCACCAGAAACATCGAGAGATTATATTCTAGGAGAAATCAAAGACACATTTGATGATATCAAAACAATAAGCTCAAACATAGTCCTAGATGTAAAAGGAGTTGTTGGAGAAGAAGAGAAGTATGTTGGGCCGTATAGGCCTTATAGTGAATCATAAATTAAACTCAATCTCTTTTTTCTCAACATTCTCTTTTATTTTTTTGATTAAAGAACTTAATTTAACTCCAAACTTGACTTTGCCATCAGAATTTGTTCTTACTGCAACTGTTTCTGCTTTTTGCTCCTTTTCGCCAACATTAATAACAATAGGAATCTTTGCTATTTGAGAATCTCTTATTTTCTTTCCAGTTGTTTCTTTGCTGTCGTCAAAGTCAACTCTGATTCCATTTTCTTTTAATTCTTTTACAATTTCTCTGGCATATTTGTTGAATTTGTCAGAGACAGAGATCACTCTTGCCTGCAGTGGATTCAGCCAGAGTGGGAACCAGCCTGCGAAATGCTCTATTAAAATACCCATGAATCTTTCCATGCTTCCGTAGATTGCTCTGTGCAGCATAACTGGCTGATGTCTTTTGCCGTCTTTGCCTTCGTAGGTTAGGTTGAACTTTTCAGGCATTGAAAAGTCTAATTGTATTGTTCCGCACTGCCAACTTCTACCAATTGCATCTTTTACATGGAAGTCAATCTTTGGGCCGTAGAAAGCGCCTTCTCCTGGATTTAGTTTATATTTGATTTTTCTAGTATCCAAGGCTTCTGCCAGTGCTTTTTCTGCTTTATCCCAGAGCTTAGGGTCGCCCATTGCTTTTGGAGGCTTAGTGCTTAATTCAATATGATATTCAAAGCCAAAGGTGGAGTAGATTCTTTTGACTAAGTCAAGCAATTCGATTATTTGGTCTTTTATTTGAGATTCTTCGCAGAAGACATGAGCATCATCTTGTGTAAAAACTCTTACTCTGAATAATCCTGATAGAACTCCTGATAGTTCATGCCTATGCACTAGTCCAAATTCTCCTGCTTTGATTGGAAGCTCTCTGTAGGAATGCAGTCTTGTTTTGAAGATTAAGATATTTCCAGGGCAGTTCATTGGCTTTACTGCATAATCTGCCTGATCTATCTTTGTAAAATACATGTTATCTTTGTAATGGTCCCAATGCCCTGACTTCAGCCATAATGCTTTGTTCAAGATAATAGGTGTTTTGTTTAGTTCATAACCTAATTCTCTCATTTCAGAAATCATGTAATCTTTTAGTTTTTCCCAGATAAAGTTTCCTTTGTCATGGAAGAACGGCATTCCTGGAGCTTCATCATGGATTGAGAACAGTTCCATTTGCTTTCCAATAACCCTGTGGTCCCGTTTCTCTGCTTCTTCTAGTAATTTTAGATATTTATTCAAATCCTTTTTTTCTGGGAATGCAACTCCGTAGATTCTTTGAAGCATTTTGTTTTTAGCATCTCCTTTCCAGTATGCTCCTGCTATTTTTGTCAGCTTAAATGCTTTTATCTTTCCACTGCTAATAACATGGGGGCCTTTGCATAGATCAGTAAATTTTCCTAATGTATAGATAGAAGGCTTTTCAACTTCTTCTAACAGCTCTAGTTTGTATGGCTGGTCTTTGAACAGTGTCTTTGCCTGGGCTTTTGTTATTTCTTTTCTTTCAAAAGGCAGGTCTTTTTCAATTATCTTCTGCATCTCTTTTTCTATTTTCTCTAAATCTTCTGGTGTAAATGGGGCTGTATCAAAATCATAGTAAAAGCCGTCTTCAATTGCAGGGCCAATACCAAATTTAACTTTTGGAAAGAGGTTTTGGACTGCTGCTGCCAGAACATGAGAAGCAGAATGTTTAAAGATATCTTGTCCTTCGTCATCATCAAAGGTGATTATCCTGATTTCAGAATTTTTCTTGATTGGATAGTTTAAATCAACCAGCTCATCATTGACTTTTGCAGCTATAGCTGCTTTTGCCAATCCAATTCCAATGTCTTCTGCAATTTCAGCTGGTGTGATTGATTTCTTCTTGTAATTTACAGCTGAACCGTCTGGAAAAGTTATTGCAATCATATTATTGATTTTAGCAATTTTGTATATAAACTTTGTGATTTTGTCTGATTTCTAAGCAAACCTTTATAAATTACCTTAATTTTCAAAAAAATAAGATGCATGCGAAAGAACACCTGCAGTGGCTGGAAGAGAACGGACTGATAGAACTTGCAAAGAATAATTCTGATGTTTTCAAGAAAGTGCTGCAGCAGTGCCTGGATGTTCAGAAAGACGAGCGAATTTTGATAGTCACTGACCAAGGCTATGAAGGAAGAAGGCTGGCTGGAATCTTAGGAGCTGGTTATTACTTGGCTGCAAGAGAGCTTGGATTAGAGGTAACTATGATTATTCAGGATCCTAAGATGAAGGGAGATAATGCTGATGACAATGTCTTGATTGGGCTGGAAGAATTAGGATTAAATAATATTCTTGTTTTGAGCCTGTCTGGGAAATTGGGGAGCATCAGAACATTGAGCCACAGCTATAGGAATTATATCAGGGAGAATCACCATAGATTTGTATCTGCTACTAGCCTGGGGAAATTGGGGGAAGAAAATTATCAGGCTGTGATTGACACTATTAATATAGATTATAGGAAACTGCAGGAAAAAGCAGAATTGATAAAGAATGAGCTGGATAATGGAAATGAACTGAGGATTACAACTGATTCTGGAACTGACTTGAAGATGGAGCTGAAGAACAGGGCTGTTTTGAATACAGGAAATTATAAAAAGGTTGGAACAGGCGGAAATATTCCTGCTGGCGAGGTCTATCTTGCGCCTAGATGGAAGACAGCTGAAGGAAAGATTGTTGTTGATGGAAGTTCTGCTTATCGCGGCGGAACCCAGCTGATTGAAGAGCCTATTGTCATGGATGTCAAAAGAGGAGAGATAGTTGATATTGACGGAGCTGAGGAAGCTGACAATCTAAGAAGCACACTGGACTGGGCTTTTAAGAAAGCAAAGCATCCGTGGGGTATAAGAAGGATTGGAGAATTAGGTATTGGAATAAATCCAAATGCCAAGATCATAGGAGCTACTATAGTTGATGAAAAAGTAAAAGGAACTGCTCATGTTGGTATTGGTTCTAATTACTGGTTTGGCGGAACAATCTATGCTATTATTCATTTGGACCAGGTTTTTAAAAACCCTAAACTTTATATAGATAATAAGTTGCTAAAGATTTAATGATGGAGCTTGAAAGACTAACAAGCAAAAAATTAGAAAAATTAGATCGTTCTTTGGTTATGATAATCCCTACTGGAGCTACAGAAGCTCATGATGAATTTCTTCCTTTGAATACAGATAATCTTATTGCTCAGAAAATTGCAAAGGAAGTTGCAGAGAAAAGTGGAAATATCTGCGGAGTTCCAATAACAAAAGGGAGCAGTGAAAGCACACTAACTGAGCAAGGAACAATCGGGATAATGCCAGATACACTACAGAAGTCTGTTGAAGAGATTTGCAAGATTTACATTGATTATGGATTTAAGAAGATATTCTTGTTAAATGGGCATGGAAAGAATACAAAACCAATGCAAGCTGCAATTGAGAAATTGAAAGCAGATAATTCTGATTTGCATATTGAAACATTGGGTTGGTGGAAGTTTGGCAGTAAAAAAGTTCCTCATACAGGAAAAGAAGAGACAGAGATGGCATTAGCAGTTGATCCTTCAATTGGAGAGCCTTCTGATTCTCCAAATAATCCAGATATTGAAGAGGGTAAAAGATATTATAATAAGGTTGTTGAAAGTATTGTTAGTTGGTTAAAAGAAAAATGGTAAATGTTCCAAATAGACCAACTCTTTCTCCTTTATTTTTCTTGAAAAGAAAAAAAAATGTTGATTTTGATTTCAAAAGAGTTGTTTTTTATCCTTATGCAAGGAATGCATTGTATACTGCATTTAAATTAATGGAGATAGAGAAAAAGGATAATGTGTTGTTTCCTTCTTTTATCTGCAGAACAGCAATTACTCCTTTATTGCCTTTTACAAAGGATGTAAGACTATATAAAACAAAGAAGAATTTGGATTTAGATATTAATGATTTGAAAAAAAAGATTGATTCTAATACAAAGGCAATTGTTGTTATGCATTATTTTGGTTTTGCCAGGAATCTGGATGAGATAAAGAAAATATGTGAAGAAAAAGGGATTTATTTGATTGAGGATTGTGCTCTGGCTCTGTTTAGCAGGCATAAAGGAAAATTAGTTGGTAGTTATGGAGATTTTGCTGTTTTTAGTTTAAGAAAAACACTTCCTTTGTTTGAAGGCGGTGTTTTGGTTGTTAATAATGAAAAGTTTGAATTGCCTGTTAATAAGAGAAGGGCTTTGAAATTAAGTTATATGTTTTATAGATTGGGAAGGACTTTGGAATATTTGAAAAAAGGAATTTATTTTAGATTAGGGAAGGCTGCAACAAAGTATGAGAAAAGGACTAAGAAGAAAGATAAGGAGAGAGAATTATTTGGAGATGCTTCTGTTTTTTTCAAATCAATGTGGTTATCTAGATTTGTTTTGAAACATTGTGACAGCCAGAAGATAATAAAACAAAGAAGAGAAAATTTCTTGTTTTTATTAAATGCTTTGAAAGGAAGCAAGGTTGAGGCATTGATTAAGGAACTGCCTGCTGGTGTTTGTCCTTTGTTTTTTCCTGTTCTCCATGAAAATAAATTAGAGATTAGAGAGAAACTATGGAGAGATGGTATTGAAACATTGCTTCATTGGAATAAGATTCTTCCTGAGCAGTTAGAGCTGAATAAATATCCTGATACAAAATATCTAGCTGATAGGCAGTTTAGCATTCCTATACATCAAGATTTAAAGAAAAAACACATGGAATATATTGCTGAGAAATTAAAAGAAATTATTGGTTAAGATACTTATTAACTACTGCTGCGTCTTCTATGCTTCGTTAAATTTTTATACTATCTATTAATAGAGGACTCTATGGCAACAATAGAACAAGCAGCAGACATTGCAATACAGAAATGCTTGGAAGTCAAGGAAGGAGAAAAGGTTTTAGTTATTACTGATGAGAATCTGAAGTCAATAGGAGTGGTTCTTTTAGCAGCTGCAAAAAAGATTACTGAAGCTAAGCTTATTGAGATTCCGATTGGTGTTGTGAGCGGAGCAGAGCCTCCTAAGTGGGTTAAGGAAGAAGCTGATAAAGCAGATGTTTTATTGATTCCAACAACAAAGTCATTGACGCATACTTCATTGGTTAAGGATGCTTGTGAGAGGAATGCAAGGGTGGCAACATTGCCAGGAATTACAAAAGAGACAATGGAAAGATGTATTGATGTTGATTATGATGAGATGGCTAAGAGAAGCAATAAGCTGAAAGAGATTTTGGATAAAGGAAAAGAGGTCAGGGTTGTTACTGCTGCTGGAACTGATATCAGGATGTCAATTGATGGGAGAGAAGCAGAAGCGAGTTATGGAAGATTGAGGGTAAAAGGAAGGTTTGGGAATCTGCCATCTGGCGAGACATTTATTTCTCCGATTGAAGAGACTGCTGACGGAATCTATGTTGTTGATGGAAGTATTTTGAAGAAGATGGTTGATGAGCCAATCAGGATTATTGTTGAGAATGGTTTTGCTGTCAGGATTGATGGGGGAGAGGTTGCTGAGGAATTGAGGGAAGTTCTTGATAAGGTCAAGGATAAGAATGCTTTTAATTTTGCTGAATTAGGGATTGGAACAAATGACAAGGCTGAAGTGATTGGCAATGTTTTGGAAGATGAAAAAGTGATGGGGACATGCCATATTGCTTTGGGAAAGAATTCTAGTTTTGGCGGAAAAGTTGATGTGCCAATACATCTCGACGGAATTTTGTTCAAGCCAACAATCTATGTTGATGGTGTCAAGATCATTGAAGACGGGAAAATTCTGTAAAATACCAAAAGGTTTAAAAAGAAACGAGGGAATGGAGTAATACTATGCTCGATTACAGCAAACCAGGAGTAGGTATTTTGTTTACAAGCAGTGCAAAAAGAAACAGAACAATACCATTTAAGAAAAAGAATTTGAGTAGAGTTCATTCTATTTTTTCTAAGAAATGTTCTAAGCATGGGATGAATGCTTTTTTTGCATATCATAAGGAATACAAGGACGGAAAATTGATGCGTGCTTGGTGTAAATATAATAATAGATGGAAATTGGTCAAGAATGTTGAAGTTGATGCCATCTATTCAAGGTTTGCAGGAAGCATATACAAGAAGAATGAGAAGGATGCGGCAAAAGCAAGATTCAAATACAAGATGGCTAAACAGGTTAGCCTGATTAATCATCCTATTATTGACGAGTTCTGCTGGGATAAAAGGCTTGTTGCAGAGATGTTTCCAGAGCTCTGCCCAAGGACATTTCTTGTTAATACAGTAAGGGGCTTGAAATTAGTGCTGGGAAAGATTAGAACTGAAAAGATTGTGCTTAAGCCAAGATATGGAACTCTTGGAAGGGATGTAATAATAACTGACAAAGACAAGCTGCCTGAGATTATTGAGAAGAATACTATTGTCCAGGAATTTATTGATACATCAAAAGGCATTAAAGGAGTTACAAGGGGAATGCATGATATGAGGCTGTTTATGATTAATGGGAAAGTAGATCATGCTCATATTAGAATACCTAAGAAAGGAACTTTAACTGCAAATATTGCATTAGGCGGGAAGAAGGTGTTTATACCTAACAGGTTGATTCCTAAGAGAGCAGTAACTATTGCAAGGAAAGTGGACAGGCTGTTCAAGAAATTCAATCCAAGAATATTCTCAGTTGATTTTGTATTAAATTCAAAAGGCAAGCCATTCATTGTTGAGTGCAATTCCCAGCCAATGATTGACAAATATGCATTTGGACCATATGCAAGGATTACTTTCTATGACAGGGTTATTGAAGCAATCAAGAGTGGAATAAAGATAAAAGTTACTGCTCAAAGATGGAATACAAACAAGTAATTCTAGTTAGAAAAGATTTAAAACTGCCAAAAGGTAAATTAGCTGCTCAATGTGCACATGCTTCTGTTGAAGCTGTTTTTAATTCTGACAAAAATAAAGTTGCTGCTTGGAGAAGTCAAGGGCAGAAAAAGGTTGTTTTGAAAGTTAAAGATGATAAAGAGTTAATTGAGTTTTTGAATTTGGCAAAAGCAGCTAAATTGAAGACAGCATTGATAACTGATGCTGGCAGGACAGTAATTGCTCCTGGAACCAAGACTTGCTTAGGAATTGGACCTGATTCTGAAGAGAAGATTGATGCAATTACTGGAAAGCTTAAAATGCTTTAATATGATAGACAAGATAATAAAAGGCAGAAGAAGCATATCTCATTTTAAGAAAAAAGAGGTTAGTGCTAAGCTTATAGATTCAATTATAGATGCTGCAAGCTATGCGCCTTCTAGCTGCAATACACAGCCATGGTATTTTCTTATAGTTAATACTGAAGAGTCTAAGAAGAAATTAAATGCATTTATCGAATTAGGCTATGATTATACTGCTCGCGAGCTTAAGAAGAAAAGATTTGGAAAGGTTTATGCAAGATTTCTGGATTTCTTTTCTAAATACGGCAAATTTGATGAAGCTCCTGTGTATATACTTGTTTTCTCGCGTCCGTATGATGCAAAGCCTTTGGCTCAGGCAGTGAAGATGTCTAAAGACAAAAGGATTTCAGAGATTGCTGATGAGAGTGTCAAGACCAGCACTGCAATGGCAATGCAGAATCTGTTATTGGCATCATATTCAAAAGGATTAGGGACAAGAGTCAAAGATGGAATAAAGTTTTTACTGAATTTCAAGAAGTTGAAAGAGAAATTCTATAAAGAATTCAGGATTCCTTTGGATTACAAATTGATATCTGGAATTCAGATGGGCTGGCCTGCTGAATCAAAAACTGCAAAGAAAAGGTTTACACTTAGTAAGATTAGGAAGTATGTTTAGATAAGTTTTTAAAGAAAATTCTAATTCTCTAGTTTACTATGGGCTCATAGCTCAGCCTGGTTAGAGCGACGGCCTCTTATTGAACTTTGTTCAATCCTTCAGAACGAGTTCTGAAGTAAGCCGTAGGTCACGGGTTCGAATCCCGCTGAGCCCGTTATATTATATTTTCAGTCAAGAAAGGAATCAGTTTTTTCTCTGCAGCTCTTAAGTGCTGCTGAACTGTCTGTTTTGTTAATTTTAATTCTTTAGCTAGATCGTCTAAGTTTGCTTTTCTTGGAAATTCAAAATAGCCTCTGTCAACTGCTAGTTTGATTACTCTGTTTTGTTTTTCTGTTAAATTCGGCCTGATATGGGGCAAGAAGATATCATCTAATTTAGTTTGTTGAATTGATTTTATTTTGATTTCAAATTCAGGTGGAAGTCTTTCTAAAATATGAGCTAAAGGTTCTTTGTCCCAGCAAGCCATTTCCCATAATTCAGTTCCATCTGTTCTTTGAACAACTGGCTTAACTTGTATTATTCTTTTATCCCAAAGAGGCATGTATATTGCCATCCATCCAGGACGCTTGTTTAGTGTGACAATGAAATTTCCTTTTTGCTCTAGCTTTAATACTGTCTTGTCTTTTTTAAGATCTTTTAGAAATGCTTTTTTATTTGCTTCATCTCCTTCTAGAATATGTGCTTCGCTGTAATAGAATTCATTGTTTTCTTCCCAAGCATTGACTAAGTAAACAAAGTCTGTTACTTTATGTTTTTTACATAAAGGAGCTAGGATACAGGTCTTATGTTTTCCTTCAAATATTGCTTTCCACATTTTATACTTATATATGGGGTAATTTATATAAAGGTTTCTGTTTTTGGTGTTAAAATACTTATATGTAAGGTAAAAGCTTAATATCTTACCATTATGTAGTGGTTTATATGATAAAAATGAAAGAAGAACCAGGATTAGGAAGCATTGTAAAGCAGATGGCTAAAGATGTTTTTGATAGCTGTGCTCCTTTTCTTATTGGGCTTTCAGGTGCAACTGGCATGCATGTTTTGCCTACTTATTACAGATTAGGTAAGAAATTAGATGAGAAAATGGAGAATTATGAACCAAAAACAGAAGGTCTGGAAATGACTCTTCCTCATGGTGCTGTGATTGGTGCGTTTCCTTATTTGATGTTTTATGGATATCAAATAATGGAAAAACGCGATTTTAAAGTGTTGTTAATACCTGTTGCAACTAATGCTGTTTCAGGATTATATGAATGGTATAGGGGAGCTAAGAACAGGTGTAAGTTAGAAGAGGAAGAAAATGAGTAAAACAATATTCATGAATGAAAATACCCGTCTATTTAGATATGAAATAGATGAAGAATTTTGGGCTGAAAAAAGGAGAAGAAACAAAAAAGGGTTGCTGTGTAAAGAATATGAAACAATCTGCTCTAAAATATCTGATTTAGCTAAAAAAATATTTGAGAATAGATTTGACTTTATATACTCTGATAGGGAGGACTTATTCAAGGAATTTATTATTTCTGCTGAAACAAGTTCTGATACTAAAATAGAGATGAAACTCCGTGAAATCTTAAAAGAAATGGAACTACCTTATAAACTTAAACAGACATATAGCATTTATTAGAATCAATAAGAAATATCAAGGAGATAAATAAAATGGAAAAATCAAATATAAGTAGTGTAGTTGCTACAGAAGAGAATAGAACCTTAAGGTATTATAAGGGAATTGTTCACTTAAAAGGCGATCCTAGAGAAGCAACTCATTATGGTCCTTATAATACAGAAGAAGAAGTAAAAGAAGCTGTTTTAGGATGTATAAACAATCCCTTTAAGGAAATGGGTTTTGCTTATAAAATAGGTGCGCTTATGAGTGGTGAAGATATTGGGGATCTTGTATTAGGAACAAAAGAAAAAAAGGTTAACTCAAATTTAGATGTCATGATTATTTGTTATGAGCAGGGTGTTTCAGAGGGATTTAAGATTAATCTTAAGGAATTTGAAAAATTAGATGAATGTATTTATGATGGAATGAGGTGTCCTATTTTAAAAGGCATGGCTGGATTTTATATCAACAATAGAGAGATTGATATCTATGTTTGTGGGTTTGATTCAGTAGAAAAGAAACCAAATCCTTACCATAGTTGGGATAATATTATTCATTCGATGCATTCCAATCATTTTGGTTTATCTGAGAATGATTTACTAGGCCTTATGTTGATTAAATACATTAGGGAAACAGGGAAGTATGGAGATTATAGTGATGCCAAAAGAATCGACACTTGTTCTCATCCTTCTGGTGGCGTGCCAAAAATAGTAACTTATCTATCTAATGAATTAATCGAACCAGTGATTCGCAATAGGGGTTTAGAAGTAAAAGAATTAGTTAATTTAGAAAACTGGCATTTTGGAAATTGTGATAACTGGAAAGAAGTAGGTTGGAAAGTTGAGAGTAGAAAAATAGATATTTAAGCTGTATGAATATTCCAATAACATTTATATATCTCCAATTTAAACTATTTCTTATGGCAAAACTTTTAACTATGTTAAAAGGTTTGACATTTTTAACAAATTTATAGATATTAAAAATGGCAAAAGAAATAATGCACTGGGCTGATTCAACAGCAAAGAGGATTGTGCAGCAGAGAGGAAAGAAGGCAAAGTATACATTAGCTGCTGGCATAACTCCATCTGGAACAATACATCTTGGTAATTTCAGGGAAATCATCACAGTTGATCTTATTGATAAGGCTTTGAAGGACTTAGGGCATAAGACCAGATTTATCTATTCTTGGGATGATTATGATGTTTTCAGGAAGGTTCCTAAGAATATGCCTCAGCAGGATATGCTGAAGGAGAATCTGAGAAGAGCATTGGTGTCTATTCCTGATCCTTTTGGATGCCATGATAATTATGCAATGCATAATGAGAAAGAGGTTGAGGAAGAGCTGCCTGTTTTGGGAATCAAGCCAGAGTTCATCTATCAGGGTGAGATGAACAGGAAATGCGCTTATGCAGAAGAGATGAAGACAGCACTAGAGAATGTTGAGAAGATAAAAGAGATTTTGAATGAGCACAGGAAAGAAGAGCTAGGGGAAGAGTGGCTGCCTGTTTCTGTCTATTGCGAGAAATGCGGAAAAGAAGCCAATGTTATCCATTATACTGGCGGATATACTTTAGAATATGAATGTGATTGCAAAGAAAAATCTTCTTTTGATTTCAGGAAAAAAGGATTTGCAAAGCTGAAATGGAGAGTTGACTGGCCTGCAAGATGGAAATATGAAAAAGTTGATTTTGAATCTGGAGGAAAGGATCATTTTGCAGCTGGCGGAAGCTTCTGGACAGGGGAGCATATTCTGGAAAAGGTGTTTGAAACAAAAAAGTTTGCTTCAATGAGGTATGAATGGATCTCTCTCAAAGGGCAAGGGCAGTTTGCAAGCTCTTCAGGAGTTGTGATAACACTGAAAGAGATGGAAGAGGTTTATGAGCCTGTTATTATCAGATGGCTGTTTGCATCAACAAGGCCTGATGCTGAGTTTGCTATCAGCTTTGATCTGGATGTTTTAACAATATATGAGAATTTTGACAGATGTGAGAGAATCTATTTTAATGAGGAAGAAGTAGAAGAGAAAGAAAGATTAAAGCAGAAAAGGATATATGAGCTGAGTGCTGTCAATATCCCTAAAAACCTGCCTTATCAGCCAAGTTTCAGGCATCTGACAACTGTATTGCAGATTTATGATAAAGACTTGAAAAAAGCAGCTGAGGCTTTTTATGTTAAAAAAGAAGACAAAGAGAAATTAGAGTTAAGATTGAATTGTGCATTGAACTGGCTGGAGAAATATGCTCCTGATGATTTTAAATTTAGTGTGCAGGAAAAAGTTCCTAAAAATATTAAGATAGATGACAGGCAAAGAAAAGCTTTGAATAAAGTTGCAGCTCTTTTAGATAAGAAGCTAAGTGATGAAGAATTACATAATAGGTTCTATGAAATCTGCACTAATCTTGGTCTGGAACCCAGAGATTTCTTTAAAGCAGCTTATTTAGTATTAGTCAACAAGGAGAAAGGTCCGAGGTTAGCTCATTTTATTCTGACTATTGGAAAGGATAAGGTAAAGAAATTGTTTGAAGGGGTTTAATTCTCCATTCCAGGCAAATCAAAATAGTCATGATCAAATATATAATCTGAGCCTTGCGTTTCTTGCTGGAATTCATATCCTATGTCTTTGATTGATGCAACTGCTTCTCTAGCTGAATCATTAACAATTATTTCCAGATCATCTCCTAAACTATAGAATTTGGGTTTTTCTCCGAGAGAAATTTCTGTTGCCCCTGTTGCTCTATAGACTTTATTAAGGTCAGTCGCTAATATGATGTGATTCAAACCATTTTTCTCATAATCTTTATCTTGAGGATCAAATTTTAGCACTGCTGAAACAACTTCTCCGTCATTCATAAATCCGAAGATGTTTCTGATATCGAATTTTTTGCCTTTGTAATCTGCTATTAGATAAATACCTAGTTCAGGTTTAAGGTTAGCATTGAGTATGCAGCTTTTTCTTCCTTCGATTTTTAATATATTTGACATAGAAAAAAGGAGTTAGAATACTTTAAAAACCTTCGTGATTTTCTTTATAAATAATTTATAAAGGGTTTTTCGTAATCTTTAAATACCCTTTAATTCTTAGGTTAGCAAGATGGGATTCAGAAATCCAAAGAACAAGACGCTTATAGGGCTTACAGAGAGTGTTACATTCATAGGCTCTGAGAAAAAGAAAAGAATAAGGGCTAGAATAGATACAGGAGCAGATATATGCTCTTTGGACCAGAAAATGGCTAAAAAGCTGGATATCGGGCCGATAGAGAAGATGAAGAAGATTAAATCAGCATCTGGGACAAAACGAAGGCCTATTGTAAGAGGAAGGATAGAGATAGCTGGAAGAAAGTTTGCAAAAGTGAGATTAACCTTGGCTGATAGAAGCAATCTGAAATACAAAGCATTAATTGGGAAAAATATATTAAAGAGGGGCTTTTTAATAGACCCTAGTAAGAAGTGAGAGAGCGAAGAGGAAAAACCATGCCAGTAACATCTGCAATCATATCATTGGGGAGCACGAGCTCAAAATGGACAGCGAAAGCTATGAAGAATTATTTTAGAGTAGTTGATGAGCTGGATATAAGGGATATTGAGGTTAACTTAGGGCCAAAAGGAGCTGTTGTTCTGTATCAGGGAAAGCCGATGGATAAGTATGACTGCATCTTTGCAAAAGGAAGCTTTAGATATGCTCCATTGCTGAGCGCGATAACAAATAATCTTTCCAAGAACAGCTATATGCCTATTACTGCTGATGCATTTACAATTGTTCATGACAAGCTGTTAACACAATTAGCTTTGCAGCAAAATGGTATTCCAATGCCTGCAACATTCTTGGCTGCAACACCAGAAGCTGCTAAGAAGATACTCGAGAAGATGCATTATCCTATTATTATGAAGTTTCCGCAGGGAACACAAGGCAAAGGAGTGATGTTTGCAGACAGTTTTGCATCTGCGAATTCCATGCTTGATGCTTTGACAGCATTGAGGCAGCCTTTCCTGATCCAGGAGTATATTGAGACAGAAGGCGCTGACTTGAGGATGATTGTTGTAGGAGATAAGGTTGTGGCGGCAATGCAGAGGCAGGCAGAGATTGGAGAGAAAAGAGCAAATATCCATGCAGGAGGCAAAGGCAAATCAATCAAGGTTGATCCTGTAACTGCAAAGATTGCCATAAAAGCTGCAAGAGTGCTAGGAGCTGAGATCTGCGCTGTTGATGTTCTTGAAGGGCATAAAGGGCCTTTGGTTATTGAGGCGAATATCTCTCCTGGACTGCAGGGAATAACAGAAGCTACAGGAGTCAATGTCGCTGACCATATTGCAAAGTATCTGCACAAGAAGACAAAAGAGTATGTTGAAACACACAAGAAAAAAGGCGCAGAGGAGATAATGAAAGATATAGGCAAGGTTGGAGGAGAGCCTGCAAAGCAGATCATAACAGGCCTGGATTTCAGAGGAGAAAGAGTATTGATACCTGAACCAATCATAAAAGAAGCTGGATTCACAGAGAAAGATGAGGTTGTGATGAAGGTGTTGAAAGGAAAACTAGTTCTTGAGAAGTTTGATATTAAAGAGAAGAAGAAATAATTAACTATGGCAGCGTTCTTCTTGTTCAGCGTATAAAAAATTTGTAATTTCTACTAGTCTCTTTTCATATTGCGGATTTTTTCTGTGTTGTCTTTGTCTATAGAGCTTAATAGCTTTTTGGACTTGTTTTTCTGCTCTTCTAAAATCAACACGCTTTTCAGAAGGACTAGATTCATATAATGCTAGTTTTATATATATTCCACTTAATTGGAATGGGATTCTATCCAACTGAGACCTTATTTCACTTGGGAGAGAGTTAATTTCACCTTCATCAAGAGGGTCTTTGTTTAATTTAAATTGTTTTTCTAACTTTTCTAAGTCAAGACGGCTACTAAGATCAGTATCTGCTTCTCGTCTTTCGAGTAAATCTAAATATTGGTCAAATGGAATTGCTTGTTTTACCATTTTATTTATTAAGTTTATTCGGTTTAAAAACCTTTTTGTTTTTTTGCAAATTTCCTCCTGCTTGTTTTGCTTTTGCTTTTTAGTGCATTTACTACATCTATATCACAAATCCAGCTTCCTATTTCAGCATCTCCTAATCTAAAATGACAGTCACTTCCTTTGGAGCCGTCTACTAGTTTTCCTTTATGCTTCTGAACCAATCTAGAGGGTTTTATGTTTAGTTTAGAGCAAAAATCATTAAGTGTTTCTGTCTCTTCATCTGAATAACCTTTATTAGTATAATTATAGATATCAAATCCATCTATGCCTTCTTGTATAGCTATAGCTGCTATTTCCTCAAGATTTTCTGGATTTTCATCAATAATACCGATGTGAGCAAATATTGGAGTGCCTCCTGCTTGTTTGATGCAGGTAATTATTTTTCTTATGCCTTTTCTCTTTTTTGGGATATAATGAGGAGATTTCTTGCCAACGTATTTGTCAAAGGCTTTTTTAAAATCCTTGATTTTAGTAATACCATTATCCATCATAAAGTAGATTATGTCGTTTCTGCAGATTAGATTTCTTTTCCTTGTATCTTTTACATAATCTTTCACATCTTCTACAGTAAAGCTGTGTGAGTGACCTAATTTTTTGGCAATTTTTTCATCTCTTTTTTGAGTGGCTCTTAAATTTACTGCAATAGGCCTGAGTAAATGAACTGATTTTGGGTTAATAAAATAAGCTAGAATCTCTCCATCAATATCTTTGTAATTAAAACTAAATTCTCCTCCAGGAATAACCTGAAATCCTGGATAGTTTTTTGCTTCCTGCATGGCTTCCTCAATTCCTTCTACTGTGTCGTGGTCTGTTATTGCAATGCCTTCCAGTCCTTTTTCAACAGCCAATCTTACTGCTTCTGCAGGGGTCTCATAGGCATGAAGAGAATACGTAGTATGTACATGTAGGTCAAATGCCATTTTCCTTATCCTATCACCTTTAATTGATTTATAATGAATCTACAGCTTTATTTACTAATTCAAGCTTTTTAGTAGCACAATCATCTAAATTGCAAAAATAAGTTAAGTTTTGACTTACAAAACTTTCAGGAACATACAAGTCGTTTCGTTTAACAAATCCTTCTACTTTGTCTGCATATTGAGGATTATTACAAAGATGTGTTATGAATTTTGTATTACGCAGTAATGCAAATCTAGAAGCAGCTGCATATTCTTTTTCAAACGGATTCATTATGTCTCTTTTTGGGATATTATCATATGGAATAGATTCTCCTGTTTGCAGTTTATACTGCTGTTCTAGAACATGTTTTTTTAATTCAACCATTCTTTCCTCAGCAAAGAGCCTGAAGACAGCCGGATGATTGATTAGGATTGCAATCATTGCATTTGATCCTCTTCCTATCTTATTGTTGTCAGTAACAGCAAAACCCTGATACTGGACTGTGCTTCTCTCTCCACCTTCTCTAAATTCAAGTATTGCGTCTGAATCATAATGTCCTATTTTTTCATGTTTTAACAAGATATTTCCTACATTAGGATCATAATTTACAATACCTCTTTGCTCAACATTTTCTCCAAGAGGCTTTGCTATGTGCGTGTAAAGTAATTCTAAGAAATCAGTAAGCTTGTTTTCAACAAGCCATCTGAAACGGTTTCTGCTTGTGCTTCTTTCATTATCTTTGTATTTGAATTGAAGCAGCTCTTCTACAAAAATATTGATCTCACTTTGAAGTTTTCTGTGGTCATATTCATAGATTGTTACACCATTGAATACATCATGATCTTTGTACTCTTCAGTAGAGGCGATATAGTTGTTGATTAAAACAACATCAGCTGCCCGCTTCATATATCCAAAAGCCTGGTCTTCAATCTTTTGTTTTGCATGGGGAAGCTGTTCAATCTCCCGCATCTTGTAAAAATCTTTAAGTTTGTCTTCAAGAGACTCTGTATACTGCTCCATAAAAAGTATTGTTCTTCCTTCGTGCTCTTTATGCGCTATATACATTGGAGTAAATGTATTTTTTTGGTTGCCAAATTCTAGGAATCTTACCTCATTCATGTCAAGCTCTCTGTTTCTTTCCTGCTCTCCAGAAGAGTCTGTACCTGGCCAGAAGTCTTTTGCAAAAATTGTAAAAGGGTTTCCTTCTTTAGGCTTGATAGTGAATTCGTACAGTTCAGCCCTGAGAAGAGAACCTTTTTCAACAGGATTTATATCATAGTCCTTTATAGGCTGTTCAAATATCTCTGAGAAATAGTCTTTATCAATACCTGCTTTTTTAAAGTCGCTTTTATTCATCATTTTGATAGATTACCATAATTAAATCATTTATTCTATGAAATCTAAGAATAACTATCTTTATAAACCTTTCTGTTTTTACTATTGGTAAGTAGCAATTAAGTATATATAACTCTTCCTATGTTGTGGATATCTACTGTCATCATCTTCATTTTCTCTATTATGTTTGGGATGAATTTTTCCTGCCAATTCTGGTTGTAGTATCTGTCGCATTTATTGATTAGGTCAATCTTTTTTGATGCGGTTTTGTATGCTAATTTTGAGTCATCAGTGTGGTATGCTTTCATTGTATCTAAATAGAGCTTTCTTATTTCTTCATAAATCTCAATCAGCTGCTTTTCTTTTTGCGGAGTTATTTTTGCTTGCCTAAGGAATCTTGCTATCCTCTTTGCTTCATCTGCAATCTTTTCAATGTATTCTGTGATACGCAAGATGCTGTACATTTTTTCTGGAGTTAATTTGTATGCTCTTGCAACTTCGGTGTTTTCCAAGGCAAATTTTATTGCACGGAAAATCAGATAATTAAGCCTGTTGACATCTTCGTCTCTGTGGTTGATGTTTTCATACTTGTCTTCTTTGAATGTGTCCTTTGAATCAGAAATCATGTCTCTTGTGATTATATCCATCCTTCTGATAAGGTTAGAGATAGATATCTTCTCCATGTTAAGAAATTCTCTTGCGACAATCTTAGTGGATGTCTGCTCAACAATCTCCAAGGCCATCAGGTTCTGCAGAACGTCTCTTACTTCTTTTGCCTTGTCTTTCAATTCCTCTCCTATGATTGTTATCTTGTTGTTGTTGTTGATATAGGCAGGGATTATCTCCCTCTTGATCTGGTCGATGTTTTTTCCGTCTATTGAGATTACAATCTCTTTTGGCTCTATTTTGCCTTTTTCAATCTTAGGGGACAAGTACAATTCGTCATCTCTTTCCTCTAAACTGATTAAATCGCCTTTTTTAAGCTTATTTTTGACAACCCAGCTCTTTGGAAGACTCATTACAAAAGAAGTCTTTCCAAATCTTATTAATTTTCTAAATTCCATATATTCCACCCCGAAATGTTTTATTAAGTATAGTATAACCGTAAAATCTACGATTAGGCATATATCTTTTGTTAGATATATATGTTATATGGAAAAAGTATATATATTTAAACCTTACTACTATTATACATATAGGTTAAAATATGTGAGGTGGGGGAGTATGAAAGAACTTGATGAGGATGAGTATTTTGAGGATGATGAGAACATCTATTCTGAAGATGTTCGAGAACTGCTGTTAGAAGATGGGGAGTTGAGCCCTGAAGAAGCTGGCTTTATGCAAGGCTATGACGAGGCTGCTTAAGTAATCAGTGATTAAAATCATAGTTTCTATTAGAGAAAGGTATTGACTAAAATGTCGTTAAAACAACTGCTTGGACTGGATGGAATTTCTGACTTTGAGATAATGATGAAACTAATGGATGCCCAGAAGCAGGATCTAGATGAAGTTGATTTTGTCAAAGAGGACGGCTCTGTTGTAAAGGTCCGTCTTCCTCATCTAAAGTTTGATCCGTTTATGTTTGTTGAAAAGTCTTGATTTTTGAATTCTTATAGTACAGGGCCTGAGAAGGCTGAATTTGAGGGTTTAGAAGCGAAAGGTTTATAAAGAAAGATAGGTTAATTTTCTTAGTGGAAGAGTTAAAATTCTACTAAATTTTTACATGAATTAGATGAAAATGGCTGAACCAGAACAAGAGTATGGAGCAGAGAAAATCAAGGTTTTAGGCGGACTTGATGCAGTGCGTAAGAGGCCTGGAATGTATATTGGAGATACTTCTGTTAGAGGTCTTCATCATCTTGTTTTTGAGGCTGTTGATAATTCTGTTGATGAAGCTTTAGCTGGGTTTTGCACTAAGATAAGGGTTATTGTTAGAAAAGACGGCAGTGTTTCAGTTATTGACAATGGAAGAGGAATTCCTGTTGATCCTCATCCAAAATTAAAGATTCCTGCTGTTCAGGTTGTAATGACTAAGCTGCATGCAGGCGGAAAGTTTGACAGCAAGGTGTATAAGGTTGCTGGTGGTTTGCATGGTGTTGGTATATCTGTTGCAAATGCTTTAAGCAAGAATCTTTCTGTTAAGATCAAAAGAAATGGAAAAGTGTATTCTCAGGAGTATTCCAGAGGCAAGCCTGTAAGTGAATTAAAGGTTATTGGAGAAGCTGAAGGTTCAGGAACATCTGTCACTTTTATACCTGATGATGATATTTTTGAGGTTACAGAGTTTCATTTTGATATACTTTCTAACAGGCTTAGAGAATTGGCTTTCTTGAACAAAGGTTTAGAGATTTCAATCAAGGATGAAAGAAATGGGAAAGAGCATGTGTTTAAGTATTCTGGCGGGATAATTAGTTTTGTTGAGTATCTGAACAAGAATAAGAATGCTCTTCATAAGCCAATCTATTTTGAGAAGGAGATGGAAGGAACTAGGATAGAGGTTGCAATGCAGTATAATGAAGGATATACTGAGAATGTGTTTAGTTTTGCAAATAACATTAATACTCAAGAAGGCGGAACACATCTGAATGGGTTTAAGGTTGCACTTACTAGGGTTTTTAACAGTTATGCAAAGAAAGCAAAAATAGATGTCAAGTTAGGAGGAGATGATTGTCGTGAAGGGTTGGGTGCTGTTATCTCTATCAAGATCCAAGAGCCGCAGTTTGAAGGACAGACAAAGACTAAATTAGGAAATTCTGAGGTTAAGGGAATTGTTGAAGCAATGGTTGGAGAGAAATTAGGAGCGTTTTTAGAAGAGAATCCTAATGTTGCAAAAGCTATTGTTATGAAGCTAGCTAATGCTGCTAAAGCTAGAGAAGCCGCTAGGAAGGCTAGAGATTTGACAAGACGAAAAGGAGCATTGAATCATGGAAGTTTGCCTGGAAAATTAGCTGACTGCCAGGAAAGAGAAGCTAGTAAATGTGAATTGTTTATTGTTGAAGGTGATTCAGCTGGTGGCTCAGCGAAGCAAGGAAGAGATAGAAGAGTGCAGGCGATATTGCCTTTAAGAGGAAAGATCTTGAATGTTGAGAAAGCAAGATTGGACAAGGTATTTGAAAATACTGAAATCCTAGCTATGATCACTGCATTAGGGACTGGAATTGGAGATGAGTTTGATATTTCAAAATTAAGATATAATAAAATAGTGATTATGACTGATGCTGATGTTGACGGAAATCATATTGCTTGTTTATTGCTAACATTCTTTTACAGGTATATGCAGCCATTGGTTGAATCAGGCAATGTATATATTGCGCAGCCGCCATTATATAAAATAAAGATTGGGAAGAAAGCAGTATATGTTTATTCTGATAAAGAAAAAGAGAATATAGTTAAAGGAAAAGATAAAGTTTCTATGCAAAGGTATAAAGGATTGGGTGAGATGAATCCAAAGCAGCTGTGGGAGACAACTATGAATCCTAATTCAAGAATTTTGAAGCAGGTTACTATTGAAGATGCTGTTGAAGCTGATGAAGTCTTTACAGTGCTTATGGGAGATCAGGTTGAGCCTCGTAGGAAGTTTATAGAACAGCATGCAAAAGAAGTTCAAGAGTTGGATGTTTAATTACTCTTTAATTTTTCTTTTAACATTTCTGCAATATCTGCAGGTGAACAAGAATTTTTGCCTAAAAATTCTGCTCCATGCACTTCAGCTATTACATTGCCATCTGTTATATCAGATAGCATATATATCACTGGATTTTCAAAATATTCTTTAATTAATGCAGCTGCTTTTGGAAAGTTCAATGCAACAGAACCACCAGGTTCATCAAGAAAGTTCCCATCGATTAAAAAAAGATCATATGTATTCTGCGGCAATCTTTCTTCAAGCTCTTTTAATGATTCGCAACCATCATAACTAAGTTCTCTTCTAGTAAAGGGGCCTTCCATACAATCCCTAATATCAGGATCATCTTCAACATGTAATACATTGTAGTGCGCCATTATTATAACCTTTTATGTAAAAAAAACAAATTTTAGTTATTTAAAAACCTTCGTGAATTTTTAGAAAAGTAAAACTATTACTGAGAATCTTCTTTAAATTGTTTTATTTTATCTAATTGCTCTCTAATCATGGATTCTTCTTCTTGATACTCTTCAAGAAAATCATCATTTGATAGAGTTATTAATGCAGAATAACAAGCATCAAGGTCTATTTCAATATCGCCTTTCCATTCTTCCCATTCCATGATTCTCTCAAAATTATCACCAAAATAGTTTAAACTATTGTCTTCTTTGATATTCCCTTTAGCAATTCTAACTATATTTTCTAGTTTTTCTATAAAATAATCACTTCCTTTCTCTAAGGCATTAGTCAAATCATTATATGATCTTGATAATCTTTTATAAGAATTATATGTAGGAGAATGTTCTTCAAACAAAAATTGAAAATTATCATCAGTTAAAACCAATCCTTTCTCTAAAGCTATTTTTTTAAAGTCTGCTTCCATAAGTTTTCTTACTAAAGGAAGATCATTTGTCTTAATCTCTTCTGCAGATGCTATATTTCCAGCATCTCTGAAAAGATTCTCTGCAACATAAAAATAATACATAGCAGAACCTAAGTCTTTTTTTCCAAGCATATCAAGAGCAAAACCTTGATACATCTCGGCTCCTGATCGATATGGTTCCTTTTCTTTAGCTGTTGTCATATAAATTTTTAATTTTGAGTAGTTTAAAAACCTTCGTGAATTCTTAAAATATTTAGAAACCTTTATAAACAGCCTCTTAATTCTGAAAGTATATGGCTAAAGCAAAAAGGAAGACATCAAGGACTGCTGTTAAGAAGACGTGGTTTCAGATTACAGCGCCTGCTATGTTCAATAAGCAGACTATTGGGGAGATTCCTCTGGTGGAAGCGTCTAAGGGAATGGGGAGGACTGTTCCAGTCAATCTGATGAATCTTACAGGAGATATGAGAAAGCAGAATATCAATGTTATATTTGAGATAAATAATATCAGCGGAAGCAAGCTGTATACAGAGCTTGTCGGGTTTAAGATGGTTGCTTCTTCAATCAAGAGAATGGTCAGGAGAGGCAAAAGGAAGGTTGATTATTCTTTTACAGCCAAAACAGCTGATGGTTATAAATTAAAGGTTAAGGTCATAATGGTGACACTTGGACTGACTTACCTGTCTTCTCTTACTGGGCTGAGGAAGGCATGCGATGAAGAGATGGTCAAAATGCTTAGCAAGATGAAATATGAGAATTTTGTTGAAGAGCTTGTCAATCATAGAGTGCAGACCAATGTGAAGAAACTATTAAGCAAAGTATATCCTTTAAGGATGTTTGAGGTAAGGGATATGCAAGTTATGAAGAAAGGCAGTGAAGCGCCTAAGAAAAAGGCTGTTAAGAAAAAAGAATAATTCTATTCAAGTTGAATTTCTTCAAAAAGTGTTTCTGCTAAAGAATCAAGGTTATCTTCTTCGCCAGTTATTATATATGAAGTGACTCCAGCATTTATGCCTGAGTATGTTCCTTTTACAGAACTAAGAATCTCCTCTTTTTTTTCTGAGACTTCATCTGGTTTTTGATAGATTCCTAAGAAACAGTAATCTTTTTTATCATATCTGCAGATCCTTATGAAATGACTCTTTAATATATTTGCTACTCCTTTAACCCTTTCTTCATAAGTATCTTCGCCTAATTTAAGCATTACTAGTGCTTTTGGTTTTTTATGATGTTGTACTAGTTGGACAATATGAGAGAACTCGTCCTTGAATACTATATAATCCTCTAATCCAGTCAGTTCATCTGTTAAAACATGTTCGTCTTTTGTCATTTTATATATAGTAATTGTTCTGGATTTATAAAGATTATTCGAATTTTTGGCTTGCAACCATGTTTCTGCCTTGTTTCTTTGCTTCGTATAATAGTGTGTCTGCTGCTGTAAACAGACCTTCGCTGGACTTATACTTATCAGTATGCTGAACAACACCTAGAGAGAGCGTAACCTTTAATTCATGGCCTTTATAATCAAATTTTTGTTTTTCAACTAATTTTCTATATTCTTCAGCTGCTTTTGCTGCATCTTCTATAATTGTATCAGGCATTATTACTGTAAACTCGTCTCCACCATATCTGCAAAATAAATCCTCTCCTGTAAAATACTCTTTGCCTAATTCTGTTATCCTAACTAGAATATCATCTCCTATAGGATGGCCGTATGTATCATTAATATGTTTAAAATTATCAATATCAAATGCAATAAGAGAAACTGGAACATTATCTTCATCTGATTTTTTAACTTCTTTTTCAAGCTGTTCTTTAAAATAACTGTGGTTATAGGCTTTTGTCAGGCCGTCTTCTATAGCTTTTGGACCAAGTATAGCTATTTTTTTCTCCTTTTTCTCATTATCTTTTTTTAGAGCAATATAATCCTGCCTTAATTCTGTTAATTTTTGGTATTCCATAGAGTCAGGACTAAGTGAAGCTGCTATTTCATCATAAAGTTTAACTGTATCTTCAAGATTTTCCATTTTAATATTTTGGATAAATTTGCCTTTATAAACCTTACTCTTTTCACTACTACATAGGGGCTATAACCGAAAGGTTTATAAAGAAGCATCATATATAAAATTTAGATTAAAATGGTATTGAAAGGGTTTAAGCGGTTGGCAGTGTCTTTAATGGCATACTTAGCAATACCAAAGTTGGAAGATAATTCTAAAAGTACTGAGTATGATCCATCAGTTCAGAATGATGATGGTATTGGTTTTGGTTCTATAGAAGAAGGAGAATATGACCCATTGCAGTTAGGGCATGGTTTTTATAAACAGGAGGTGGATAGGCCTGCAGCTGTTGGTCCATTGATTCCTGGTGTTGATGACTTTGAGATTGTAGAGGAATATAATGGTGAACCAGACATTGATTTTTTTAATTTACCAAGACCAAAAGAAAGAAGCGAAGAAGATGGAGAGTATCTAGATTGGTTGGAAGGGCTTAATTTTGAATTGAATCCTACAATGTATGATTTAAGCGATGCAATTTATTGTATGCAAGGAGATAATATGCCAAAAAGAAAACCAATAGATGTTGGAGTTGGAATAAGCTTTAAGGTTGGTATACCAAAACAAGAGTTGCTAGTTCAAAAGTATGCTAATCAATATAGAGAAATGAGTTTGTCTGAAATATTAGAAGCTGAAAGGGAAAATGCAGCAAAGGCTGAGGCTACTAAGATTGTTCTGAAAGAAAAGGGATTGTTATGAATGAATGTTTTAACTTAGATTAAAGGTGTAAATATGGAAAAACATCAAATAAAAGATATAACACAATATCCAATTGTTGGGACTGACACCGAGATATGGCTTATTAAGCCTGAAAATCATCAAAGATTAAGATTAGCCCAGTCAAAAAGTGGAATTTTTGACTTATTTATTTCTGAAAAATTAATATACCATGCTTCAGAATCTATTGAAGAGCTTACAAAACAGATTAAGAAAGGCAGACACAGATATCCTAAATCTTTTGAATATAATTATGTTACTATCTATGATACAATTTCTGGAAAAGATATAAGAAATGTACATCCAAAAGGTCAGGAACAACTGCCTATAGAAGATAGGTTGGTTGATATTGATTTCTCATTTACAAGAGATGGAAGATCGTTAGGTTATTTGCTTAATGGAGAGGAGCATTTTTTATTTGACTCAATCCGTGAACCTGTAAAGCAAGATGGAGCATACAGTTTTAGTGGTGATAGGGTTTATTTTGACGGAAAGAGAGTAGCAAAGATGGATAATGAGATTAAATATTTTGGTGTTGTTGATGCTCGTGAATTACAGAAAATGCTGAAAAGAAAAAATAGGGGTCTTCTTCATAGATGGAAGAAGTTATGAAAATATTTAATTTCCTTTAGGGCAAATATCAACGAGCGCATTGATCTCTTGGACAGATATCTACACCAGGATATTCTCTGCACATCTTTGGTCTTATTGAATATATTTTGCAGTTGTTGTTTTCCAAAAAAAAGCATTTGTTGTCTGGCAATTTAATGCATCTTTGTTTTCTTGCGTTTTTTTCAGTGAAATTTCTGTATCCTTTCAGAAGAATTCTTAAGTATTCTAATAATGATAATTTTACTCTTAGAGTGCAGCAGTAAGCGCATCTTGTGCAGTTTGAAGGCATCATAATGAGAAATTAGAAGTTGGGGTATTTAAATATTTATAATGTAACTAGGTCTTTTAAGAATAACCTTAACAAATCTCTTGTGGTTACAATTCCAACTGGTTTTTTGCCTTCTACAACAACTATTGAAGAGATATCAAATCTTTCCATCTTGTCCAAAACCCTTGATAAAGTGTCATCAGGGGAGGCTGTTATCATCACAGAGGTTGCGATGTTGTTCACTGAGTAGGCATCGTAGTGTGTCTTGTCTTTGAATGCTCTTATTGTTCTTGGGCCGAATTGTGTTAAAGTGCCTCTGCCTCTTCTGTCTGTCTTGGACTGCTGCCTTAGAATAAATTTGTCAAGGAAGTCTTTTAAGCAGGCAATGTTGATTATCTCTCCTTTTTCATCTACAATTGGGATTCTTGAGATGTTTTTCTCTTTCATTATGTATATTGCTTTTCCGATTCTCTCGTTTTCATGGACTGTTATTGGCGTCAAGGACATTATCTTGGTTATTTTGTCATTTGCAAATTTTGTTTTATTCAGCTCCTGAATCAGGTCTTTAGAAGCCACAATGCCAATAACCATGCTGTTCTGGATTACAGGAAGTATTCTTGTTTCTGCTGTGAACATTAATCTTACTGTCTCTTCTATTGATTCTTTTCCAGTTAGAGGCGGGACTGGTTTTACTATTTTAGCTATTTTCATTTCAGTTGGATCTAGTTTTGTCCTTACAAGAAGATGCGTGTCAGCAACACCTAAGAATTTTTTTTTGTCAAACACCAAAGCTGCTTTTGCATTATGAAGATCTAACTGCCCAATCAGCTTAGAAACAGAATCTTTTTTATCTACAGCAACATACCCCTTCTTTATTAGATGTTTTTCAACCATAGCTGGAAATTAGAGAACAAAAGTATTTAAACTTTGCCCTTGGCAAAGAGAGTTTAAAAATCTTCGATTTTAAAACTAAAAGTTTCTATAAGTCAATTTCACTTAGCATATCAAAAAAATAGGAAGCATCTTCACGCCTATCATTATCATTACAGAATTGAATTACATCTTCAAGGAATCCTTCTGCTTCTTCTGGTTGGTGGCTGCGCTTAATATATCCTAATTCTACTGCTTTTTCAGCTGCATTTATTGCTTCTTCTACTCTGTATGGTTGTTGAGGAGATAATCCTTTGCAGGCTAGGTAAAGATGTATGAGGTAGATATCTATTTTTGGGCTTAATCTTACTGCTCTTTTGAAATTTGCTACAGCTGCAGAATAGTTTTCCTGAAATAAATAAGCCCATCCTCTCACATCATAAAGATAGGGAGCTAGTTCTGAACCTGTTTCCTCATATTTATCAATTACTTTTGCAGCTTTTTCAAATTCTCCAACATCTATTAGTTTGCGTGATTCTCTATATTTATGCCACATCTTATCATCTTGTGTTAAATGTTTTACCATAGCTGTTATAATATTCCTTAAAATTTAAAAACCTTCGGGTATTTTTATGTTTAATATGAAGAAAATAAAGAAATTAGCTACGCAATTTCAGACTTTCATTTTCACTAGAGGTGAAAAATGAAAGTAATGGTGTTTGGAACATTTGATATCTTGCATAAAGGCCATTTGAGTTATTTTAAGCAGGCAAGGAAATATGGAGATTTTCTTATTGCAGTTATTGCAAGGGATAAAACAGTGAAAAAACTTAGAGGAAGGCTGCCTAGAAATAATGAAAAGAAAAGAGTTAAAGAAGTAAATAAATATGCTGATAAAGCTGTTTTAGGTTATGTTTATGACAAGATGAAGGTTGTCAAGAAGTACAAGCCTGATGTAATTTGCTTGGGATATGACCAGGATTCAAATGGATTGAAGAAGTTTAAGAGGATGAAAGCGTATAAAGCGCATAAGTATAAAACTTCTAAACTAAAAACCAGTTCCATATAAGACAAAACCTCCAGGGAGGTTCATCAACCTGTCTTGTTTTTTTACAAAAGAAGTCAATTCTTTTAATGCTGCCCTTTCATTGGACTTAAGGCACTTGTTCTGCATATCTGCAATTTTTGCATCTTTGATAATTTGGGTTATGCCTAAAGTCAAGAAGTTATAAGCGTCAGCTATATTGCTGTGCTCTAAAAGGTCAAAATAAGCGCTTACCAAACCATTTTTCAATTCTTCAAAGTCATTATATTTGTCATAGCCCATAGATGCGTAAGCTCTTGCATCATTTAATACAGATAATTCTTCAAGCATTAAAACCAAGCTATTCTTTTGAGAATCATTTAAGTTTTTTCCAGGATTAACACGAATTAAGTCTCCTGCATCTTCTAATGTAACTCCCTGTGATTCTAAAGCAGAAACAACTGTTTCATGATGGGTATTAATCCTGCCAATATCATATCTTAGGCAGTACATCAACCCGCCGCCTTGAGCAGGATGCGTTTCTCCAAGATTAAATTCATGCCATAATGATTTTTCTTCCATATGCCAACAGGAAAGGGGGTAGTTTAAAAAGCTTCGTGAATTTTATAATGTCTCTAAATAATCTTTCTTAAATTTGATTCTGTTTCTATGGGCCAATCTGTAGATTGCCCTGTCAAACTTGCTTCCGTATTGTGCTGCTTGTTTTTTTCTCCAGGCTATCTCTTTTGGCAGGCCTAGTTCTTGAGAAATCTTTCTTAGAATAACTTTTTTATATTTTTTGTTGATTTTTTCTTTTCCATCTATTTTCATTGCTGTTTTTATTAAGTTATCATCTAGAAATGGTGTTGCAATTTTGATTCTTAGTTTTTCAGCTAATGCAACATCTCGAGTCAGATCTCTTTTCCACATTGCTTTAAGCCCTTTCCAGCATTCTTTGTTTATGTCTGCTGCTGACAGATGACGTTCATAGCCTGCAAAGATCTCTTCTGAGCCTAGGCCAGAGAATAAGCAAGAAATCTTGTCTTTTTTTGCTAAAGTTGCTGCTGCATAGACAACAGAGCCAACACCGACTTTCATTGTATCAGGTCCTACTATCTTAGTTACTTTTTTTATTATTTTTTCAGCTTCTTTTAGTGTAAAAATCTTATATTTTAATGGGATTTTCAATAATCTTGCTGCTTTTTTTGCTGCTTCAATGTCTGCTGCTCCTTTGATTCCAACTGCATAGCATATGAAATCAGCATTATTTTGCTTTGCAATCAATGCAATTAAACTGGAATCAACACCGCCAGAGAACATTATTCCAAATTTTTTCTTAGGCAGCCTTGAAGTTATTGAACTAACTAAAGATTCTTTTAATTCCTGCTTTGTAGCTGGTTTTCTTGATTTAAGGCTGTCGATATAGACTTTCCAGCCTTGTTCTGAGATTAAGGGCATAATAATGGGATTCAGGTTTTATTTATAAAGCATTTGGTTTTGTTCAGAAGGGCTGTGGTGCTTGAATCTTGGTGTTTCAGGGCTTTAAATGGCATTTATACTACCATTTAGTAGTTAAAAAGCGAAAGGTTTATAAAGGGCTAAGTATACATAAATACAAGTAAAAAGTGGGTTTTCTCGAGTTGTATAGAATATATCATAATGCTGTGAGGTTAGAAAAATGGCTGTTGAAACAATCACAAAATGTCCGGAATGTGGAGATGGAAAGTTTTTTGCTAATAAGAAGAAGGGAGAAGTTATCTGCAAAAGCTGCGGATTTGTTATAGACGATTCTATGGTTGATTTTGGAAGAGACAGAGCGTTTGATACTGAAGATTTTATAAAGAAATCCAGAACAGGAGCTCCATTTGATCCAAGAGTTGCAAATGGTTTGATGACTGAAGTTGGAAGTAATGCTGATTTGAAGAATCTAAGCAAGAAACAAAGACAATTAATGAATAGAATTAGGCAAAAGAACAGATGGACAAGCTCTGCATTAGAGCATAATTTGAATACTAACTTGGCTAATCTGAAATTAGTTGCTTCTCAATTAAAAGTTCCTGATACTATTGAGAAAGAAGCAGCTAGAATCTACAGAGAATGCGCTGAAAAAGGCGTTACAAGAGCCAGAGCTAATGACAGCATTATAGCAGCTGTTGTATATCTTGCATCTAAGCTTCATGGAATGCCAAAGACACTGACTGAGGTTGCTCAGGCTTCTAAACTGGATAAATTTGACATTGCAAGAACTTACAAGATGGTAATAAGGAGATTAAATATCAAAGTAATGCAGTCTAATCCAATTGATTTCATAGCAAGATTTGCTTCTGAACTAAATCTAGGAGCGCAAGTACAGACAAAAGCAGTAAAATTACTTGAAAGAGTACAGAAGGATGGAATGGATTCTGGAAAATCCCCAACATCTTTAGCTGCAACAACTTTGTACATTGCTGCATTGACTAACAAGACAAAAGTAACTCAGAAAGCAATAGCTGAAACAGCTGGAATTACTGAAACAACTCTTAGACAGAGAACTAAAGAGATGCTTAAGAAGTTAGGAATTAAGAAGTCTGATATCAAGAAGAAATAGGTGGGAGAAAATGACAGAAAATCCATACTTAGATGCTAATGGAGACCTTTTAAGAGAAGGATTTTATGAATTTGATGCTTCTGAAGAAGAATATCAACATCTAATAGTGTATGTAAGGAAAATATCCGATGAAGATGGAAAAAATCTTGATTTTTTTACATTAAGTGGACAAATGGATCATTTAGGTGCTAGAATAGAGAAGGATTTTGGTGGAAAGGATGATGATGCTAATCTGGATTTAGCAAAAAGATTAATACCTTTTGATATTAATGATTTCGCAGAATGGGTTGAATGGGTTCAAGGAGACTTATGTGAAAGGGTTAATGAACCCCTATATAAACATCTTGAAAGAGTTAAAAAAGAAAAAGGTAAATAAAAAAAATGAAAAAAGAATGCATTGAGGAAATGATCAGATATAATGGTCATATGAGGAAGATGAATATTTTGAATGATCCTGAGAGAAGGAAAACAGATATTTTTTGTAATTTCTCACTTGGAATTTATACTGGACCTGAAACTGATTTTGGTGAAATTGGAAGCTCTTCAGAAGGTATGTTATCATTATATCTAGGAAATATTGGATTTGAATGTTTTTATCAGGAAGATATTGGTCTTAGTGCAAGACTAAAGTTTATTTCTGGACTCAAAGATAGGCCTTTTGGCGATGATGGTCCATCTGGTGCTTAAAAAAGGTAAATAGAAAAATGACAAAAATAGGTATAACAGACGTTCCAAAACCAGGAGAAAGAATACCTGGAGAACATGATCTTGTGATAGGATGGTTTCCTGAACCTCTAGTACCATTAGAACAAAGATTCTTAGCTGATAATGTAGGAGGACGTCAGGATATAATTGCTGGTCAAGAAGGATGGTATATCGAAGGTTCACTTGGAACTTTACCTTATGATACTAAAAAACAGCTCATAAAAGAGACTTTAGAGGAGATAAGACAAAATCCTCATGAAAGATATCTTAATTTTTGGAAGCAGATAAAAGGTGAATAGAAAATGGATGAAAATAATGAAGGAATTGATAAAGTTGTGAAGGAAACATATCCTGGAGAATTTAAAGCAAAATTAGATTTAGTAGAATACGAGGAATGTGGTGAAGATGGGAATTTAAATTATAATTATCATCTAGGATCAATACTGCAAGCAGCAAGTATACTTGGTGGAGTAAGTGGTATGGTAGCTGATGATTGTACTTTCATTAAAGGCGTAATTCTTTGCACAATAGCTACTGGTGTATATACACTAGGATCATACATGAAAAAGAAAGTAAAAGAGCATATAGATAATAAAAAGTACCAATTATTAAAAAGAGATATTTTGAAAGAATTAAAAGGTAAATAAAAAATGGAAGAAACCCAAAAACAAAATATTGATGAAGTAATCAAACAGGATAATCAAAAGAAAGAAGAGAATAAGCCTGAGGAAAAGATAATAGATATCTACAGAAAAAAAATAAAAAAGTATGAAGAATCAGGAATATTTTTAGGTGTTGAATTTCCTTATGACGGTAATTTGATTTGAGGATAAAAAATGGCAGAATACAAAACAATAAATTTAGACAATATAGCTATTGAGCGCAGAGCTTATGCAACCTGCTCTAAAGAGGTTGTAAAAGGATTTTATATTATGCCTATTAAATTTTTAGATGATAATACAATAGTAGTTGCTGTAAGAGACAATCTAAAAGAAGAGAAATTAGAAACTTTAGTTAAAGAGCTAAGCTTTCATCTAAAAAAAGATGTTTGCCCTGTTCTTGCCACTAAAAAACAGATTAAAAAAGCACATAAAAGATATTATAAGAAATAATTATTTCTTCACAAGCTTTTTAAATAACCCAGGAATTCTTTTTTCTAATATGAGTAAATACGGCGGCAGATTTGAAATTAGCAGAAAAGAACATAAGAAAAACCTAAGGAAGGTTTACAAAGAAGGGAAAAGCAAGGTTATACAAGCTATTCCAAGCAGACCTTCTAAGAAAGAAGATAAAGAAGCTCCTATTGAGGTTAAGCCTTTTACAGGGATTGGAAATGTTAATCCTATAAACATTGCAGATTACAGCAATTTATCAGAATTTATATTAAAAAGATTAAATCCTTCTGAAGATCTTAAAAAGCCTGTTGTTGATATAATGGTTAGCATGTTTTTGAATATTTCTGATGTTTATGAAAAAGGCAAATATCCTCCAAAGAGAGTAAGAGATTATGCGAAAGAGCAATTTAGGGTTTTTCAAGATTCTTTATCAGTATTGGAAGTAAGTTCTTATCCAGCAAACCTGATATTAAGAAAGGGAAGGATTGGAGATTTTTCTAATAAGGAAAAATATAGAATACGTGATAATAAAGAGCTTGTTAAAAGTGATTTATTTAAGGGAGAGTCATCTTATCATATAGTTTACTTAGGAGGTCCTTCTAATATGAAGTGCTATGAAGCAGCTGATGTTGCAGAGGGGGTTGTAAGAGACAAATACTCTAAAATATATAATGAACAGGCAAAAGTAATTGAATCTTATATTGAGAAGGAAGAAATTGTTGAATTAGAGAAAAAAATTAGGGGATTTGTAGAAGGGGCTGAAGATAGTGAACTTTTTAAAAAAGTAAGAGAGGTTTTAGAAACTAGAACTGATTTGACAGAGCTGCAAATAGAATTTCTTAATGAAACACTTAAAATTGAAGGACCATATGAAAGAGCAATGCGAGAATCAAAAGAGATAGAGCCGAGAATCCCTGTTAATACACAGGATATTCTAAATTTGATAGGCAAGAGTGTATTGCCTGGCGGTGTTTTAATTACAGATGCGTCTGATATGAAAGATTTTCCTGAAGGATTTGGTATTATTGATTGTTATGATCAGTTTTCTTGGTATCAAAAAGCTATTTCTTCAGAAGTTGGATCTCCTCAATAACTAATTTTCCTGTGTTTTCTGATTCCATATGATTGTAGGATTTCCAGATTTCTAATCTTTTCTTGAACAAAGGGCAATCAAGAACAAAGGTTTCATATTCTCCGCCTTCTCCGCCTAAATGAACTTGCGTTTTTTTCAAATCTTCAATCAAGGTTTTGTCTATTTTTCTTCCTAAATAGCTTTCATCCAGGCCTTCTGCTGCAACTCCTACAATGATCACTTCAAAATTATCCAATATCAATGTTCTTAAGTATTGTTCTGGGTCTATTCCCCACATCGGAGATATGCATTTTAAGTCCAGTTCATCGCAGATTGCTTCTACACGCTCTTTTTGGTATTGAGAAGCTAATGCTCCTGCGCAGACACCATCTATCTTATGTGATTGTTTTGCTAAATTAATAGCTTCTTTCAAGTCTCTTAGCTCTTCTTCTTTTACACCTTCTGTTGGAAGCATTATTAATGGGAGAGAAGCTGCTTCTGCCTGTTTTGGAACTAATTCAATGTTAGGAACATGAAACATCCAGGAATCCTCTTTTTCAGGTTTTAATGTTATTAAGCAGACTATCTCATGGTTCAGCTTTGATGCTGCATAAGCTGCATACCATGAATCCTTTCCTCCTGATATAAGTGCTGCTAGCTTCATATTCAGTAGATTTATTTAATGATTTAAAAAGGTTTATATAGTACTAGAATTATATTTGTTGATATAGTGGGGTGCATAATATGAAAAAGATATTGTTTGCGTTATTAGTGATTGCTATTTTAGTCAGCGGCTGCGGAGGAGAAGGAGAGGTTGTTGACAGAAAAACAGGAGTAACTGTTAGGGAGAGTGATCTAGGAACAGAAACAAGAAAAAGCTATTCTACGCCTAAGGCAACAGGCCCTGTATTGACAAGTGAAATAAATACATTGCTTGCAAAAGCAGACTCAGTGAGTTCTCTAGAATATTCCCATAATGAGTTTGTTCTAGGAGAAGCTGGTTATCATGCAGAAGTCTGGTTAAAAGGAAACAAGATGAAGCATAAGATAAGTCTTCAAGCAGGAACTTCTCAAGGAGTAAGATATGACACTATTTATTTTGATTTAGCAAAGAGAGAAGCAATAGGTTACTGTGAAGAGCTTTCAAGGTGTGAAGAAAAACTGAACATACCATCTACTCTAAGTATTGATTCATTTACAACAGAAACACCATTTGATGTAGCTGATCAAATTACAGTTGGAAGCAAGATAGGAAGCGCAATGTTTGATAAGAGAGAAGTAATGATTGTTGAATATGAACAAGGCGGAAATCAGGTAAGAGTGTACTTATGGGACTATAAAGGACTTCCATTAAAATATGAAGTTAGAGACGGCGAGGAACTGCTTAAGAAAGTTGAATATCTTGGATTAGTAATCAATGGAGTCAAGGATGATGACTTTGTTTATCATGAGCTAAAATTGCCAACTTAAAAGAGTTTACCAAGTAAACTCTTTTTCTTTATTGTTTTATTAAATTGTTTTAACAAATCTTTTTGTTTTGCTGTTAATTTTTTAGGTGTTTTTAGAATTACTTTTACCAGCTGGTCTCCTGAGCCTGAGCCATGCAGATGTGGAATACCTTTGCTTCTCATCTTGAAGATTGTATGAGATTGAGTTCCTGCTGGAATCTTTAGTTCTGCTTTGCCTTTCAGGGTTGGAACTTCTATCTTAGCTCCTAATGCTGCCTGCGTGAATGTGACTGGAATCTCTAGATAGATATCATCTCCGTGCCTTTCAAAGAGATTGTGCTCTTTGACATGGAGTATAATGTATAAATCTCCTGCTGGAGCTCCCCTCTCTCCTGCTTCTCCTGCTCCTGTTATCCTCAAGTTTGTTCCTGTCTCTGAGCCTGCTGGTATCTTTACTTCTAATTCAGATGTTTTCTTTGTATTTCCAGAGCCATGGCATGTTTTGCAGGGATTTTTTATTGATGTCCCTTCTCCCCTGCATCTTGGGCAGGATGATTGTGTTGAGAACATTCCAAATGGTGTTCTTGCTGTTCTTTTTATGAATCCAGAGCCATCGCATTGAGGGCATTCAATTATATCTTCTCTTGTTTTTGCTCCTGTTCCTTTGCATTCAGGGCATTTCACTGTATGGGGTATTTTTATTGTTTTTTCTGTTCCTTCTGCTGCTGCTTCTAAAGTAATTTCCATATCATATCTCAAGTCAGAGCCTCTTCTTGGACCTCTTCTTCTTCTGCCAAATATATTTCCTCCAAAGAAAGATTCAAAGATAGAATCAAAATCAAAGCCGCCCATGATGTCTTCAAAATTAAATCCGCCTGCTCCTCCGAATGGTGATTCAGCTGTTCCAAACTGGTCATATTGAGAACGTTTTTCATCATCAGCTAAGATTGCTGCTGCTTCGTTTATCTCTTTAAATTTATCTTCGTATTCTGATTTTTTTTCTTCTGGAGCCCTGTCTGGATGAAACTTCATAGCTAGTTTTTTGTAAGCTTTCTTTATTTCTTCTTTTGTTGCGTTCTTATCAACGCCTAGGATTTTATAGTAGTCTTTTGTCATTTTATATCCTCAGGTTTAATATCCAAGTTCTTAAAGATTTCTTTTTCCAGTTGTTTTGTTGCTTCAATTGAATCTAAGATAAGCTGCCTTACTTCTGGAAAGTAATCTGGCCACCTGTGCATCCTTTCATCTAAAGAGACTATTCTTACTTCATGAGAATTAACTCTTTTGTCTGCATAGAAGACTAATTTTTCTTCCCATGTCTCTAAAGGATCTTCAATTATTGCAGATAATAGATGTTTTCTTACAATTGTAATTAATTTTTGATCAAAATTTAATTTTTCTAAGATTTTTTCTCCTGCTTTAGCATGCTCTGCTTTATCTTTTTCTTCTACAGTTCCAACATCGTGCAATAATCCGGCAATTTCAACTAAATTTACATCTATTTTCTCTCCTTTTTCAATTAGTTTTTTTGCTAAGAATACAGCAATCTCTGATACTTTTTCGCAATGCTTTATTTTAATATCATCAAGTCCATGCTTTTTTAATAACTCTATTGATTCTTCTCTTGTTGGTATCATTTTATGTCTTCTGGCTGGATGTCTAATTTGTCAAATATTTCTTTTTCTAATCTATATGCAAAATCTTCATGCTCTTGTTTAAAGGTTGTGTATTTTTTTCTTATAAATTCATATCTTTGCTTTATGCTGACTACTTTGTTGAACTGCACTCTTTTGTCTGCATAGCTAACAATCTTTGATTCCCATGCTAAATTATCATCTGGGATTCCGTGATTCTCTGCAATCTCTCCTACTTTTGAATACTGTTTTTCTGAGAGCCATTTTTTGCTGAGCTTTCCATGGTTTTTGATATCATTCAATGTTGGGATTTTATCTAAATCATGCAGTAAAGAGCCTGCATTTACTAAATCTAAGTCAAGTTTGATTCCTGCCTGCTTAAGTGCTATTCCTATTTCCATCGCAACCCTGTTTACTGTCCTGGAATGCTCTCTTACATTTTCAGGAAGCTTGAATTCATCCATTATCTTTATGCATTCTTCTGTTGTTGGTATCTCAGTCATGTTCAATTATCTCTATCAGCTTGTTTAGATTAGGAATCATGAAATCAGGATGGTATTTCTTTATGTACATCCTCTTGAAAACACCTGTCGGAACTATCACTGCTTTGATCCCTGCTTTGTGTGCCTCTATAACATCATTTATATGGTCTCCGACATAGACTGCTTCTGAAGATTTTAATGATTTCATTGCTTTTTTTATTATGTCATGCTTTTTTTCATCTTTTTTCATGTCTTCGCTTGCAACCAAGAGATTGTATCTTATCTTGAAATGCCTGCATGCCTTGATTACAGATTTTCTGTGGTTGTTTGTGAGGATTATTATCTTGATTCCTTTCAGTTTTGGTAAAAGTGTTTTTCCATAGAATTTCATCTTTGGGATGTTGGCTGCATAGACTTCTTCATAGACATTGATCAGCTTCTGCTTTGGGATTCCTGATTTTTTATGCAGTGAATTTATCATATCTGAGAATTTTGAACCGACATATTTCTGGAATCCTCTTTTAGAAGTTTTTTGATTGGTTAATTTCCATAAAGCTCTGTAAGTTGCTTTTGCTCCTGCTCTTGAATTTACTAAAGTTAGGTCAAAATCGAAAAAAATTGTTTTAATCATTTTAGGTATTCCCTGATAAAATCATTAATGATTTTTTCGTCTACATTAGCTATGTCGCATGAAGTATGGTGGTCTGGATTTTCAGGGATTTGCATTCCAGGGCAGTATTTTTCTAGCCTAAGATCCCAGCCGCAACGAATGTTTTCTTTTCCTGGAGCTAATTCCTCTTTTTTCATATAATAGCATTCCCCTGTTATCTTATGTTGTTCTAGAGCTTCTGCTATCCTTTCTTTTATTGTCCTTGTATTATAATCCATAGTTTTGCTCATTTCTTCTCCTTCTCCTTAAACTCTGCATCAACTACATCTTCATCTTTCTTTTCTTCTTTAGCTTCTTCTGGTTTAGGACCAGCTTTTGCCTGCTTTTTTGCCTGCTCTTGCTGAACTTTTTGATATAATTCAGTTGCAGCTTCTTGAGCTATTTTCTCAACTTCATCTAGTTTTGCTTTGATTTTTGCAACATCTTTTTTCTCTGGCTCCATCAGTTTCTTCAGCTCATCAACGTGTTTTGTTATCTCTTTTAGTTTCTTTTCATCAACTTTTCCTTTCAGGTCCTTCATTGTTTTTTCTGTTGTATAAATTAAAGTATCTGCTTTGTTGATTGTCTCAATCTCTTCTCTTTTCTTCTTGTCCTCTTCTGCATGCGCTTCTGCTTCTTTCTGCATCTTCTCAACATCTTTCTCATCCAGTCTTTGAGCTCCTGTGACTGTGATTTTCTGCTCTTTTCCTGTTCCTAAATCCTTTGCAGAGACATTTACAATTCCGTTTGCATCAATGTCAAATGTAACCTCAATCTGCGGAACTCCTCTTGGAGCTGCTGGTATGCCTACTAGATCAAATCTTCCTAGAGTCTTGTTGTCAGCTGACATTGAACGCTCTCCTTGCAGAACATGGATTGTTACAGCTGGCTGGTTGTCTGCTGCTGTTGAGAATATCTGGGATTTCTTTGTTGGAACGGTTGTATTACGCTCTATCAATCTTGTGGAAACTCCTCCTAGTGTTTCAATACCTAATGATAATGGAGTTACATCTAACAGCAATACATCTTTAACATCTCCTGCCAATACACCACCTTGGATTGCTGCGCCTAATGCAACTGCTTCATCAGGATTGACTGATTTGTTTGGGTCTTTACCTGTCAAATCTTTAACCAAAGACTGCACTGCCGGAATTCTTGTTGAGCCTCCTACAAAGATGACTTCTTTCAGGTCTCCTTCTGAAAGCTTTGCATCTTTTAATGCCTGCTGTGTTGGTATTTTTAGTTTTTCTAGAATCTCTTCAATCATCTTTTCAAATTCTGCTCTTGTCAGTTCATAATTCAGATGTTTAGGGCCAGAATCTGTTGCAGTTACAAACGGCAGATTTATAGCTGTTTTTTGTGCAGAAGACAGTTCAATCTTGGCTTTTTCAGCTGCTTCTTTTAGTCTTTGCAATGCAACCTTGTCTTCTCTCAGGTCAACTCCTTCGTCTTTTTTGAATTTGTTTGCCATCCAGTCAATCAGGATTTCATCAATATCATCTCCTCCTAGATGGTTGTTTCCAGAAGTTGATTTTACTTCAAAAACACCTTCTGATAATTCTAAGATAGAGACATCAAAGGTTCCTCCTCCAAAGTCAAACACTAAAACTATCTCTTCTTTTTTCTTCTCTAAACCATAAGCTAATGCTGCTGCTGTCGGCTCATTGATGATTCTTAGAACATTCAATCCAGCGATTTTTCCAGCATCTTTTGTTGCCTGCCTCTGGGCATCTTCAAAATAAGCAGGGACTGTGATGACTGCATTGTTCACTGGCTGCCCTAGGTAAGCTTCTGCATCTGCTTTTAGCTTTTGCAGGATTGCTGCAGATATTTCTTGAGGAGTATAGTCTTTTCCATCTATTGTAACATTTTCATCAGAGCCCATTAATCTTTTAATTGACCTTACAGTATGCTCTGGATTAACAATAGCCTGATTTCTAGCTACTTTTCCAACCAATCTTTCATTATCTTTTATTGTAACAACAGATGGAGTTGTGTTGTCTCCTTCTGCATTTGGAATTATTTTTCCTTTTCCAGCTTCTAGAATAGCAACAGCTGAGAAAGTTGTTCCTAAGTCAATTCCAATGACTTTTCCTTTTGTTTTTTCTGGCATTTTTATACCTCCGTGATTATTAACCTAAGTATGATGGTGCTTTTGTCTCTTCGGTTGTTTCTTTTTGCTGTTTTTGTGCTTCTTTCAGATGCTTTTTGACTGCTTTTGGCTGCTCTATTTTGCCGTATTTCTCCTCGTATTTGTTGACAACATTTGATAATACTCTCAGGATTTCCTTTGCATGCCATGGCTCAACCATAACAACATTGTGCTTCATTGAAACGTATGGAGCTTCTTTTGTCCTTGGGTCTGTCCTTGGAGTTACGCATCTGAAATCAAAGATAAACTGGGTTGGATTGAAATTCAGGCTCATTTCGTGAGCAAAGAATTCTTTTCCATCATCAATTCCCATGTTGATTTGTTTTTTTTCTGACATTTTATTTTACCTCTAATTTGTTTATTGCTTGTTTTAGTTCTTCCAATCTTTCTCCTTCTATGATTGGACCGTGTCCTGGAATAATTACATCTGCTATTTCTACTATCTTTTTTGCGCTGTCAATATAATCTTGATTTTGGGGAACACCCCACAATCCTTTTTTGATGGATTCTTCCTGGATTGCATCTCCTGATATCACATATGTTTTATCGCTTTCTACCACTACAGAAATATGTTTTTCCTTGTGTCCGGGAGTTTCTATTAATTTAAATCCCGGTCTTTCTATAAGTTTATCATATACATCTAATGATTTATTGTAAAATAAAATTGGTCCCCACAATATCTCTGCATTTTTAAAAAGATGGTTATTAAATACATGATCTGGGTGAAGATGTGTGATTATTACTTGTTTTATGTCTTCTGGCTTGAGCCCTTGTTTATCTAATGCTGCTATTATTTCGTCTTCATAACCACGATTGCCTGTATCTACAAGGGTGTGTTCTTCTTCTTTTTCTGCTTTTAATAAGACTACTGCACTACATATCTCTTTACATGTATTGATTAATCCTTCTCCTGTTGAGCCTAAATCTTCATGCACTCCTTGTTTTAGTAGAATAACTTTCATTCCAACACCTTCCCCAAGATATAACATTTTTCTCCTGGTCTGTAGTGTGATTTAAGTTGTCCTTCTACTTCATAGCCGTTTCTCTTGTAGAAATCAAGAGCATTTTTTTCATTTTCAGAAACATGGATCTCTATTTTTCCTTTGCCGACGATTTCATCTGCTTTTTTCAGCAATTCAGAGCCAACTCCTTTGCTCTGGAAGTCTTTTGTGACTGCTAGATGTTTTACTCTTGCTCTTGTGTGTCCTGGAATCTGCTCTTCGTATGTAACTAATAATCCTCCAGCTACTCTGTCGTCTTCAACTGCTACAAGAAGTTCTCCTTCAACACCTACTGTTTCTAGATAACTAACAACTTCATCTTCTGGCTTTTGGAAGATGTTGTGTATTTCAAAGACTTCTTTGTATATTTTAACTAACTGTTTTAGTTCTTCGGTATTTGGTTTGTCTATTTTCATTTTAACACCTCATAGTTGAGTATTTTTTTCAAAACTTTTTTGTCTGGAACTAAGGATTCTAGTTCACCTCCTGGAATGTTCTTTCCTCCTGAGTCCAGATACAGTTTCCATTCTCTTATTGAAACTGGGTCTGTTGGATTGACAAAATAATTAAGGTCAAACCAGATTGACAACTCCTGTCCATGCTCATTGCAAGTTGCAATCTTGCACTGCAAAGGCTTTACTTCATGGATTGTGCAGCCTTTTTTTGCATTGAAAAACATGCATGTTCCATATGGCTTGCCTTTTTTGATTGTTAATGGTCTGTATAATGTTGTGTTGAATTTCTTTACTGGCTCTAATGCTGTTTTCTTCAATCCTTCTTCTGTTAATTTTAATTTTCTTGCAATGGATGTTATGTCTGCTTTTGTCAGGAAGCCTGAGCCGTAGGTGCAGCATTTGCCGCATCTATTGCAGCTATTGCCCATCCGTATTGTTTCTGCAATCGTAGTTGCTTTTTTGATCTTCATGTTGTTTTATTGGATATTGTTTTGGTCTTGCTCCTGGTATTACTCTGGTTTGATTCATCAATCTTGCTTCTAATTCTCTTTGCTGCTCATGCCATTGAGCTCTGATTCCTGCTGGTTTTTCTCCTCTCATTTTTTGCTCACCTTTACCTTTGTTGGTCTTATAACATTGTCTTTGAACTTGTATCCTGCCTGCAATTCTTCAATCACAGTGCCTTCTTCTTTGTCTGAAGCTTCCTGCATCAATGCTTCATGCAGAAAAGGGTCGAATTTTTGGTCTAAGGCCTTGATTTTCTCTAATCCTTTTGATTCCAGCACCTGCCAGAGCTGATCATACAGTGCTTTGATGTCTTTATTGCCCAATGCTCTCTCAAATGAATCTAAAACAGGCAGTAATTCTTTGATTATTTCCTGAGAAGAATATTCTATGAAATCTTTTTTCTCTTTTTCAGCTCTTTTTTGATAGTTTTCAAAATCAGCCTGGACCTTTTTTAGCAGAGCTGTGATTTCTTTAGAGTCTTGTTTCTTTGGTTTTTTCATTTTTCCTAAACACCCCTGTTGATTTTAGGTCAACTATGTTGATTTTAGATAAACAACTAGTATATAAATATTATGGTAATCCATGCAATAAATTTATATATCACAAAGTTATTTTATGAAATATGCTAGGGGAAAAGAGGGTTACTATAGTCAAACTTAGCAAACCAGATGACAAGGATCTGAACAAGAACTTGCAATGGTTTGGTAACTCATTAGGGTTGTTTAGTATAAGAGATAAAGATAGAAGCTGCTTTCGAATCTTTATTGAGCTTGTTAAGGCAACAAAAACACAAAATCCCCTGACTTCTGATGAGATTGCATCAAGATTAGAGCTGAGCAGAGGCACTGTGGTGCATCATGTGAATAAAATGATGGGTTCTGGGATTGTTGTAAGAGAAGGAAGCAGGTATTTGATGAGAGTTGGTTCCTTGACAACACTGATTGAGGAATTACACAAGGATGTTTCTAAGACCTGCAAAGAATTAAGAGATGCTGCGCAGGAGATTGATGCTTGTTTGGGGCTTTAAGCTATTAAATCAACTATTCTCTTATATAGAGAGGTCTATTCAATTTTGAAACCAACAATTTTATAAATGCACGAGAACTACACATTAATATGGATATCATATTGGGTTTAGTGATTATAGATCTTGTACTTATTGTTCTATATTCAACACTATCCTTTTTCTCAGAGAAATTAAAGATTAAAAAAGAATTAATCTTACCTTTAATCCATATAATTGAAATTGTAACAGCAGGATTAGTAGGATATATTGCTGGGAAAGGCGGTATATGATGGCAAGATCAAATATTGATGATGCAATTAAATTTGGAGGAGTGCTTATTGCTTTACTTGTAAGTGTCCTTGCAATATCTACTGTAACAATCAATTTAGATGCTGCTCCTCAGATTTTAGAATTTTTAATTGTTTTAATGGTAATCCTAAGTATAATTACTGCAATTGGTAATTTTCTCAAGAAAATTTAATTGTTGATTCCAAAATTTCTCCGTCCACTTATCATAGCCTAATTGCTCTAGCATTTTGATTTAATGTTCGTGCTAAAGTAATCTTTAATCTTTTCTTAATCTTATCAAGTTCTTTTCTCATTCTTCGAGTTTTTACTGCGTCTTTATCAAGTTCCTTAACCATTTGATGTTGTCTTCTCTTCATTGATTTTATAAGTCTATTGATCCTTCTGATATTCATCTTTTTAGGATCTTTGTCATCTAAATCCAGATGACAATCATGACAAATCCAAAACAAATTAGCTCTATGGAACTTAAATGCAGAATACTTTCTATGGATTCCTCTGAAATTATGTTTTTCTATAATATGGGCTTCTTCTAAGTGTTTAGGTTTTCTACAAGCTTCACAAGTCTTTCCCCTTACCTTTTTAATCATTTCTGTATTTGGTTTTTTACTTGCTTCTGGGTTTACGACCAGTAGACTTTTTCTATACTTGACAAATAATTTTTCTAGCTTAGAAATAAAAGGTACTTTGATATTAAATCTGTCCCTTACAAATTTGATGTCGTGCCTTATCCTCAAATAATCTTTTTCTACTCTATCATAAGCGTCATCTTCTCTATCAAGTTTATTTAGAATTTTTTTGTTAAAATTATCCTTTAGTCTGGAATCTGAAAAATGTTTTGCTTGTGGAAATGTCATATTAAACACCTCTTTTTACATCATTATTCAGAACAAATATAAAAATTTATCTCAAACCTTCGTGAATATTAAAGAAAATCATTTAATTACTCAACATCATAATTTCTTAACATCTCTTGTTCTCTTAGAAGTTTTTCAGCAAGCACCTGATATCTTTGATTTGCGAATGGTGCATCAGGAGGTCCTCTTACATGAGGACTTACCCAAGTAGTCATACGAAGAGTACCATCCTTGTTTTTATATTCTCTATTGTGCCCTCTTACATAAATCCTCTCTGTAAGTTCCCATGCCTTATCTTTCCTAGGTTCATATTCTTGAACAACATTATCTTTTACTACAACCAGATGAAAGGGCTTCTTCTTTCTTTTTTCACCGCTAGCCTCTCTTCGTTTTATAGGGCCTTCCCTAGGAACAACAGTGGTATTATGTGAATTGATGTAATTTATTAAATTGATACATAAACTAGGAATTTGATAGAAAAAATCTGGATCAGAAAGATTCTCAGGAGATACTTTATTCTTAGTCCTCTTGAGGCCTGATTTTGTACTAAACCAACCTTTTTTAGAATGTATATCTATTTCAAAGGATAGGTCTTTGTAATTTGGGTCAATATATTTCTGCCTGTTTACCTTTCTTAACATTCTTTTCATATTTTTAACACAACGTTTATGAGATCTAAGTCTATTTGATGAATCTAGTAGATAACCTCCAAATACTCTTTGCTCTTTTTCTGGTTCAATTTCAATAGCTGCTGTAACCAAGTCATCTAGATTATTAGAGTAATGAACATTTATTCCATAATGCCATAACCCTTCTCTATCTTCTCCACCTTCAAGATATATCCCGCACATATTCTTAACATTATCACTTAAAGGAAGGGCCATTGGAATAGGTTCAGCTAATTCGAAAAATATTGGATTAAATGGCAATTGGCCTCTCCAAACATACCCGTAAGAAGCGGGCTGGGTATTGACTAAACTATCTATAGTAGCAGGCCCAATTAAAAAAGGTTTAGCCTCTAATAGCAAGTCTAATATGCTTTTATATTCCTCACAATATCCCCTTGATTCTTCAATAACTGTACTGGACCAAAAATCCAATCTAGAATCAGATATACCTAAATCAGTAGGAAGCTTCTTACAAACTTCTTCTGTCTCCCTATTAACACGGATAGTTTCTTTATAAAAATTGATTAACCTATCATAAAACCAGGATTCGGATGTTATTTTGTTTTTTGATTTATTTTTTTTCTTTTTACTCATAATAAATCTTCCATAAATCTCTCAGAAAATATCTGAGGCTACAACACCTCTTTAGATAGTCATAAAGTTACTGATTTTATAAACCTTCGTGAATATTAAAGAAAAAACTAAGGATTGATTTTATTTTACCCTAGTAAGTTTGAATGGTAAACTGTATGTACTTTTTCCAGGGGTTGCTTCAATATACCATTTTCCATTAAATTCATTAGGATTGTCATAATTTCTTTTTCCTTTTTCATAGACTATATTTCCTTTTACTCTAGAACCTGATTCTCTAGAAATGTATTTTTTTGTAAAATTAATCTCATCATTTGTTAATGTTCCTTCAACTCTTGCTTTACCATGCTTATCTGTTGTTGTTCCTGTAAATGTTCCATCTGGTTTTAAACAAATTTCCATAGTAAATTTTCCAGAATCAGTCGTAGGATAGGTAATTCCTATAGGACTGCTACCTCCTCCCCCTTTCCACTTTCCCTCAAATTTCAAAATTTTTCCTTCAAGAGTTTCTTGTTCAGTCATATCTATGTAAATATTATTTAAATGTATAAATATTTTTTCTAAATTAAAGAAAAAAACTAATCATAGCCAAAGAAAGTGGCGTCTTTTTTAGGACACCTTCCATCCTCTAATGGTATATCCAATAGAAATTCCCTTATCTTCTCAAAGTCTTTACTAGATTTTGCATAATAAGTTACTAAAACAGTTAAATCAATTTTTGTAAATTGCATTTTTTCTTTTAATTTATTTAATTCTGAATCTAAATACTCCATCTTAGCCTTTATTTCCTGAGGAGGTATACGCACTTCAGATTTATCTCTAACTTCTACTTCATATCTTTTTTTATCTAAAAGTGCACCAAGAACCATAGAAGCTCCGTCAGCAACATTTGCATGAACATAATATTCATTAGAAAAAACTCCCATTCTAAAACAATACTCTACTTTCTTTGATTCTGGATCAATCTGTGCAAATTGAGGATCAATTTTCTCATCAGCATGCAGTCTTTCTATTAGGTCTTTCATTTTTGCACCACCTTTTCTCTATAGTTTTCAATAAGCCTGCTTGTTTCAGGAGTTTTCTCTATACTAAAATCTTCTGCACCCCAAGGAGGATCACTCCAAAGAATATTATCTGATGAATAGTCTTTTAGTGCCATTTGCATAGTAATACTCATTATTGCGTGTATGAAAAATGATTTAAGATCTCCAGATAATTTAATATCTTGTTTTTCAGAGTCTGCTACAATAATATCTACTAGATTTTTTTTGCCTTTATGTTGGTCTAATCTTGTATCTATTGGGTCTGTTTTATACTCAAATTGAAAATAGAATTCAACATCATCTATTTTTACATCTCCATAATAATGTCTCAAATCTCTTTGAAAGACTGATGACCTTCCTTTATGATATTCCATTTAGTTGTATCCCCCCAATTAGAAAAAGTGAATCTTCTGGTTTTTAAAAAGTTTGTGATGCTTGCTTAGGGCTTTGATTTGTATTTAATAGAAAAAAAGATATCTTCTAACTTTCTTGCATATTTCGGATTATTCATGCATGCGAATGCATACTCATCGCCTTTTTGAACTCTGTATGCTTTGGAATCTATTACAGCAAAACTTAAACCTAGATGGCGGGGAACTGTATAAGAAGGAGACATATTATACTCCTTAAGCAAAGATATAAACTCTGTATCTTCTTCCTGTTTAAGCAAAACATCTATTGAAACACCTCTTGCTACAGCAGATTTTACTGAATCCAGAATCAAAGGAGAATCCAGCAATTCTGAATTCTCATGCTCATTAAAAATTATCATATTATCAACTGCATGTCTGAAAAGAGTTTGATACAATGCTAGAATGTTCTCTGGTTTGATATTACTAAAAACACGGCCAGAACTAAGTGATATAAGTCTGTTTACTCCCTCTTTGTATATAGGATCTATTTTCAAATACTCTTGTAAGTTCATAATATTATTAGAGAAGCTTGGTTTTTAAAAAGTTTGTGCTGATGCTTGTTTGGGGCTTTAATTATCTTCAACTAGAACTTTTTTTTCATTGATTAAAAAACCACCTTCGTCATTTGATCTAAGAAATTCTTTTTTTTCTAAAGAAACTAATTTATAAAATATATCTTGTTCTGCTAAATCATCAGATTGGCATGGGCAAACGCATCCATCCTCTGCTAAATCATCGATAATATTATACGGATAAATATAATCGTCTGCATCACAAGGATCATAAGATTCCATTACTGAAAGAATACGCCATGTTAATAAATCAGCGTTTGCTAAAGCTTCTAATCCACTTAACCTCTCTTTTAAATCTGAATTGATTCCTTCTATTAATTCTTTTTCATAATTTTCATGCCATTCGTCTACTATCTTCCCATCATCTTTAAACTCCTTTGGTGTTGGAGCATCAGGTGTTGCAACATATTCTAATATTAATTCTTCTGCTCCAGGAAAAATATCCCTAACTTTGGTGCGTTTGGATATTTTCTTGTTATTAAAAAATACAAGTCTTTTGTTTCCGATATTTGATACGTTGCGATAGCTAAATCTCTGATAATCTTCAGATGAGCCAGCCCTAACAAAAAAATCAAAATCTCCAATAGCTATTGATTCTATATCTGCATCTAATTCATCACTATCTGGATAAAGAAGATTTATTCTTTCTGTTGTTTCTAACGGAGGATTATGATCACTTGAATCATCAACTGTCATCCTTCCAATCAGTCTTCTAAGATAAGGCGCTAATGGTCTTCCAGGATTAACCTTTATTTCTGGAATCCCTAATTCAGAATGACCTCCTAAAAGAGTATAATGCTGGAAACCATCAGAACATTCATAAAAAGGACCATAAAGATCACTTCCCCCAACCCTAACTAATTCAGCCATAGTAATCCAAAAATAATTAGATTTTAAAAAGTTTATTAATTCTTAATATAAAAATATTTAAAGAATAAATTGTTTCTTTAGGTGGGTGGATAAAATGGCAGTGAATATTGATGAGTTGGTTAAGGAGATTGTAGATAAGAAGACAATTGGATTAAGCGATGTGATGGATTATGTTACAGATGAACAAATAGAAGCTGTTAAGAAGTATCAATGTCCTTTTTGTGAAACAAAGCTGGAAAAAGGCAAGGGAACATTGCATAGTGATCTTGGAAGGGGATTTCAGGGAGCACAACAGGGTTATTATGAATGCGGAGATAAGGAATGCAGATATGCAATAAAGTTCATATGGGTTGATGGAAAAAGTTATTTTCTGCCAGATTCAATTAGGACACCAGGCTTAGCAGGAGGAAATCCTGCTGATTTTATCAAAACAATTAACTTCAATATTGAAGAAGGGAATACAACAAAAGACAAATTAATAAAGCAGGCAATTGCAGAGTACTTAACACATAAAATTGATAACCATATTCTTTCATCATAGAAACGTTTATATACATTAGTTAAGAATTATTTCTTATGGTTGAACATATCGGCGGGCAGGCTATTATTGAAGGAGTTATGATGAGATCTCCTACAAAGATGGCTATTTCTGTCAGGCTGCCTAATAAGAAGATTAAGACAAAGAAGGAGAAGTGCAAGAAACTGAAGATTGCAAAGTTTGCTTTTATCAGAGGAGGGTTTGTTCTGATTGATACATTGGTTAAAGGGGTTAAGGCATTGCTGTGGAGTGCTGACCAGCAGCTGGAAAAACATGAGAAGATAACTAAAAAAGATGTGTTCTGGACATTGGGGCTGACAATTGCTCTTGTTGTTGGGTTTTTTATTGTGCTGCCTTATGCTGTTACGCACTGGATTGGGATTGAGGAGGAAGTGAATCCAATTTTGTTTAATCTTGTTGATGGAATCATAAAGATTGCATTGTTTCTGGGTTATCTGGGAGTTATCTCTATGTGGAAAGAGGTCAGAAGGGTTTTTGAATATCATGGAGCAGAGCACAAGGCTGTTAATTGTTTTGAAGCAGGAAAATCATTAACAGTTGCAAATGTAAAGAAATATGGAAAAGAGCATGCAAGATGCGGAACAAGTTTTTTGATTATTGTCTTGATAATCAGTGTCTTGTTGTTTTCACTGCTGCCTGTTATTGTAAGTGCATTAGGTATTGGTTTGAGTTTTTGGCTGCAGAGGATTTTATTATTAGGATTAAGGATATTGATCATCCCTGTTATTGCAGCTATTTCATATGAGGTTTTAAGGTTTGGTGATAAATTCAAGAGATTTAAATTAATCTCATGGATCACTCTGCCTGGGATGTGGGTGCAGAAGATCACAACAAAAGAGCCTGACTCAAAACAAATAGAAGTTGCTATTGAGGCTTTAAAAAGCGTGACATAAAATTTTTAAAAGAAACTTAATTTTCTTTTTATATGGGGGAACATAAATTTATTCTTACTGAAGGAACTGATGCTGTTGGTAAATCAAGTACTGCAAAGAATCTAGCAGAGAGAATAGATGGGATTTATTATGCGTGCCCTCCAGAAGTTATCAGCCCTATAAGAAGAGCTGTTGGAGCATATTCTCCAGAAGCTAATTATTATTTTTATCTAGCTGGGAATCATATTGCTGCTGAAGAGATAGAAGACTTCATGCAAGACCATCATGTTGTGGCTGACAGATATATTTACTCAACGTTAGTCCATCATTCTATAACAATGGGCAGGGACTTGCCTGTTCCTGAGCTTCCATTAATGCCAGACCACATAGTCTATGTAACAGCTCCAATGGAGACAATTATTGAGAGATTAGGTGGAAGGGATAATTTAAAATCTCATGAAAAACCAGAATTTATGGGAGAAATGCAGAGAAGATTCTTAGAATATTTTGCTAACTTAGACAATGTATTGACTGTTGATACTTCTGAGTTAAATAAAGAAGAAGTTGTTGACTTTATTCTTGAAAATATTGAGCTTTAGACTTCAACTCAATTTGTACTCTTCGAAAGGTATTTATAAAGGTATATCTTAACTTCAAATACCTATATATGGAGATAATAAGATGAAAAAAATAATAATAAGCATGTTGCTTATATCACTTTTGATAATATCAGGATGCAAAGAACCTGTTGTAATTGATGATTCCCAAGCAACAGCTGAAGGAGTTAAACAAGTAGTTGATGCAAACAATGAATTTGCTTTTGATCTGTACAAAGAGCTGGATCAGGAGGGAAAAAATGTGTTTTTTTCTCCATATTCTATATCAACAGCAGTGGCAATGACATATGAAGGGGCAAAAGGAGATACTGCAAAAGAGATAGCTGATGTTTTTCATTTTCCAGAAAAAAGCATATTAAGGATGAATACAGCAAAGATATATAATGAAATAAACAAAAAAGACAAAGCGTATAAACTTCACACAGCAAATGCATTATGGGCAGAGAAAACCTATCCGTTTTTAGCTGATTATTTAAGCACTATTGAAAGATATTACGGCGGAAAGACAACCAATCTAGATTTCATAAATCAGGCAGAGGCTTCAAGAAAGATAATAAATGATTGGGTTGAAGACCAGACAAATGACAAGATAAAGGATTTAATTCCAGCAGGGGTTCTTAATCCGTTGACAAGGCTGGTTCTTACAAATGCAATCTATTTCAAAGGAAGATGGGAATGGGAATTTGACAAGTCTGATACCCGCGAGCAGGATTTCAGAATAACTCCAGAAAATACAGTAAAAGTTCAGATGATGTATATGGACCCTGACAAGGCAAGATTTAATTATGCTTCTTTGGAAAAGCTGCAAATCCTAGAGCTGCCTTATAAGGGAGAAGAAATTTCAATGCTGATTTTGCTGCCAAAACAAGGGAAAGAGTTTAATTATGAAACAGGTGAGAGGATTACCTATGATTATACTCTTGAAGACATTGAATTGTCAAAACTTGATGAATATAAAAGCAAAATGCAGGAAACAAAGATGGATGCAATCTATCTTCCTAAATTCAAGTTTGAGACAAAATATCTGATGGCAGATACACTGGCAGAGATGGGAATGCCAACTGCTTTCAAGACAGACGGCTCAGCAGATTTCTCAGGCATGGATGGAACAAGAGATCTTTTTATCAGCAGTGTCATCCACCAGGCTTTTGTTGAGGTTAATGAAGAAGGAACAGAGGCAGCAGCTGCAACAGCTATTGTTGTTGGAATAACAGCTGTCATGCCAACAAACATCTTCAGAGCAGACCATCCATTTATCTTCCTGATACAGGAAAAAGGAACAGGAAACATCTTATTCATGGGAAAAGTAGTTAACCCTACTGCAAACTAAGGAGGAATGATAAAAATGAAAATAATAATAGCATTTTTGATGACAGCTTTGCTGTTAATAGCAGGCTGTGGAGAAGGAAACACAATAAATGTCTCTGGAAATTCAGAGATAACTGTTGATCCTGATGAAGCTGAGGTATGGGCTGGAATCTCAATTGTTAAATTGACTGCTGAGGATGCTCAGAATGAAGCAAACAAAGTGATTAATGCAATAATTGATGGATTGAGGTATAAAGGGATATCAGAAGATGATATTGCTACTGAAAGGCTAAGCCTTAGGGAAGAGAGAAGATGGGAAGCTGGAAAATCAACTGTTGTTGGATGGAGAGCAACACAGACACTGAAGATAAGCACAACTGACCTGAACAAAGTAGGGCCTATTGTTGATGTTTGCGTTAATAATGGAGCAAACCAGATTCAAAACATCAATTTCGGGCTGAGTGAAGAGAAAGAGCAGGAGATCAAGAAAGAAGCTATTGCAAAGGCAACTACAAATGCCAAAGACAAGGCAGAAGCTATCGCAGACAGCCTGGATGTTAGATTAGGCAAAGTAAAGTCTGTTTCAGAAGCAAGCCATTATTACATGCCTTACAGGTTTGGAATGGCTGAAGTTGCTATGGATAAAGCTGTTGAAGAATCTGCTGCTATAATGCCTGACAAAGTGACTGTGACAGGACAAATCTCTCTTGTTTATAATGTAAGATAATCTTACATTATTTTTTTATTCTTATTTTGGGTTGATAGAATAGATTTATAAATTCTCTTTTTCTTCTTTTTTCCTTATGGGAAAGAAAAAAATTCCAAAGCTTGTTATATGGGACGGCAAACAAGAGATTAAACAAAAGAAAAAGGCAGTCTCTGAAAAAAAGCCTGATTTAATAGATATATGTCATGAGTGCGAGGAATCTGTTTCTGAAGAAGAGAAAAAGGTGTATAAAGGGCGTGTTTACTGCCTTGTTTGCTATCCTGGAGAAAAAGAAGAGTATGATCCTTTTATCCAAAACATTTATGATAAGATTGAAGAAGAATTAGAAGAATAAAAAAATAAATTATTTCTTTTTTCCTTCAATAGCTCTTAAGATTTCTAAAGGAATACCTATTACTACTGTATTAGATTTGTCAGAGCTTAAGTCATTCAAGGTCTGCAATGTTCTTAAATGCAAAGCTCCAGGCGCTTTTGCCAGAGTAAATGCTGCTTTTGACATGTTATCAGCTGCAATCACTTCTCCTGATGCTTTGATTATGACAGCTCTTTTCTCTCTTTCTGCTTCTGCTTCTTTTCCAATTGTCCTTTTTAATTGCTCTGGAAGCTCAACATGCTTCAGCTCAACAGAATCTACTTTTATTCCCCATGGGTCTGTTGCTTTATCTACAATCTCTCTTATCTTTTTGCTGATTGTATCTCTTTTCTGCAGTAAATCATCTAAAGAAACTTCTCCAACCACGTCTCTCATTGTTGTCTGGGCTAATTGAGAAACAGCATAGTTGAAATGCTCAACTTCAATTATTGCTTTTTTTGAGTCTGCAACTTTATAGTATAAAACTGCATTTACTTTTATTGAAACATTATCTCTTGTGATTGCATCCTGGTCAGGGACATCAATTGCTTTAACTCTTATGTCAACACGCTCCCAAGTCTGCAATAATGGAATAACTAATCTCAATCCAGGATTCATTGTTCCTGAAAATTTTCCTAGTGTGAATTTAACTCCACGCTCATATTCTTTAACAATCTTAATGCTTGAGATAAAGATTAAGATCAAGATTGCAAATATTCCTGGAATACCATATATCATATTTATTACCCCCAATTATGTAAATAAGTTATTTTTTGGTCTTTATATGTTTTTCTGTGTTCTTAACAACTGTCAAGAAGAATATCTTTGCCCAGCACAAAGCCAGGATGAATATTAATCCAACCAATGCTATGACAGGCACTGGAGCAAATGGTATCTTGTAGAAGACTGCTCCAATAAAGATTATCACAAGTATCATAAAGAGATAGCTAGGAAATAATGTTTTTATTTTTTTATAGCCAAGAGTGAATGTGTGTTTTAGGAATTTGCCTAGCTGCTTTGGCTTGTAATTATTAATCAAGCCAAAGGAGATGAATGTAAAATAGCTTAGTGCAATTGATATGAGCAGAACAAACAATGCTTTTATGCTGTTATTGGCAATATAGGAAAGCAAGTTTAGGGATATCAATAAAGCTATCACTCCAATCAATGCAAAGATTACAGTGGAAAGGATAAACATCATCTCAAACATAAAAGAAGGCTTTTTTTTATTGACTATTGTGTTTGCAAAGTTCCATGTTGTTCCTGCAAACAGGATATAAGTAAGGAAAAGTAAAAAGAGCATGATAAAGATGTGATTCGCTATCCTGGAGTATGCTTCATTGACAGCTGCATACTCATCAAGCACTTCCAGTGAAGACATTGTTGGCTCTAATTCCATGTCTTCCAGAGGCCCTGCAATTGCCTCTATCTCAGACATTATCTTTATTGAATAATCATAGAAAAACCCAGCAGAGATCAAGATAAAGGCAATCTGAAATATAAACATAAAAGCAAAGAGCCCTCTTTTCTTGGTTATGAGATTGATTGATTGTTTTAGAGAAGTTTTCATTTTTATTCAAAAGGGACTTGTTCTTCTTTTTCTTTTGTTACTCCTGTAACTATATATTCTTTTAGAGTTCCACTATGGATAAGTGTTGGGTATGGGTGTTCTCTGTTGTAATGTACTTGGGTACCATCTTCTAAGGTAAATACACGTGTTTGTATATGCGCAATTCCAGCTTCGTAGTCATATATGTTAGTAATTTTCTTAGTATCAATGTAATCTCCAACTTCTAACTCATCTAATTCGCCTTTAGTATAAGGTAGTTCTTTTTTCTCTACAAGTTTTTCTAGGATTTCTGTCTGTATTAAATCAGCATTGGTAACTAATGTATCAGTTCCAAATTCATCGTAAAAACGCTTAATTACATTTTTATCTTCACGAGCATCAGTTTCATTTTTATATATCCAGATGTCTTTATCCATTTCTTTAGCTTCTTCATCAACAACAAAAGCCCTTATTTTTTCAAGTCCTTCTCTATAACCTACTTTTTCTAATTCTCTTAGGAAGGTATCAGTTTCCCCTACATATGCTTCTGGACTAGTAGCGTCAGCTAGAGTTGATGGTAACTGCCAATTATCTCTTAAAGAAGACGAAGCTTCCCAACCTTTGTTTCCATTGTATACTGGTGATTCTAGATTATATCTTAAAAAAAGATTAAGTAATAGGTCTATTACTATAACATTGCTTAGGAATGGACCTTTTTCAGGTTTTTCTTTAACATCTGTTATTATTATCTTTTTATCTTTTTCACTGCATTCATATTCAAAATTAGCATCCAAGATGTCTTTAAGTCTTTGGTTTTCAGCTTTTATGTTTATATTAGTAACTTCTGCATATGGAACTTTCCATATGTCAATATAAACTCCAATATTTTTTGATAAAAAGTCTGCAGCCTTAGATAAAGGCGTATTCTTAAATTCAAAGGTTAATCTTTTATCGAGTATTTTTGAACAATCAATTGCCTCTTCTGAAAGTATCTGTATCTTTCTGACAACTTTATCTGCATTCTTTTCATTATCTATTACTTCTACTTCTATGGTGTATTCTTTTGGCTCTAATATTATTTCATCAGTAGTCCATGTTCCGCTTTCTTTTTCAAGAGGCTTGTCCCAAATGACAGACTTTTGCTTTCCGTCTATGTAGACAATTATATCGGTTATTTGTTCATTATCTGATGCTTGTACTGAGATCTTTATTGGGCTTTCAGTGGCTTTTGAAATATCTGCTGTAGGGCCTAAAGGAGATTCCATAAGAACTTCATTGATTGAGGCTTCTTTTATGTCTGGGAATTCTGCTCTTACGTCTCCTTTGACATTCAAGCGCAGTTCTTTTTTCTGAGGACTCTCCCTAAAAGTGATTAGGTCTTCTGGGACTGATTGGTCGCATGTTTTTCCTGTCTCTGGGAAATACCTTAATTGGAGATTAAGCTTCCAAGGATCTGCTGAAGGAGATGTTGGCGGCCTTTTTATTCGCAGGATGTAGTCTTCGCACTTAGTATATGATTTTCCGTCTATTGTGCATGTTTCTTTAACAAAAGGCGTCTTCATTCTGAATCTCATGCCTCCAATTGCAACTATCTTATCTTGGGTGAAAGTGTCCCATTTATCCATCTCTCCTTTAACTATGTACTCTCCTTTTCCTTCTTGAATATTAACATTCCTAAAGAGAACTGTATAGTCTCCAAAGATTACCTGGCTGTGAGGAACAATTCCCATTGGATCAGGTTTCCATCCTGATTCAGTTACATAAGGTTCAGGCTCTCCTGTTACAAAGTCAGCTTCGTCAATCTCTCCAAGAGGCAATGCTTCTGTTTTTCTTGCCCAGCTTTTCGGAGCTGTTGCATTTGGCTGGATAAGCTTGTTTCCAGACATGATTAGCTTGTTATGTCCGTTTCTTAATTCATAATGCAGGCATTGTTCTTTGCCTCTGAGATAGATAGGGATATTATCTATCCTTATATTATCCCCCTTATACCAGGTCTTTTGTTCGCAGCTTATCTTTCTGCCGTCTTCATCACACCTGATGTTTCCGAAATAGGCTTTTCCTCTTTGGTCCCAGAGCAGAGTTCCTGCATCGCAGACAAATTCTCCTTTTACAAGATTCCATCTGCATGCTATGATATCCAATGCTGTTCTGTCTCGGAGTGAAGAGTAGAACACTCCTCTTTTGCCTCCTACCTTGTTTGCATCTGGAATGCATTTCTCATAATCACCTTCATTCTTGACATTAAGGCTTATCTTGACATTATCATACCTGTATACATTCTCAGCATTGAGGTTCCTGTTTCCATCCTGGAATACGCCCTGGGACAGTCCTCCTGTTGAGGTATAGATTGGCTTTGAAGGCCCTGCTTTGGACTGGTCATGCCTGCTGTCTGCTCCGTAGCAGTCGCATTTTTCAATAGGCATGTCATTTCCTTGTGGTTCAATCTCGCATCTTGCTCCTGGGAAAGACAAATCGTAATTTGTTGCGCAGACAAGCTCTACAGAATAGCTATCTATCTCGCATCCTGGAGCAAGCATCCATGCAACATCATACTGGTATGTTGCTATCTCTGTATCAGGGTTCCATGTTATATATCTTCTGCTGGCTGGATATGCTCTTGCTGAGGTCTTGTAAGGAACTGAATAAGCTGTATCCAGGAATGCATCAAAGTCCCAGCCCCAGTCTCCTGTAAGCGCTCCTAGGCAGATCTTTTTTGCAATTGCTCCCTGGCCAACTCCGATAAAGTCTTCTAATGCAGAGCTTGGATACTGGTCAAGCAAGTCAGATGTTGTTCCTGCAACTGCGTCTCTGATTGTTGCTGCTCCTGCTCTTATTCTGTCAGTTGTAACATTGCTTATCTTTGCTCCTGTCCATGGGGTACAGCCTTTTATTAGGCTTGTCAATATTTCAGCAATCCATTCGCAAAGGTATTGAGTAAAGAATTCCTTGCACACTCCTGCATCTGCTTCTCCTGTTGCTTTTATCTGCTCAAGGCAGTTGTAAAGCCCCTGCAGTATGTTTCTTAATAATAATATCCTGTTTCTTATCTGTGTTGTGCAAAGGCACTGGAATGCAGGCACTGTATTGGATGGATCTAGATAAGCCTCTCCTGGAGAGATAAAGCTGTTTGCTCCAAAGCAGGCAGACTGGTCTCTTCCTTCGTAATAGACATATTTATTATAAGAATAACCTAGCTTATCATAACGATAATCCCAGAAGTCTTTTAAGTCTCCAGCACTGACTGTCTTTTCTACTAGATCTAATGTATCTTGCGGCGGGTTAGCAAGGGTATTTTCTGGATCCTTTTTTGTGCAAAGGCATATTTCATCTCTATCTAAACACTCTTTTGCTGTTGTTATTACCCTGCTGAATGGCTGTTTTACTAATCCAGTTACAGGGTCTTTTTCTCCTGCGATGATTTTTGATGCTGTTGTAGAATCTTTGCATCCGCTCTCTTTTTCTTCATAGCCTTCTCCTTTACATAATTTCTTGCATGTTACTGTTTCTTCTTTGGATAACTGCACTGTTCTTCCTTTTCCTACAACCTCTATTTCTTTTTTAGATACAGGAGATATATCATCATCTATTTTTAAAATTACATTTTCTCCTTTTGCATCTGCTTTGTAAGTATAATAATCTCCTTTATAGATCCAGCAAAGTGGTTTTTTTGAGGCTGTTTTTTCCTTGCATTCTTCTGCAGAAGGCCTCATCAGAATTAGTCCTTCTGTTCCTTCTGTTTTTGAGCACAGTATGCTTCGTTCTATCCTGACTGCTACCTCTTCTGGTGATTTTCCAGATGTCCATGCTGCTGGAGCTGAGCTGCACAAGAACCTGTCGCAAGACCATCTGAAGAATTTGTAAGCAGATGCTTCATAATTCCAGCCTTTGAATGCTGATTTACATCTCTCCTCCAGCTCTGTGTTGGTGAGATCATCCTGGGTCATGCCTTTTGTCAATTTGCCGTCAGGAGTAAGCTTGTGCTTTGGATTTGCTTTTCCAGATCCTGGTGGAGGGCATTTTGTTCCGTCATCATCCTTCATCACTTTATCTAATCTGTAATCTGCCCAGGATTTCCATGTTCTTATTCCTCTTGCTATTATTCTTACTGCAAAGCCTGCAAAGCAGGCGATTGCGCTGATTCGTACAGCCTGGTTGATCTTATCGAGGTTTTCGTTTATCCTGTTTATTGTCTTGTTGAGGATTTCTGGGCCTTCTTCTATCAGCCAGTCAACAAGAGGAACATCTCTTGGGTCAATCCTGCTTGTGTCAATTGCAAAAGCCAATGTTCTGCAGGTTGTCTGGCCTTCTGTTATCTGCTCATCGTCTATCTTGTGGGAATAGGTAATCTTTATTTTAAATGGGAAAAGGATTTCATCTTCAATATCTCCTGGCTTTATAGGCCATTCAAGGAACTCCTCCTCATAGTCTGATAATGCATTAAGGTTGTATACAAGATACCACATGTTTTTCCTATCATTTGAGATTCTTACATTTGGAGGATCTTGAAGTATTCTGCAGCTTATTTCATATTTTCCTTTTTTCATCATATCTGCTTCACAGGCTTTTACAAACTCAACATCTATTATGCTTGCATTTGAGCCAAAGCCTTGGTAAGAGAGATTGAATACTGCTGAGATTATTCCAGTGCCTTGCTTTAGTGATGCTGGATTAAGCATGGATGGAGATTGGTGTTCGATTAAATTTGCTATATCCCAGTTTGCTCCTCCTGCATAGCATGTTCCTATTGTATAGCTTATTTCTTCCTGAGCAGTGTGGCCTGCCTGGTCTGTTACAACAAAAGTAACTTTAATTGTTCTTGCTTCCTGCTCTTCCAGGATCTCAACTTCTTCTTCAAGTTCTTCTGGGGAAACGGGAATGTATTCTCCATTTAATTCTCCTTTTATAGTTATAGGTCCAAAAGAGATTCCTTCTAAATCAACATAATCAAATTCAAAACGTCCTGTTGAGCTTGCCTGGCCTTTTAGATGAGGATTGCCGTCTGGAGCTTTGTTTATATATACTTCAACTTTTGCGAATGGCTCTGTATTTCCGCTTATATCCACTTGTGTTGCTCCTTCATAGAAGAAGGTTGTGTCTGCTGGCTTTAGGTTTTTCAGTTCTGGAGCAGTTGTGTCAAGTGTTATTGAAGCTGATTCTTCATCAACATTGCCTGCCTGGTCAATTGCCTTTAATCTTATTGTATTTTCTCCTTCCACCAGATTTATGGTTATTTCAAAATCTTTTATTCTTCCTCCTGAAACCAGCTCCTCATTCCTGTAGATTTCCAAGAAAGATGTTTCTGAGATTGTTCCTGAAACCACTATAGATGGGTCTGTTGTCATAGAAGGCAATGCGTCAAGTGTTATTTCAGGGATAGTCAAGTCAACTGTTGTTGTGAATGTTTTTTCAGTTGTAAGGCCTGCTGAGTCTGTTGCTGCCAATCTTATCTCATTTGGCTGGAATGCTGTTAATTCAACATTAAGGAAATTAAATTCTCTTCTTTCTTTTGGGTTGAATGTCCTTCTTAGTATGCCGTTGATATAAAGCTCTAGTCTTGTAAGAGGTTCTGTTGTTCCTACAATATCTATTCTTGGGCTGTTTATGTATTGCGGAATGTCAACATCAATATGAGGGGGGGTTGTGTCTCTCTGAGGTGTTTGGAAAGCGTACATTCCTCCATTGTTGTCATCTTCTTCTGTGTCTGTGCTTGACACTGATTTTACTTTGTAATAATAAGTAGTAGATGGAGCAAGATTGCCTATGAAGATTGAATGATTAAATATCCTCTCAATATTTGTTTCTACATCAGAAGGGGCTGCTCTGTCTGTGCCGTAGAAGACTCTTGAGTCAGCAGGCTCGTCTGTCTGCCATGTGATGACTGCAAAGCTGTCTGTTATGTCTTCTGCTTTGATGCCTGATATTTGCAGAGCAGAGACTAGCGGCATTGTTATCATTAGCTGAATCATCACTAATGCTATGATTGCTGTTATTTTTCTCATCTTATCAGTTCTGGAGTAGGCACTAATTTTGATTTTTTCTCAATATTAGTTAGATATTGAAGCTGTTTTTCCTCATCTCTTGAGAATGGGAATTCAACAACATGGAATTTTATTTGTTTTGCTCTTCTTAAATCATTCCAGGCAGGTGTCCATTTTCCCATATATCCTCCGTATATTCCCCTGTCATCTGCCAAGTAAGCCTCAATCTCATATTCATAATCCCATTTTGCATGGAATTTTAGCTGGGATAGGATTTCTTCTTCTGAAGGATAGATTGCTGAGCTTTGCAGGCCTTTTCTTTTGATTGTTATTATGACTGACTGGTCATCATCCAGTGACTCTTCCTGCCTGACCAAATCTGAGTCAAGGAAGGCTTTGTGCTTTACAAAAGTGATATCTTTGAGTATTGTTGGAGTTAAGTAAATATCAACTGTCTTTTCTTTATCAGTTGTTGCAAAGACAAAGTTTTCTTCATAGCCTTGTTTTGTTCCTCTTACAACTCCGTTTACGCAGACTGGGAACAGCTCCTGGATAAATGCATCTTCAATGCCGTGGAATTTTCTTTCAGTTACACCCATTGGGCAGTTGAATCTGATGCATGTAAAGGAGATATTAACACCTGGAAGCTCTTCATAGAAGTTAATGTCTGGTGTTGAAACGTTTTCCCATGACCTTACTTTTATAAGGGTTGTTGCTTCTTCTGCGCAGAACTCTTCTGAGGATGCTCTTTGCTGGAAGTCAAACTCTGTTATGCCAAAGCTTGTCTTATCCGGCTCATTGTGGTTGATGCTGACTTCGAATGCAAAGTTGAAGGTGTATTGGTTGTGGTTTCTGGCTGCATCGTCTGTTATTGTTACCATAACTGGATATTTTACATCATAGGTAAAGTGCCACATGTGTATGCAAAGGAAAGACATGAGGTCAGCGCTTCTTTGTGCATTTGATTTTAGGAATGTTCCTTGATTTGGCCTTATCTGCAGCTCAATAGGCCATGTTGGATCATAGTTGAGGTTGACATGCGTGTTTCTGTAGTTCAGGTCTGTTACTGTCCAGATATAGTGGTTCTGGACATAAGGCCTTGTATCTGGAATATCTAAGTAATCTGTTTTTTCAATCCTTATTGAAGGAAGATTATAATGGAGCAGGTCTTTTATCCTTGCTTCTACATCATCAACATACCATATCTTTGGAGAGCAGGTGAATTCCATGTCTGTGTAAGGGACTCTTGGGTCTAAAGCAATAAGGTCTATTGTCCTTTCTTCCAAGAATTTATCATCTAGCTCCTGGAGCACTATCTCTTTTGCAAGCTCATATACTGTCTTTAATCTGACTGGAACATCTCCTACAAACTGGTTTATCCTTGTTACCTTTTGTTCGGCTTTTGAAGTGAATTCCAATGGGTAATCAAGAGTGACTTTGACTGATTCGTCTGTCAGGTCAACGGTGATAGCTCTTGGAGCCAGTTCCTGGATAGTGAACTGGTTTTGGAATGGTTCTAGGTTGCTGAGGCATTCATCAAGGTTTTGATCAATGTAATGGGCAAGGTCTTCCTTCATATAATCCTCAGAAGGATATCTTGTCTGGCCTCTGAAATGCCAGAGAGGGACCTTTATTGAAGGGAACAAGGGACTTCCTCCAAGATATGACCTTTGGTCAGAACTTATTTCATCAGGGAACCTGATGAAGCCTCCATTAGCACCTAGAATATTAACTCCGTCTGTTGCTATATTATTAATGCAATCACTAACAAAAGTATCAATTGGTTTCAGCTCGGGCGGGACAACGCGCTCTGGTGTAAATACTGTTGTTGCTTGTCTTAAATAAAGGAATAAACCTATTCCAAGAAGCAGAACTATACCTAAGATGATGAAAAGTGTTATCTGTCCTTTCTTTCTCATTTTATTTTTTCAACTTCTGATACAAAATATATCCTTGCCCATGCCATGTAAGCTGCATAGAGCAGGACAGAGATTATCAGTATCTGCGGTGCTAATGTGCTTAATAGTCTTATTATGTAGCCTGCTGCTAGTATCAGGATTCCTGGTATTAACAGTTTTGGGATGTTTTTTGCTCCGAATTCCAAGGCATTTCCAATTGACTCAAAAACCTTGTTTGTTTTTGTTAGTTTTATGAAGATCAATGCTATGAAATATATCAGTGCAGTTAATAATATTGTAGATGCGTACATCAATGCAATTATCTTTGTTTTTAATAATCCTGAGATGAAAAGCAAGATTGGGATTAAGATGACTGCAAGAAACAGATTTAATCCAATAAGTTTTTTGAAGTATTTTTTTGTGAATTTCTTTTTCAGCAAAGTTGAATATATCATCCCTCTTGTGAAAGACCAGGATAATAATAAGATTACTGCTAAAAGTATTCCAACTATTATTGTTGTGAACATTAATGTGTTTACATCTGCCATTAAGAGCTTTAGCTGGTCTGGTGTTATCTGAGCCATTGCTTCTTGGGTTAAGGACTCTGGACTGATCTTTGAGCCTTGTTTTGTGATTATTTTTCCTGCAAGATAGGTTGAAGGATAGACTATTGCATAGAATAATAGGTCATAGAAGATTATCTGTATGAAATTGAACTTTAGCTTGAATGATTCTATAAATTGCTTTAGCTGTTTTTTAATCATATTTTGGTATTGAAGTGCAAAAATATCTTTTGTTCTCTAATTCATTTTCAAACTCACTGAATGTTCCTCTTTGTATGAGATGTATGCATGCTTTGCTGAATTTTGTTTCATTGTAGATAAAGAGCATGCCAGGGCCTGCTGCTGACCATGATCCTCCTGGTTTTCTTGTTACATCCTCTTCTAGCAATTCAAGATAGGTTATTCCTTTTCTCAGCTCTATATTGAATACTGTGTCTTCTGCGCCTTCTTTGAAAGCAGGAGCTACATAAGCAGATACTTTATAGATATATTGTGTTGTGCCATCAGGCAGGATTACTTTTGAGCTTACTTTTGCCTCGATATGGGCTGCTGCTTTTTTCAATCCACCTGGTGTGTCTACAAACACTGTTCCTTTTGCATCTGGGTCCATGTCAAACCATCTTCCGCAGATCTCTGATTTCCAGTATTCTATATCCAGGCCAAGCTTTGCAAAGAACTTGTCCATATCTTCTCTCCATTTTGCCCAGTTCTCTGCTTTTGGCAGCAGGTTTGAGAAAGATCCTAGGTCGTATCTTCCTAATTGTGCCAGCTTTTGTCCTTCTGCTGACAGATAATTGATAATATCAAAGGTTAAACTTACTGTATATGCTGCATGATTCCTGTGTTGGCCTTGGTCTTTTAGTTTCTGTATAAGATCAGGATCTCCTCTAAACATAGGAGGATCTAATGTTTTTCCGTTCTCATCTACAAAGACTACAGATGCTGACTTGTCTTTTTCTTTGATTACATACTCCCATGGTTCTCCTGAGTTCCGGTTTTTTAAATCTATATCATATGTATCAGGTTTTTGTTTTCCTGTTTCTTTGTCCACTTTATAGATTCTTTCAGCACTTATCGGTGTACCATCACTATCAAAGTTCATGATATGATTAACTATTTGTCTTTCTAGTTTTGGATTTCCTTCTTTATCTTTTTCCTTTGTCTTTATATCCTGATATTCGATTGTTGTTGTGAACCAGTCTCCTTTGATAACTTCTTTATATGGTTCTCCTTTTTTGAAATCAGATTGTGTTATTCTTGCTTCTTCTTCTGCAACAATATCTTCAACAGTATCTTTGTATTGTTTTGCAATAACCATTCCATCTTTATCTTGAACTTCTAAAACACCTTCTTTTATGACTGGGTTTTTTACACCATCAATATTCTTTAGAGCATCTACTAAATCTTGATATCCTGCACGGGTTGTTGTATATTCCTTACGATCTGTATCTCTAATTAATACATTGTCTAATTTTTCTTTAGTAATTGGGTCAACTTGTATGAATATGTCTGCATTTTTGTCAAATATTGCATCCCTTTTTGTCTGCTTTATATAAAGTTCAGGCGGATTCTTAACTAGTGCATTATTTTTGTAATAATAATAATCTCCTCCTCTCTCATAGACTGGCTTGCCAGTCCCGTCAACAAAGCTGGTAGGTTTATAGTTGGTTCCTGCAAGCCTTTTTGCATCGCTTACTTCAAGTTTAAAAATCTTTTTTCTTCCATCTAACACAGCATTTTCTCCAACAAGGGTTTCAACCCGTTTTCCATTTATTAACAGCCAGTATGCTTGACCTCCTGCCATTGGCCTTAATTCATATTTTTTAGGAGAGATTACTGCTACTTCTTTTGTTACTTCTTTAACAGAAACTAATTTGTAATCGGTTCCTTCTGCATCCTTTTTTAATTGGGCTTCAAATTCTTCTTTTGAATCTTTAATGTTAGAATAAGTATCAGTAAATTTATCTTTTTCGTCTTTAACATTTTGATAAACTGCTTCGAATACAGTTGTTTTTTCTCTAGGCAGCTGTTTGGTTTCAATTCCAGTGTCAGTTACTAAAGTGTATTCCCCTTCTTTAGTTAGGATTCCTGCTGCTGTTTCTATTGAAGAATATTCTGTAATACCCCATGCAAGTGAATTTCTATTCCAAAAATATACCCTTTCTTTTTCTTTTTTAACATGGACAAGGCTTTCGTATTTATCATCAAGAGTAGGATCTTCTTTCTTGGTTGTGATAATATAACCTGTTGAACCTTCTGGTTTAACTTTTCCCTCAAGAACCAATTGTCTGAAAGCTGGATCTTTTTCGATTTGAGATAATATAGGAGGAATTACAACTAACAAAAACATCAACATTATTCCAATCAATATTTTCTTATTCATTTTAATAGCTTTTCTGCTGTTTTGCAGTAATCTTCTCCTGCTGTGTAGATATAGTTATCTGGCTCAAGGATTCCTACTACATCTTCGTATAGCTCAATTCCCATTATGAGTAACTCATATATTCTACATGCTGCGTTTCTTTTACGATTGGTTGCACAAAGATATAAACAAACAGCCTCTATACTGACTCCTATGACTGTCAATGGCTCTGATAGTGCTTGTTTTACTGAATTGATAATATTAGAGAATACGGCTGTTATTGGGCATGCATTAAACAATTCTCCTACAAGATATTTGCATATTTCATAGTGTTTTAATTCATCGCAGGCATGGGTTGAGACTCCTGTGTTGGCAGATCCTTTTAAGCAGATTATGTGCCTGCATCCTATCTGCCTGTATCTCTCAGCTGCAGCTAAGATTCCAGGGATGCAGAGTGTTGCAACAGCAACAAAAAGATTGTCTTTTGCATTCAGGTATTCATTTGGGTCTTTTGCTTTGTCTTTTGCTCCTCCAAACCATCTGTTTGCAATATCTCCACCGCATAAATTTAATATCCAATTTCCCGTTTCTTGCCATCCTCCAACAACACCCCAGGCTCCTTTTTCTTTTTCTGGGTCAGGGGATAACCTGCAGTTCCAGAATTTGCAGAATTTTGTTACTTCTCCATACATGCCTTCCTTCGTTTCACCAACAAACTCCTCTGTCATGCATGCTGCTATAGATACTGCTTTTCCTGGTGCTCCTATGTCATCAACAGCTAATTTAACTGTACCTATTATTACTTCTAGATCCTGGAGAGCAAGTATCGCATCGCATATCTGCTCTGCCAAGCCCATATAATTTCTCCATTTGTCAATGTCTGCCCACCAAGAATCAATAAACTCATCTTTTGATTTTTTTATCTTCTCCTTGATTTCTGAACTTGCTTCTCCAAGGCGGTTTGAGTAGAGCGGGACAGCTATCTCTATAATTTCCTCTTCTATATAGGATAATTGGTTATTGTAAAGGGAAACAAGCTCGATTGTGCAGTTGAATTTCAATGGAGAATCTTTGATTGGATAGTCAGCATCGTCAAACTGGAATACAAGATAAGGATTGGTTGTTCCTCTTCCATTGTTGAATATTCCTTCTCCCTCTACAAAAGTTTCGTAGTCGTCTCCTGTGCATTCCCTGATGCTGATGTCAACTATCTCTGCTTCTGAGTCAGTGCTTAAATCAACAACTGCATAGACTCTTGGCTCAACTATCATAGCCAGCTGCGTGTCAATGCCTTTTGACGGCTGGATATTAACAGAATCAACTGTCCAGTAATCTGGATATTCATCGTCTTCTAATGCAAATATTTCAATGGATTTATCTGCAGTGTCAAAGTTTCCAGCTGAATCAAGAATCTTGATATCCATTGTTGTGTTTACATAGCCTGATTTAATAGAAGGGATATTCCAGTAGCATTGGAATTCATTTCCTGTTTTAGTGCACTCTGTTGCTGGAAGCTCATCTGCATCAATATGGTCATAGACTCCTGAGAAATTTCCTATAGCTCTTATTCCTGCTTCATCTGTTCCCTGTACAACAACAGCTAATGAATCATGGGAAACTGCAACGCCTTCTGGTCTTTGTGTTTCTTCAAATGCAACCCATTCAACAGAATCTATGATAGGATCTTGGGTGTCAACAATAATGTTTGCAGAGGTTGTTCCTGTTGCTATGTTTCCTGCATTATCCCTGGCTGTTACAATAAATACACTAAGAGAGCTTCCATGGGATTTTGTGGTTGTTAGGTTATGCCATCTGCATGTCCATGTGCTTCCAGCCTGGTCGCATCTGTCTGCTTTTACATCGTTTCCATAATCTGGATTTATCAAAGACAGGTAAAGGGATATCTGGCTGCTTGAGATTCCAGAGCCTGTTTCAGTAAGCTTAACAATTATGTCAACTGGCTTGTCTCCGATATAGCTTTTGCCTTCAAAAGCATAATCTGTTCCAATAAAGGTTATCTCAGGAGCATCTGTATCAATGTTGAAGTCTCTTGTTACAAGTGCTGGAGCTGCTTGATTGCCGTATGCATCTGTTGCATGGAAGAAAAGATGAGCTGTTTTTCCAGCAGATATGTCAACATTTACATCGCTCCATGTGCAGGTTATATAGAATCCATCTTCAATGCAGTCAGTGGTTGTTATATCTGAGCCTGCTCCTATATCTGACAGATCAGCTCTTGCTTCAAGATTCTGAACAGTATCGTCTTCTATCTTTATCTTGATGACTGCCTTAAAAGGCTCGCCTGGAGCTGAGTTTCCAATAGGGATTCCATCTTTAAGAAGCTCAAAGGAATTTGGAAGTATTATTGGAGGATTGTTGTCATGGATAAAGCCTGTTATTGTCTCTGATGCAACAAAACCCATCCTGTCATATGCTTTTATCAGTATTGTATCTGAGTAAGAAAGTGAGACAATTGTTGTATTGGAAAAAATGCATTGTTCTGGAGAGTCAATAATTATTTCATGCAGTAATCTAGAGCCGTCCAGGAATTCTATTCTTGATATTCCAGAGCATCTTGTAAATTCATTTTCATTTGCCCTGTCTGTTACTTTAAGAGGGATTATAACTTCCTGCAGGTCCTGGACAACATCTCCTGTCAGTGTTATTTCAGGAGCAAGGTTGTCAATTGTCATGTCTTTTTCAACTGTCTTTAACACAACTCCTGTATCTGAATGAAGTGTGAATGTTGCTGGATATGTGCTAATAGGCAGTGTATAATATTCTCCTGTATAAGTGCATGTGAAGAGATTGCCTGCTGTTCTTGTGCATTCCTGGAATGGAAATTCTTTATTTATCTTTACTTGGTTAGGTGTTATTTCAGAATCACCATCAACTTCTGCATTTGCTACAAGAAACCATCTGTCATATTCTTCAAAATAGCCGTTCACATCCTTGTCTCCGCTGTATTTGGTCATCTCAAAGGTTGTTGCTGCATAAGCTATAGGGAGAGATAGGATTAGCAAAATCATTACAATGGCTTGTGTTATTATTGTCTTATTCATATTCTGGCTCAATATGTTTTCTGAATTTTGCTGAAAGTTTTTCTATGTTAGGCACAGCTTCTTCTACTTTTCTTGGAAGGTTAGGGCTTATCACATAGAATATGATTTCCTTGCTTTCATAGAGGTCTTTAGGAGTTACTTCAAGAGGTCCTGTCTTTTCATTTAAGATTGCTCCTCCTGAAGGATATTCATCGAATACAACTTTTGGAATAGTGTACTCTTTCTTTGCGCCTAATTGCCGTGAAATCCAATCTGCTCCTGTGCTTCTTTTGTCTTTAGGAATCACAACTTTTTGCTTGAGTATTACATTGCCAGTTAGTTCATAGGTTCCTGGAACTATTCTTTGCAGTACAGAAGGCTCTGTTTGGTTTCCCTTGAACTGCACTGCTGAGACTAACTCTGGATCTCCTGGTGTGCTTGGGATTCTTTCAAAGCCCAAGATGGCTATTTCTTTCTCTCTAAGAGGTATTGGCTGATCACTTAGTTTATTGCTCCTGATTGTGTATGGAAGGCTTTTTACTGTTATGTTTATATTAGCATAAGGATATGCTTGTGTTACAACAAATTCATTTCTGCCTATTCTTGTTGTTAGTGGTTTTGCAGGGATAAAATAATCATTATGTATAAAGGAAACAACACCCCCTAAACAGCCAGGAAGTTTTGTGGTTAATTCTCCGTTTTCATCTGTCATTCCTGTGAAACAGCTCTCTTCTCCGCAAGTATATGTAACCTGGACTTTTGATATTCCTTTTGCAGGATCTAATGCATCTTCTATTTTGATGCTTATATCTCCGCTGTTTCTCAAGTCAAAATCACAGAACTGTGTTCCTGTAGGAACAAAGGATGTTTCATAGCCAGGGAAGTCTGCCACAATAGGCTGGTTGTTTCTTACATTGCCTTCCAATGCAAACTTAAAAGAATAGCCTCTTCTGTCAAATGCATAGGGGTCTGATATGTCAACAACAGTAGGGAAGGATATATCATAGCTAAAGGAATACCTCTGGACCCCCACTAATGTAAGCAAGGGGTTGTTCATCTTTTCTGGCTCGCATATGTCGCCTTTGCAGTCAAGGTCAAAGTAGATTGGCCACCATCCAAGATAGTCAAAGGTTGTTCCGAAATCATTGTATTTTTTATCATAGTTTAGAGGGACGTCCATTGCATAGAAAGCTGTTTTTACATCATCTCCTGCAATGATTCTTGGGTCATGGTTTAGTGTGAAGGGGATTTGCAAGGCTCCTGTATAAGTCATCAAAAGGGACTGCACATCTTGTTTTACTATTGTCTTTGACCAGATTGTGCCTCCTGCAAAATTAAATTCCATATCTGTCTTTGGAGGCAGAGCATCTGAGTCAGTAGAGGCAAATGCTGAGATAACATTTAGGATCTGGTTCTCAAGGAAATTGTATTCTACTTGTGTGTTTGTTATTTCTGTGGCAAAGTTGTAGATTCTTTTGAATTCAACTGGAAGGGATACATAGAAATCCTCAATCCTGTGGGAAATGTCTCCTCTTTTTATTTCAACAGGATAATTGACAAAGATGCTGATATCAAAATCTTCGATTCTGACTGTAGCTGATGCAGGGCTTTCTTGTATTTCAAAGCCCTGCTCTATAAATGATTCATAGTTCAAGCAGGAGATTAGTTTTTTATTGATATAATCCTTTGCCTGGGATTCAATCATGGTTAAAGAAGGTCTCATGGAGCTGAAAGAGCAGTCTCCTGTGCATTTGTTTGGAGACTTAAGAAAATGCCAGTAAGGGATTGCCATATCTGAGCCTAGAGAGAATTTAAGGCCTTCTGCTTCTGTTGGATTGATAGAGCTTGTTACAATGCCGTAATCAGATGGGTTTATGTATCCGCCGCGGTCACCTATCTTTCTGAAGGCATCTTCTGATATTGCATAGATGCAGTCTTCAATAAAAAGCCTTACAGGCCTTACTTCAGAAGGTATCTCTGTTATTGCTGGAATTGCTTCTGGCTCTAGCTCTTTTTCAACTACAATTGAACGGATGTATAAGAAAGATGCGAATAACAACAGAATTACTATCCCTAGTATTATATATAGAGTTATCTGCCCTCTTTTTTCCACTATTGTTCCCCTCAAGGTAAAAATATCTATTTACCCTTTATAAACTTTGCGATAAATTGAGATGGAAATTATGATACTCATATCATTTTGGGTAAATTTTTTCTCCCCTTAACTTTCGTGGGGAGAAAAAATTTAGTTTCCTTTGTAAATCGCGCATTTTTTAATCTAAATAGGTAGAAACTTTTATATACAAATGAGTTTATCATTACTTAAATGGCATTAAGATTAGAACCTTATGTTAGAAAGCAGTTGGCTGCTGGTTATGATATTAAGACAATTAGGGATTTTCTTATAAGAAGCGGTTATGATGTAAGGGATATTAATAAAGCGATTGATGCTGTTTATAAGAAAAAGCCTAGAAAACCAATTCCATTAAAAGGTGTTCTTGTTGCTGTGCTGATTATTGTTGTCTTGATTGCAGGGATATTGTTCATCTTCAACATAATGGGGGAGGAAGAGGTTGTTGAGACAGTCACTTTTGCCTATGAAAGAGAAGTAGAGGAAGTAAAGCCTTTGGTTAAAGAAGAGATTCCAGGAGGGGCTGTTGTTGTTGTGGAAGAGATAACATGCCCTGACAGCTGCGATGACAAGGATGCATGCACTATAGATTACTGCGGAAAGGAAACAAGCTATGTATGTGTTAATCAAAGAGTAAGGCCTTGCTGCGGAAATGATATCTGCGAAGGCGGAGAAACAAGTGATAATTGCAGGGCTGACTGCAAAGAAGTTGAAGTGTATATTGCTCCTGCTGCTGCAGAATCACTGACTGATGTTGTGCTGGAAGCAAAGGAACTGGCAAAGGCAAGTCCAGGCAGTGCTGCCAGCTACTGTTCAAGGCAGACAAAGCAGAATGTAAAAGACAGCTGCTATAAAGCTGTTGCTGAGAGTGCAAAGCAAAGCGTGTATTGCGATGAGATTGTATCTGAGCTAAAAGCTGACAGCTGCTATGTGACTGCTGCAACAGAATGGAATGATTTTAGTGTTTGCGCAAAAATAAATGACAAATATCTGCAATTAGCCTGCAATAATTTGGCTGAAGCTAGTTAATTAATTCAAGTTCTTTTGCTCTTTTTTTTGAAACTTCTTCTAGAGGTTCTATTCCCCTCTCTTCAAGAATTGTTTCTTGTTCTGGTGTGAGATCTTTTTCTATATTATATCTCCAACGATAATCTCCAAGAGCTACTTTATATTTTCCTGGCTCTTCAGTTATAGAACAGCCTAATAAATCAGAAATCTCTTCTATTCTATCTTCTGGTAAATGAAGTTTTGATAGATATTCCATCATTTATCACCTATTGACATTTTATTTTATAATTTTTAAAATATTGATAAGATTCTTCGAGTATGTCTTCATATGTTGGAGCAATAAGTTTGGGTAAATCTGGCTTTTGATATCTGCATCGGGTTGCTCCTGATACTTTTGCAAGCCTGACATTTATTTTAGGTTTAGAGTCTTTACAGACAGTATCTATTGACATTTTATTTAATATATTTCAAATCTTGATTTCTATATGCTTCTGGAATTTCTTTGCCTGCTGCTTCCATTTCAGCTATTTTTCTTTGTTCAAACTTTATAGCATTTTCATTTACTTGCTGCAATACTTCATCATCTGTTGGAGTGAATAAAAATTCTCTTGCTAAGCCTAATCTTTCTTCTAATTCTCTTCTTTCTCTTGATCCTTGTACTTTTGCAAGTCTAACATTTAGCGCCATAAAAGAAAGATAGAAGTTAGTTTATAAAAAGTTTATTTAATTCTCTGAAACAAAATCTCTGGCTTGCCAATCTTATGGTTTTTCAAATCAAAATTCAAATCTTTCCAAGTCAGTTTCTTAAGTTTTAATTGTTTCTGCAGTTTTTCAGCTGCTTCTGGTATGATTGGCTGCAGTAATATAGATAGGTTTTTTACAATATTAACACAGGTTCCTAGAACTTCATGAGAGGTTTCCAGGTTTTTCCATGGCTCTTTTTGCTGGAAGTATTGGTTGCCTAGAGCTGAGACTGCCAGGATGCCTTCAATTACTTTTTTGAAGTCGTATTCTTCATAGGATTTTTTTATATCATCGAATTTTGCAGTGATCTCAGTCACCATTGGAGTTGGATCAGAATCTTTTATCTCAGATTTGTAGTTTTTCTCTGTGAAAGACAGAACTCTGTAGCAGAAGTTTGAGAAGTTTCCAACCAGTTCTGTGTTTATTCTTTCTCTTACCAAATCTTCTGAATATTCTCCGTCTCCGTCAATTGGCATTGAGTTCAGGATGTAGAACCTGTAAGGGTCAACTCCGAAGATCTTGATCTGATCAAAAGGTTCAATTACATTTCCTGTTGATTTGCTCATCTTGGCTCCGCCTTTTGCCAATACCCAGCCGTGTACAAACAGCTCTTTTGGCAGAGGAACTTTTCCTGATATCAGCATTGCAGGCCAGAAAGCTGCATGGAATCTTAGGATATCTTTTCCAATGACATGGATGTCTGCTGGCCAGTGTTTTTTGAATTCATCTTCTTCACGTCCATAGCCAACTCCTGTTATATAATTAGACAGAGCATCGCACCAGACATACATTATTTGTGATGGATCTCCTGGAACAGGAATTCCCCAAGGCAGTGATGTTTTTGGTCTTGAGAATGAAATGTCTTTTGCTTGTTTTAACCAGGATAGAATTTCATTTTTTCTGATTTCAGGAACAACTTTGTATTTGTTCCTTTTGATGATATCTATGACTTGGTCTTTGTATTTTGAAAGTTTAAAAAAGTAATTTTCTTCTTCTATTGCTTCTATCTCTCTTGTTGGGTGTTCAGGGCATTTTTTATCAACCAGTTCTTTCTCTGTCTTGAATGCTTCGCAGCCAGTGCAGTACATTCCTTTGTATTTTTTCTTGTAGATGTCTCCTGCTTTAACTAAAGCTTCCCCTAGTTTTATTGCTCCTGGATAATGTGTTTTTTCATCTGTTGTTCGGATAAAATTATCATAATTTACATTAAGTAATTTGTATAAATCCTTGAATACTTTTACATTTGCATCCAGGAAATCAATTACATCTTTTCCCTGCTTTTTAGCTGTCTGCCAGTTTTTAGTTCCATGCTCATCTGTTCCTGTCTGAAACCAAACATCTTTTCCTAGAAGCTTGTAGAATCTAGCTAAAGCATCTGCCTGGATTATCTCTAATGCATGGCCCTGATGCGGAGGCCCGTTTGGATATGCAATAGCTGTTGTAATGTAAAATTTTTTTGGCATAACGGATTGAGTTAATTTTAAATTTATAAACCTTTGTTTTTTCTTTCTTTTAGAATTGTCTCAAGTAATGAAATCTTTTTTTCTATTACTTGTTTCATAGATCTTCCTTGCTTGTCTTTGGTACTATAAGTTAGATAGAATCCATTTTTCCAATTGAGATGTTCAATATATTTTTGGATTGTATTTGAAGGTGTGTCTTCCAATATTTCTCTTGGATTATCACTATCTTCAATTGTAAATAAATAGAATAAGCATTCGCCTTCCTCTTCGCAGATATTACAAGGCAAATCATATTCCTCAAAACCTCTTTTCTCAGATTCTTCACTACAAGATTTAACATCTCCTGTCATGATCTTATTATAATTATCTTCTGCAGAATCTTCTAAAGACATAACAAATATAAAAGAAAGAGCAATTTAAAAAGTTATTTCTTTGGCTTCTTCATCTTCTTGGTGATGCCAATCTTTTCCCCGCATTTGTTGCAGGTGAAGACATACGCTTTGACTCCTCTCCAAGATTTTAATTTGTACTCAGTAGTTGCTTCTCCTTCATCACCGCAATGAGGACATTTGTATTCAATCTCTACTTTTAGATTTGGATCCATCTCTGCTTTATCTACTTCATATCCACATTCCTTGCATGTGTAGATTTTTGCTCTTGATTTTACTTTTCCTGTTTTTGGGTCAACTGGCTTTCCCATTTTTACTTTTTCGCATTTTGGACACATTGGCTTCTTGACCCATGCAATGATAGTCCCTTTTCCATCATCTATTGTTCTGTTAGTAAAGTAAAAACATTCATCCATTGATTCTGGCATTGTTACCATTTTAGTTTACCTCATACATATCTCCATGTCCTGGAACTATGAAATCTGCTTTTTCTTTAACTATTTTTCTGCTTTGTTCTAGTTTTTTCTTGTTAGATGCATAAGGATCATCTTCTGGTTCGTCTTCTTTCCAAAAAACATCTCCTGCAACAGCAACAATACCTTTTTCTGTTTTGACTAACAAAGTAATGGCATCATAATTATGTCCTGGTGTTTTTATTATTTCAATATCCTCTGAAAATTTAGGATTCCAGTCATCAACTGTATCTTTTTCCCAGATTCCCCAGTAATCCAATGCTTTTGCATTTGGAAACATTCCAATGTTTCTATAATGATCCATATGAGAATGGGTTATGCAGACATAGTTTATATCTTCTATTGATAATCCTTCTTTTTTCAATGCATTGATTAGAATTTGCCTGTCTTTTAATGTTCCCGGGTCAACAACCATGTTGATATCTTTGTCTTGAATCAAGGTTATTGTGCATTGGGTTTTTTCCTCTCCTGACTCTTCAGATGTATATCCTTGAACTAAGATTTTGACTTGTGCCATAGTTAGAAAAATTAGATTGTTATTTATTAAGGTTACGTTTTTGAAAATTAAAAACGAAGTTAAAAAAGCTTCGCGTTTTTTAACTTGTGGTTTTATCGTACAGGAACTAATTTGTCTGATTTCTTTTTAGGTGATTTAAGCCTATACTGGTCATCTCCAACTTCTTCTAATTGTTGTTTCATGTTTTTTACAAAAGCATCTCTAGAAGGAAACTTGTTATAAGATAATAATAGCCCGTTATGCTTATAGAAAGTTTTTATTACATCTCCTATTGGAGATTCTTCATCTTGAGCTTGTGCTTTTGTGCTATATAGGTCTGCTGATAATATATAGATAAATCCAATTTTCTTGCTATCAAAATAAATACCAAGAGGTTTTAATCTGCGGAAAAATTTTTGAGGTCTTAAGCGCTGCTTGGTTTTATTACCAACAGATCCTCTCCACGAACCTAATGTAAGTTCAACAAGAGTAAGTAATCCGCTTGTACCAATATGATCTTCGGGGGAAGTTCCAGTACGAAACACAAAATCATAATCATATACCCAATAATTTTCTGAATCCTTGTTTCCTTTTTCTACGACAAGTCTTCCAGCTCCATTATATCCAACACCATCCATACCGCCGCGAGTCATTATAGGAGGTCTCAAATCAATCCTCAATTCTGGATGTTCATTTGCTATATCTTCTATATCTAAGGTAACGTCAATTTCAGAAAAATGTTGTGCAAACTTCTCTTCTGTAAGAATGTCTTCTTCCTTGATTACCCCTTTAGATAGAAGTTCTGTTTTGCGTGTTCCCCAATCATAATCTTCTTGAAGTTTTTCCTCAAGCAACCCATGAAATCTTTTTAATTCAGGTGTGATAACTATATCAATTCTTTCTGAACGAGGTGCTACAAACCTTTTTCTTGGATTATGAAATCTTCTTACCATTAAAACATATATAGCATATAGATATAAAAAGTTAATGGAATTATAATCGTTTTACTTCAACAGAAATAGCTTTCTCATTCACCCTGATATATCTAGGGCATTCTGTATATGCTAGTTTGTTCTCTTTGCAGTAATCGATGATTCTTTGCTTTACTTCTTCATCATCGAATTTGATGATTACATTGATTCCGTCTTTGTCTTTATGGATTATGCTGAATGACTGCAAGTCATCTAAGATCTGTGCTCTTGTTTTCTTGAAGTTTTCAAGTCTTGCTGGGAGCTCTTCGAATTTTTTAATTAAATCTTCATACATATGCTCATCAAAATAAGAGGCATCAAAGTTTTCATAGAATTCATCTTCATCTGTTGCAATGAATCCGCCGTATTCCAAATTCAATGGCTTCCATTTTCCAAAAGAGCCTATTAATAGGTTGCCTACTTTTGCTGCATCTGTTCCTATGGAGCCGGAAACATCGTTTACAACCAAGCAGCCTTTTTTAGAGGCAATCTTCATTATCTCATCCATGTTGTCCACTGCAAAATAGCCCTGCATTGAAGATGTCAATAGGATTGAATCTTTTTTTGCATGCTTTTTTAAGTCCTCTAAATCCAGTAATCCTTGCTTTGTCTTTATTTCTTTTATTTTTAAATCGAATTTTTTTGGATATTTCTTGTATGTAAGCCAGCCGCCTTGGTCTGGAATCAGAACTGTTGTTTTTTCTAATTGAGAAGCTAGATCCAAAGCTATCTGGATTGCTTTGTTTCCTCTTTCTGTCAACTGGATGTGTTTTTTTCCTGTTAACTTTTTTAGGTTCTCGAGTATTTCTTGCATAACCGTAAAGAATATTAATGAATATATAAACCTTATCCATATGACATATTATGACGAGATATCTGAAGGATATGAAGAATTGCATAAAGAAGAGCAGATGAAGAAAGTCAAGTTAATAGCAGAGCATTTGAAGGTTAAGGCTTCAGATAAATTATTAGATGTTGGCTGCGGAACAGGGTTGACAACTGAAAGCTGGCAGTGCAAAAGATATGGGATTGATCCTGCTCCTAAGTTATTGGAAAGGGCAAGAAAGAAAGATGAGATTGAATATAAACTGGCTCCTGCTGAGAAGATTCCTTATTCTGATGATTATTTTGACATTGTTATTTCAATTACAGCAATACAGAATTTTGAAGATATTGAAAAAGGATTGAAAGAGATAAAAAGAGTTGGAAAAGACAAATTTGTTTTGAGTTTTTTAAAGAAGAGTCCTAAAAGAGAGCTTATTGAAGATACTATTAATAGATTGTTTAAGGTAAACAAGATAATTGTTGAAGAAAAAGATGAGATTTATTTTTGTTCTTAAGGTTTTTTTATTAAAAGTTCTCCAAGATATAATCCTGGGTCCCATGCTATCTCAGTTGAAGTATCTAAAAATAAATTTGCAGGACATCCAGTCATTCCCCAATAATTTGAATCCCATCCATAATTAAGATCATAAGAAGTTAAAACATAACCTCTAGAAGACAAAGCTGATTCTAATTTTTTATTTATTTTTGCTTCAATGTTCCTATCAAACTCTCTTCCTCTCAATATAGATATGTTAATTATTGTTTTTGAAGTCAATTTCATTCCTTGATCATCTATAAATTTCTTATACCACTTAATTGGTTCATGTTGATCTTTTGCTTTTTCTCTTTGTTCTTGTGTCAAACAAGTATCTAATCCTTTTACAATTTGCATATGAATCTCTTCTAAGTCAGAGGTTTCTTTAATTACATCTTCAAAAGCAGAAGCTAAGATCTTATTTATCTCATTGTAGATGGTCTTTATCTTTCTTCTATCTTCTCCTATAAGTACCTGGCCATAAATATCTTTGCTGTCTTTATAACGCATTGCTTTAACAAATTGAGATCCCTTAATCTGCTTTTCCCCATAATAAGGTAGAAGATCTATACTGCAAGCATCTTCATAATCTATGTGCTCGACTGCTTTTTCATCTTCACTAAGTTCATGTTTCAAGACATAGTAATCAATATTTGGATATTTGTCATAGAGCATCACTCTTTTATCTCCTTTTGGCTTTTTTTCTATCTTATCTAATATATCCCATATTCCCTGTACTTGATCGTGAAAAACTATCTGTGTAAAATGAGCACTATCCCATTCTTTAAGTTCTTTTTCTGTTAATTTTCTTGCGTTGTTTAAGATAAATCTTTGATGGACTGTTCCATCATGAGAAAATATCTCAGAATCTTCCATGTCAGTTATCTGATATGATTCAACTCTTCCAATCCAGCCCTGACATTTTCCTATTTTCTTTTCTGAGTTTAAAGTATCAAGAAAGGGTCTATCTGACTGGACTACTGCAACAAGATCATCTGTAAGATCCCTTTTTTCTCTTTTATCTAACATTGGAAATGCTTCCATGAATCCTTGCTGAAAACCTATTGCTTGAATATATTTTTCCCAGTTAGGTCTTCCTTCACGTTTATGTTCTTCTTTAGAAGGAGAAGAATAAAGAAAATGTTTATATGTCATAAAGTTAGCTTTCCAGTTCATCAATGAAGCTAACTTATCTGAATACTCTGGAGATGCTAATTCTAATCTGTCTACAAGATTTTCTGGCTCTTCAACTAAATTGCCGTCTTCATCTGCATGATATTTCATAGAAAAAGATAATTAACTTTTTTTATAAACCTTCGTGAATTTAGGAAAATTTATATAACCTTTTTTGTTCTTTATAATAGATGAAAGTCAGCGATGTTTCAAAACCAATGCAGGCAATTCTTGTAAGTTCTAGAGCAGAGATCGAGGATAAGTTTTCTCCTGATAAAAAGATTAAGGATAATATATTTACTCTTTGCTGGCACATGCCTGTGAGCATGGACCCTCCGCTGTTTGCAATATCTGCTGGAAAGACAAGGTATAGTTCTAAGATTATCAAGGAAAGCAAGGTGTTTGTTGTTAATTTTATGGATCTGAAATATGAGAAAGAGGTTGTGTTCTGCGGAACACATAGTGGAGAGGATATGGACAAGTTCAAAGACAGCGGATTAGGGAAAGAAGAGGCAGATTCAATTGACTGCCCAAGGATAAAGCAGGCAGACGGTTATCTTGAATGCAGGGTTGTGCAGGAGATTGATGCTGGCGACCATATCATCTTTGTTGGAGAGGTTTTAAAACAAGAAGTGAAGAAGACAAAGAACAGGATTTTCTCAGGAGCAGAAGGGTTTATAACAACCAAACCATAAAAATCTGAAGGATTTTTAGGGTTCCAAACGGCTTTGCCGGTTAAGAATAAAAAAATATTTAAAAGAAAAGAAAAACTTTAGATTAAAATGAGTATTGAAGATATACAAAAAGTAAATAAATTGGCTCAGGAGTTATTAGACCAGGGATTTACTGAGTCAAGAGAAGATGCTGTTAAGAAAGCACAAGAGATGCTGAATAAGGAGATTACAGGAGCTCATATTGAAGTGAAAGAGACTGATGAGAAACAGAATGTTGCTGCTGTTGCAGATGACCCAGACAAACTAAGAAATATGATTGATAGAACAAAGACATATCTTGAAAATCAACTTTCTGGTTATAAGAATGCACTGCTTGCTTTGGAAAAAGAGATCCGTGCTTTGAGGCAAGAGGTTGAAACGCTTAAAGCAAGAAAAGAGACAAACGCGGGAAAACCTGACCCTGCTGATATACCTCAAAAAGTTGATGATCCTGCTAATGAACCGCAGAAAGTAGAAGATCCTGCTGAAGAGCCTCAGAAGGTTGATGATCCTGCTAATGAACCGCAGAAAGTTGAGGAGAAGAAAGAATCTCATCCTAAAAGAGGAGAATATAATTCTGATGATGTTAGTGTAGAGAAGATGTTTTATTACGGCAATAAAAGACAGGATTAAACACCGCAACTATTATATATTACTTCTATCTAAATTATACAAAAAGAGGTTGATAATTTGCTAGAATATATTAATAGGAAGTATAGGCCAAAACCTAATGATTTGGTTGCAGAGTATAGAGTTGAGCCAAACAAGATTTCTATTGAAAAGGCTTGCGAGCATATTGCTGGAGAATCATCAATAGGGACGTGGACAACTATTGCAACTATGAATAAGCAGATTGCAACTAAGTTAAAGCCAAATGTTTATTCTATCAATAGGCAGACAAAAGAGGTTAAGATTGCTTATCCTGCTCAGCTGTTTGAAGCTGGGAATATGCCTCAGATTTATTCTGCTGTTGCCGGGAATATATTTGGGATGAAGGCTGTCAAAGGATTGAGGCTGCAGGATATTTCATTTCCTAAAGTAATCATGGACAAATTCTCAGGGCCTAAGTTTGGGATACAAGGAGTTAGAAGGGTGTTGAAGGTTCCAAAAAGGCCTTTGGTTGGAACTATTGTAAAGCCTAAAGTCGGGTTGACTCATAAACAGCATGCTAAAGTTGCTTATGAATCCTGGTTAGGCGGCCTGGATATTGTGAAAGATGATGAAAATTTAAGTTCAATGAGTTTTAATAATTTTGAGAAGAGAGTAAAAGATACTTTAAAATTAAGAGATAAAGCTGAATTAGAGACAGGAGAGATGAAGATGTATATGGCAAATGTCACTGCTGAGACTTCAGAGATGTTAAGACGGGCTAAATTTGTTAAGGCTAATGGCGGAGAATATGTCATGATTGATATTATTACAGCTGGATGGAGTGCTGTGCAGACTTTAAGAGAGGCAAATTTAGGGTTAGTTATTCATGCGCACAGAGCAATGCATGGAGCTTTTACTGAGAATCCTAAGCATGGAATCTCTATGCTGACAATTGCAAAGACAGCAAGATTGATTGGAGTTGACCAGATCCATGTTGGAGCTATTGTAGGGAAGATGAAAGGCGGGGAAGAAGAAGTTGTTACAATTGGGGAAAATATTGAAGAAAAGATTATCAATCCTGATGCAGAGGATCATGTTCTAGCGCAGAAATGGTATAATATCAAGCCGATTTTCGCTGTTTGTTCTGGCGGGCTGGAGCCAAGCAAGATACCAGAATTAATAGATGCAATGGGAAATGATATAATAATGCAGTTTGGCGGAGGCTGTCATGGACATCCTGATGGAACTTTTGCAGGAGCAAAGGCTATAAGGCAGGCATTGGATGCTGCAATGAAGAAAATACCTCTTTCTGATTATGCTGAATATCACAGAGAATTGGCTCGAGCTTTAGAGAAGTGGAAATAAAGTAAACATCGCAAGCTCGTTTACAGACTTCGTAATTTTCGCTATGCTCAAGCTCCGAAGTAACTCTTATTTCTTGCTAAAACACTTAAAAAAACCATAAGTAAAGTCAACATCGTGAACTCGTTGACAAACTTATGTTTTTTTCTTGTTAACACTCAAAAAAACCATAAGCTTTATAAACCACTGATACTACTCCGTAATAAATACAATAGGGGGATAGGTATTCAAGCTTGAAAATAAACTCCATGGAGGTATAGTAAAATGAAAAAAGTATTAATAGCTATTTTAATGATTATAGCTTTAGTTCTTTGCGTCTCTAGTGCAAGTGCTGCTATTAATGCAGATACTCTGACAATAGGAGACAGCAACACAGACGCAGCAAACTCAGAAGGTGATGATGGAGATGGAGTGGATTCACATAAACCCGCAACATTGACATTGACAAGTTCTGGTGCTGGCGCTATTACAGGCCTGACATGTGTAGTTGAGTCTGTAGAAGACGGTTATAGGAATATCAACTCAGCTGATGACAATGACTGGGAAGATGATCTTGACATAACTATCACAGTTCCAACAGACACAATTCCAGACAATGGCTCAGTAGATGTCACTGTTAATGCAAGAATAGTCTCAAAACTAGATGCAGTTAACAGTGATGGAGAAGCAGGAGCATTCAAAGTTGCGACAATCAAATGCAGCGGAACAGAAGGCGGAAGCCCTATTGAGAAGCTGGTTGACGTCAAGATGCAAAGGGAGAATATGCTTACTCTTGAAGATGTAAGGATAACATCAGACGAGCATGATGAAAGCTCTTATGATATGAGTGATGATGGAGACACTGTAGATGAAATAAAGCCAGAAGAGACTGTCACAGTCGAGATTGAAGCTGAAAATCAATACAATGATGAAGATGATGTAGAGATAGACACAGAAGTTGCAATAGAGATTGATGAAGGAGAGATGGATGTTAGCGAAGATGAGGATATAGGTGATATAGACACTGAGGAATCTGACTCTGCAACACTTGAATTTGATGTAGAAGATGATGCTTCTGGAGAATACACAGCATACATCACAGTCATAGGAGAAGATGATCACGGAGCTAGACACGGTGAAAGACTTGAACTTGAATTTGATGTTGAAAGAAAGAAGTATGAATTTGTGATCAAAGATGCTGATCTTGATTACAGCGAAGTAAGCTGTTCAAGAGGCAACACAATCAAGGTAAAGATAGCAAGTCTTGGAACTAGAGGAGATGACGAGGTTTTCTTGTACATCGAGAACAGGGCTCTTGGAATTGACTTTGTAAAAGAAGACTTGGAACTAGACGATTACGATGGAAGCGATGACACATATACAAAAACATTGATGTTCACAGTGCCAAGCAACCTGGCTGCAGGAAGTTATCCAATTTCAGTAAGTCTTTACTACAGCGGAGATGAAGATGATGGAGTCCATGCTGATGAGAAAGATGTTGTATTAACTGTAAGGAACTGCGGCGGAACCACAACAACTGATGAGATTGACATGCCGGATAATGTAGAGATAACTGACAGCGGACAGATTGAAGTAACTGTTCCTGAGAATGTTCTTCAAGAATTCGGAATAGTCGAGACAGTTGATGAAGGAGAAAGCTTTACAGACAGCACAGCATTCATCGTGCTATTGGCTATATTGGTTATAGCTGTATTAGGCGGAGAAGTTGCTCTGATTGTATTGCTAGCAAAGAAATAAAATTTTTATTTTCTTTTTCTTTATTGTTTTATATTAGTAAATCTTATATATTATATTTACTCTTAGTCAATTATGGTGTATAAGTTAAATCTTAAGATAATGATTATTCTGCTTTTTATCATTATTTCTATTAATGGATGTAGGCAAGAAATTTCTCCAGAGCTTAAAGAAGCAATAGAATATTGCAAGGATTTTCCTATAACTGGTCATACTAGAACAAAGAATTCCTGTTATGCAAGATTTGCAATTGACAAACTTAATTCGAATGTATGCAGTCTCATTGATGAAGATTCAGAGGAATTTAGAAATGGGTGTTATCAATTTTTAGCAAATGAATTAAATGATAGTTCTATATGTAATAATATTGAAAATAGCGACTTCGGCAAATTTTCTTGTATTGCTATTATTGAACAAAATTCGGCTCCTTGCAATAAGATTAAAAATGAGCAGAAAAAAGGGGATTGTCTTTATATCATTGCTAAAAATAATAAAGATCCCTCTCTATGTAAAGAGATTAAAAATGATGAGTCAAGATATTTTTGTTATCAAATATTGGCCTCTGCAAAAAATGATTCATCATTATGTTACAATATAGAGGATGATATTCAAAGGAGTTCTTGCTTAAATAACTTAAAGACTTAATATCTCTAAAAGTTTTTTAATTCTTAATATTCAAAAGGTTTATACAAAGTGCTTCTTTGTGAACCACAAGCATAAACCTTTTTTCAAAAGGTTTATATAAATCAGACGCCTATATAGACGTAGAAGGGGAGTATATGGGCAAAAAACTATTATTGGCGGTAGTTATAGTTCTCTTGTTTAGTTTTGAAGTTTATGCTTGCAGTGATGATTCTGATTGTGCTGATGACCAGAAATGTTCTTTAGGAAGCTGTCTGAATATTGAGGATTGTCTGCAAGATGCTGATTGTGAAATGATTGATGGCCATGTTAGGATTGTTGATGTAAGCCCTTCTATTTGTGACGGAGAGTTGGTTGATATAACTATTGAGGGAATCCTTCCTTTTAAGATGGTGGATTTCTTTGAGATTTTCGGGCATAGTATTGCTTATCCAAATGGCTGGATTCATGACTGTTTTATGAATTATAATATTGATCTGCAGCCTGGCTGGAGCTGGGATATTATTCATGGCGGAGAGACTGTTGCAATCGGTATAGGAATATATGATGATGATGGTGTTGGATATGACGAGATAGACAGCGGATTGATGACTGCAGACACTAAAATCAATATGTATGATGATGTTAATGAAGGAAACTGTATTTCTGTTGCATTTAAGCATACTTTCAATAACATAGATCTAAGTTCTTTTGCAGATGGTGTTGATGGAGATGTTGAACTTTATGCAGCTGCTGCTGGAGCAAGCAGTGAGCAGTTAGATGGAACAGATGATATTGATGAATTTGGAGCTGGATATGATGATGGGTATTATTCACCACAATATAATATAGATATTGATGATGATCCTCCTCCAACAACTGATCCAGAAGCTGATCCTAATACATGGACAACAGTTACAACACCAAACATATTAGGATATGCTGTTGTTGATTCTGGAAGCGGTGTTGATCATTATGAATATCAGATTGACAGCACTGGCGGAAGCTGGACAGGTGTGGGAGAAGAAACTAGTTTTAATACGCCTTCCCAGTCAGACGGAACACATACTGTTTATGTCAGGGCTGTGGACAGGTGTAATCCTGGAGATCCTGGTTCTGTAAATGTTTATATTAATTCACAAATGAACTGCGAGTGCGGAGGGGGGGAATGCTGCAGTGATGGGTGTAATTATGATGCTGCTGGAAGCTGGTGTAATGAGGTTGAGTTAAGCCAATATGATTGCCTGGATGGCCATGGCCTAGGAAGCGATGTTTATGTTAGGGAAAGGTATCAAAAATGCACTGGAAGCTCTGCTGCTTGCAGCGGGACATCTTATTATGACTGGGGAATAAAGAATGAGTGCGGGCCTGATGAGTATTGTGCAAGTGATGGAGACAGTTCCTGCACTTCTTGCTCAACAACATGCGACGATTCCTGCCAATCTTTAAAATGTCATGGAATAGACCCCGACTGCACTTCTGGCGGAGGAAGCAGCCAGTGCTCTGATCAGGGTGGAAGCTGTTCTGGTGGAAATTGTGTTGGTGTAAGCTGTATATATAACCCTGCTGATGCTTGTGTTGATTCAAGCGGCTGTTTGAGGCCTGGAACCTTTGCATGGTGGATGTGCGACCAAAATATTCAAGTGGAGTATGCATGCAAAGAAGGCAATATGGCTGGAGATGATGTTTGGGAAAAAGCAAAGAATCGTTTTTGTTCTGGAACAAGTCCTAATTGTGACGGACCTTTAGAATGGAGCTGGTCTCAGATTGAGGATTGCGGGGCTAATGAAAGGTGTGCTAATGACGGAGATACTACATGCACACCAACGCCTGCTGAAACATGCAATGGAGCTGATGATGATTATGATGGTGATGTTGATGAAGGCTTAAGCGGGAATTTATGTCCATTGCAGGATGGTGTTTGTTCTGGAGCAAGAGAGAAGTGTATTGGAGGAAGCTGGCAGAGCTGTAGTAGTTCAACATATGGAGGAGATTATCAGGCTGCAGAGACAAGATGTGATGGGCTGGATAATGACTGCGATGGAAGTGTTGATGGAAGCTTGAGCAGAAGCTGTGGCGTAACCTGGACAGGAGCATGCACAATGGGAACAGAGAGCTGCAGTGGGGGAGCATGGACTGGCTGCACTGCTGTGCTGCCAACAACAGAGGTTTGTGACGGCAGTGATAGTGACTGCGATGGAATAAAGGACGGCTCAGAAGGATTTGGAACTATGGACTGCTATGATGCTGCAAATTCAAGCTATGCTGGAACTGGCGTATGTTCTTATGGTTATTATGAATGCACTGATTCAGGATGGGGTTCAGATTGTGTGGGTGATGTTGGACCTGAGCCAGAAAACTGTGTAGATGGGCTGGATAATGACTGTGATGGATATACTGACGCTGATGATGATGACTGCAGATGTGATTTTGATTCTGACTGCGGAACAGATGGGGATTTTATTGAGAGTTATTGCTCAGGAAATGATTTGCTTGATATTTACAGAAATTATAGCTGTATAAACCCTGGAGCAAATAATTCTTGTTGCAATTATACTGATTATGATGTTGTTCAAGAAACTTGTGGCAATGGCTGTGAGTATGGAAGATGTATTGAAAGCGGATATTTGTGGGTTGCTGATTATCTGAATGATAAGATCCACAAAACATCAAAGCCAGGAATGATATTGGAATCTATTGATATTTCTGGGGTTTATCTTTACGGGCTTACTTGGGATGGAGAGTATTTTTGGTATTCTGATGATGCAACTAATAAAATATATAAATTAAGCAAAAACGGCACTGTAATATTTAGCTTTGCTTCTCCTGGTCCTAAACCAAGCGGGCTTGCTTGGGATGGGGAGTATTTATGGCATACTGATTATGGAATGGATAGAGTCTATAAATTGACAGTGGATGGAGAGGTTGTGGATAGTTTTAGTGTGCCTTATGCTTATGCTTATGGTATTGAATGGGATGGAAATAATTTGTGGATTTCTGATTATGAAGGAAATATCAACAAACTGACTACAAATGGTACTGTTTTGGATAGTATAGGTGTTCCTACAGGAGTATTTGGCGTGGCTTGGGATGGAGAGTATTTATGGTGTACTAGTCCCTCTAGAGGCAAGATGTACAAAGTTTCCACAGGAGGAACTATTTTAGACAGCTACAACGATACAGGAGGCAGATTGTTTGACTTGGCTTGGGATGGGAAGTATTTATGGGCTTTAGATTATGATTGGGATGCTATACACAAACTAGAGAAAGACAGAATTGTGGTTTCTTTTGACAGCCCTGGAGGTAATCCAAGAGGTTTGACTTGGGATGGACAGCATATATGGAATGTAGATTCTAGTAGTGATAGATTATATCAAATCACTACTAAAGGAGACGTTATAAGCAATTGCAATATCTTTGGTGGTGAACCTGTTGGATTGACTTGGGATGGAAATAATTTTTGGTATTCTGCTACTGATACTGGTGGAATGTACAAGATAGATTCTAGCTGCAATATTCTTAATAGTTTTGGAAATCCTGGAGGACCAGATGCCAGTGGACTTACTTGGGATGGAAGTTATCTATGGAGTGCTAATAGTGGAAATGATAAAATCTTCAAATCTACTACTGGCGGAAGTGTTGTAGACAGCATTAATAGCCCCAATTCAAGCCCTGCTGGGCTAACTTTTGATGGTGTTTATTTCTGGAACTCGGATGGAAATGGTCAAATATATAGGCTTTTAACTGACGGGACAGTGCTTGAGAATTTTACAGGCCCTTCAACATTCATATTTGGCTTGGCTTGGCAGCCTACGGATGAAGTAATTGAATGTTATTCTGAGTCTGAGTGCGGAACAGACGAGTATGTTGGTGAAAATTACTGCATTGGAAATGATGTTTACAGGGATTATGGAGATTACAGCTGTTCTGATGCTGCAACACATAACTCTTCATGTGATTATACATCTACTCCTCAATTAAATGAAAGCTGTGGCAGCGGGGAAATTTGTTATAATGGGGGCTGCGTGGCTGTGAATTGCACTTCTGACCTGGAGTGTGGGCAGGATGTTTGGATAGGAAATGGCTACTGCAGCAATGGAGATGTTTACCAGGTTCTTGGAAATCATAGCTGCGAAAATGTTGGAACTGTTAATGCAAGCTGCGGTTATAATGAATATATTGCAGTAAAACTAGAATGCGGCAGTGGTTGTTCAAATGGAAAATGTGAAGGAGAAGGATATATGTGGCATTCTGATTCTGGTACTGACAAGATTTACAAGCTTGCAGAGGATTTTACTGTGGTGGAAAGCTTTGGCGCTCCTGGAGGTGCTCCTTATGATCTTACATATGACGGAGAATACCTGTGGCTTATTGAAAGTGACAGCGACAGGGTGTATAAGATAACAACAGAAGGGATTATAACTGATTATTTTAATTCTCCTGGAATAGCCCCTTTTGGACTGGAGTGGGATGGAAGCAATCTATGGCTGGCTGAGTCATCAAATGATATGATCTACAAGATGACAACTAACGGCAGTATTGTCTCTAATTTTAGCAGTCCTGGACCTTGGCCAAAAGGCTTGGCATGGGATGGCAGTTATTTGTGGCATGCTGACAATTATATAAATACTGAGATGATTTACAAGCTGGATACAAGCGGCAATGTTATTGACAGCTTTAGTTCTCCTAGTGATTCGCCGAGGGGATTGGAATGGGATGGAGAGTATTTGTGGAATGCTGATTCATATAGTGATAAGATATACAAGCTGACAACATCAGGGGCTGTTGTGGACAGTTTTGACAGCATTGGAGCAGTCCCAAATGGCCTTGCATGGAGTGAGGATATTAAGATAGTTTGTGTTGCTGATTCTGACTGCGGAACAGACAAGTATATTGGAGACAAGTACTGCAATGGAAATAATGTTGTGCAGCTTTATAGAACTTATGATTGTGTGAATCCTGGAACTGTTAATTCTTCCTGCAGCCATGGTGATGCTGAAATTATCAGGGATACATGCAGTGGAAGCTGTGTTAGCGGAACATGTGATGATATTGCTTGTTATAGTGATGATGACTGCGGAGATGATAGGTATGTTGGAAGCAAATATTGTCAATCAGGAGATGTATGGCAGGATTATAGAGAATATGATTGTGTAAATCCAAAAACTGTTAGTGCTGCCTGCTCAAGTTCTGATCAAGCTAAAAGAAGGAAAGATTGTGAATTTGGTTGTCAATCTGGTATTTGTTTGGATGAGCCGTCTGGATATGCTTGTTCAAGCAATGCTGGCTGCGGAACAGATGGTTATGTTGGAAGTCAGTATTGCAATGACGGAAATGAATGGCAGGATTGGAGAACATGGACATGCAATAATGCTGGAACAATTGATGCTTACTGCAGTTATGATGATAATCCACAGTTTAAGACAGGCTGTGCTGGAGGTTGCTTGGATGGGTGGTGTGTTGGTGCTGTATGCAATATAAATTCTGACTGCGGAACAGATGAATATATTGGAACTCCTTATTGCGATGGAAATGATGTTTATCAAGTTTATAGAGTGTGGAGTTGTGATGTTCCTGGAACTGACTCGTGCAGTTATACAGATGGCATTCAATTTAAAGAGGGTTGTGCTATTAACTGTTTGAATGGTGTTTGTGTTGATGATGACGGCAGGGGCAGCGGAGATGCTGACTTAGAAGTTTCATATTTCTTGCTGCAGTATCCTGATAATCCTGTTGCCGGAGATAGTGTTACTTTGACTTTCCATATACATAATGTTGGCAATACTACTGTTGATGAAGCTGAGTGGAGATTAGACAGTGGAGCTGGATATTCTATTGGCGGTGTTGTAAGTGATTTAAAGGAAGGAGAAGGGATGGGTGTTGGCAAGAAAATAACTTATTCAAGCGCTGGAACTTATTATGCAAAGGTTAAGGTTGACCCCAATAATAAAATTGAAGAATTTAATGAAGGAAATAATGAAAAAGAATTGATTGTGGTGGTTTCATGATTAAGATAATAAGAAATGCTATTATTGGATTTTTGATAGCTTATATGTTAGGGGGCTGCGGAGATAGCGGAAGCAGTAAAAAGAAGAAAAATCCTGCGCCTAGCATAACTTTAGAGAGCATTGTGCAGGATGATTTTGAAAATAGCGGAACAGATATAACTCTTACTGTTACTGATAATGGGGGAGTTGATTCTGTTAATGTTATTTATACTTCTATTAGCTATAATGATGTTGTAACTTTAACTGATATTGGAAATGACCAGTATCAAACAACTTTGAATCTTGATTCTGAGACTTATAATATTTCAATAGTTGCTTATGATAACAAAGGGAAAGAAAGCACTTTGGATTTAGGGCAGGTTGTGAGATATGGAAATGAAGTTAATACTGATTCTGCATTAGATAATAAATTAAGTGATAATACTGATGGTGTAGATGTAACTATGCATTTTATGAATGACCAGTTTGATTTGGATGGTGTTATTATAAAGTATGATGCTGAAGCTGTTGTTAATGGAAAAACATATATTCTATGGGTTCAGGGAGAGAATGATGGAGAGCATTTAGTTGAGAAAGCAAAACTAGAAGAATATAATATTTATTGGATACAGATTAATCCTTTGCCTTTGCAAGATATTGATGGTGTTATAGATCAAATAGATTTAGATGGGTGGATTCCTTATACAACTTATTAAACTTCAATAAACTTCTGCATCCTGTTGACAAATTCTTCTGCTTCTTTGTATAATCTTTCGTATTCAGGGCCTTTTATTTCTTTTATTTCTCTATGGGTTATGCCTTTCATCAATTTGTAGAATTTGTCCATTGTTTTTGCATATTTTAGCTCCAGCTTGTGTTCTTTTACCAGCTTTTTTTCTAGTAAATCTCCTGCATGCTGCGGAGAAGGAGGGATTTCACCAATATGCATTAATGCTGCGTGTGTTGCATCGATTACAGCCCAGTAAAGGTCTAAGGCTGCCTGAAGAATATGCCATTTTGAGTTTAATAATGTTCGTGGGGCACGGCCGAAGTATACCCAGACAGATTCATTAGATGGGCGGATTCTGCCTTGGATTAGTAATGCCTGCAATGGGTCAAAGAAACCTGTGTCTATAATGGCAATTCCATCTCTTATTATGTTTATTGCAACTGGATCTCCTGCTCTTACATATTCCCAGAAAGAGGTTATTGTCATTGAAGTTACATGCAGTCTGGTTGAGACTTTTCCAATTGTTCTTTCTATAATTAATCTATATGCTTCTATGACATCTCTTGTCATCCTTATGGACAGGTCATCTACTACGATTAATACATCAACATCTCCTTTTTGGCCAACTGGTGTGCGTTTTCTAGCTGCTGAGCCAAACAAGACAACTGCTTTTAAGAAATCTCCAAATTCTGTCTTAATCCTTTTTGCAAAAGACCTAGCTATTGTAAGGTCTTCATTTGGATAGTTTGTAATATTAGGACGAACTCCTTTTTTAACTTGAAATTTCAATATGTCTCCCCTCTTTTTAGTTAAAATAGAAAGAAATAGTATATAAATGTTTGGGAATCCCAAACAACACTCAAAGAGCTTTGCTCTTTGAGCTAAAAGTTGCTATTTAATATGTAACCTTCTGGATAGCTCCATACTTCTCTAATTGTTCTTCCAGCAGATGATAATTTTTTTTGCCTACTACTGGTCCTTGAGTTAATTCTAAAGTAATAATGCAAAGACCCTCATCATTTGGCTCTGTAAACTTGGGATCATATTCTTTGTATTTATATCCTGGTTTTTTCTCAGCAGTGACTTGGCCAGTGGCGCTAAAACCTAGTGTTATAGATATATCTTTTGGTCTAACACCTTTTTTAAGCTGTATAAAATATGATGGGTCTACATCAAATACTGGTTCTATTAATTCCATTTTTTCTGACATAATTTATCCCTCTGATATATGAAGTTCTTTTGTTTTTTTTCAAGTTATTATTTATATATTTTTTGTTTATTTCCATTAAGTTTATATATAAGTGAGACAAATTTATCATATATGGCAAAAGAAAGGTTAGAGGAAGTTTTGAAGAAAAAAGTAGAGCCTTTGCTAGAAGAAAGCATGCATAAGATTTTAGGGGTTACTATTTCTGAGTTTGGCAAAGATATATCTGACAAGATTGAAAGAAATCCATTGATTGCATATGATATTGATACTGCTTTGGATTTTAAGGCTGCGAAGAAATTATTTAAGAAGCAGTTTTTGACAAGAATGCTGCAAACGCATTTTGGGAATATATCTGCTGTTGCTCATATCACTGGATTAGATAGGAGGAGTGTCCACAGGGCTGTAAAAGAGCTGGGGATTGGCATTAAAGGGATTCGCAGGGATATGCTGAAAGCTGATTATTATAGAAAAGAAGCTGTTGGAGGCATATTGAAGAATACTCTTGAAAGTTATAAAGCAGTGATTAGGCCTGGGAAGCTGGAAGATATGTATAAGAATGTTGATCAGATTAGTTCTGATATTGTGAAAGAACTGCCAACAATAGAGATGAGCTGGGATTCAGCTGAGAGGATGTTTGAAAAGCAGTATTTTGAAAAGGCTTTGAAAGAGAATAAAGGCAATGTTTCTAAGACTGCAAGGAAGATTGGGTTAAGGTATGAGACATTGCATAGAAAGTTGAAGAAATTGGGGCTTAAATAGTATGACTTTTTTGTCTCACTTTTAGCTATTTCTATACACGAATGTTTATAAGTCTAGAATGCTTATATATTATAGTGTGACCTATTTGTCATGCTGTAGAAATGTGATTAATATGGTATGGTTTGATTCAAGTTTAAGGTTTCAGCTGTGTGAAGCTGGAATCAGCGGTAATGTGGAACCAATAAAGCCTTGCAGTGGAAAATGCGGGCAATTAGAGATTCCATCTAGTTCTAGCTCTATTAGCGGGTTTACAGCAGGTGGGCAATAATGGGATATTCAAGCGGATGCGGATATAGCTGCGGAAGTTCTGGCGCTTATTCTAGCTTAGAAAATATTGTTGGAAATTATAATGGTGGTTCTGGCGGAAGAGGCATTGATTATATGATTGCAGCAGAACCTGTTAAACAGTTTGAGCCAAGAGCAGATTATTTTGATGATGTTAAAAAAGAGGTTTATTCTGATAATTACAAAAGTGTAAAAAGAGTTTCTGAAACTTATAGTCACAGCATTTCTCATTTCCTTAATCCAGTAAGGCCTTTGAGTGTTTTTGTCGGAGAAGCTAAGGAGATAAAAGGCTTTGTAGAAGAGGCTTTTAAGGCCTTAACTGGACAGGAATTTCCAGATGATATAATTGTGAGGGTTGTTGAGGAAGAAGAGATGAAGAAGATGCATCCTGCAAATGTTTTGGGATTTGCAATAAACAGAAAACATCTTGGACTGCCTTCTGAGATTTTTGTTAAAAAGGATTTATTAGACAGATTGATGCTGACAATAGGGCATGAATTAGGGCATGTTTTGACAAGAAGATTAGCTGATAATAAAGATGAAGAAGCAAAAGCTTTTGCTTTTAGTCTGGCTTGGATGAAGAAGATCAAAGAAGAGAATATTGCTAATCTGTCCACTGTAATACAATTGGATAAGCCTGCTGAGAATGGTGTGCATAATGTTGCATTGGATTTTATTTTGAATTTAGTCAATAAAGGAAGGGAAGCAATAAAGGTTTGGATGGGGCTGGTTAAAGGTGAATTAAATGTATGTGAGTGGAGCTGAAAAGGAATTAGAAGAATTGTTAAGGATGATGAGGATGTATAGAGATTCTACTGTAAGTCCTGGAATCACTAGCAGTTTTCTTTTTGATAATATAAGGTCTTATACAAATGACAGCAAAAGTATCTCTGACAGTGTAAAAGGATTGTATGGAACAGATGGGGCAAATCATATTGATGGTTATAATTTCAGCAATAAATCTATAATGAATAGTTATGGAAAAGGAGATGTAATGAGTGTTTATGGAACAGATGGGGCAAATCATATTGATGGTTATATGAATATTAGCAATAAAGCTCTTTTAAAGGGCCTTTATAATGAAACAGGAGCTAATTATAGAAGCGATAAATCAGGAAAAAGTTCTAGTAGATTAGGTTCTGGTGGAAAGTCTGGTGGTGGAAAAACCTCTTCTAGTGGGAAGGGTTCTTCAAGCAGTTCTAGTTCTAGTGGTTCTTCTGGCGGCGGGAAATAATTAAGTTTATTAACTATTTCTTTAATTTAATATAAAATGGCTAAAAAAGATTTTGAAAGAAATATTTGGAAGTATTATATTTTTGTTTTTTTGAAGAATATGAATTTAATTGTGCCTATCTTTATGTTGTTTTTTCTAGAAAATGGATTAAGTTTAACTCAAGCAATGTTTCTGATTACAATAGCTTGTGTTATGGGGTTGGTATTAGAGATTCCTAGCGGAGTATTTGCAGATTTATGGGGCAGGAAAGGTTCAATGATATTAGGAGCATTATGTTTAATAGGAGGGTATTTCATTAGAGCAGCCAGTACTAGTTTTATAGAATTTGCAGGATCTATGGTTATTTTGGCTACTGGCGCGGCATTTATTTCTGGAGCAGATAAAGCAATGATATACGATAGTCTAAAAGAGATTAAGAAAGAGCACTTATACAAGAAAATAGCTGGAACTGAGAATTTTTTTGCTTCTGGAGGAATGGCGATAGGCTCATTAATAGGAGGATCAATAGCAATATTTGGTTTAAGAAAAGCTCATTATGCTATGCTTATTCCAATGGGTTTGTTGCTGCTAATTTCTTTCACATTTAAGGAGCCTGAGATGTATAAAAAAGTAATTAAGAGAAATTATTTAGGACATTTAAAAGAAGGTGTTATATTTTCTTTTACTCATAAGCGAGTAAGGAATTTGATTTTATTTTCAGGCCTTATGATTGGATTAATGATGACAAGCCATATGTTTTACCAGCCCTATATGAAACAGATTGGGGTTCCTTTGGAAGCATTCGGTGTACTGTATCTGTTATTTTTAGGAGTTGCTGCAGTTTCTGCAAAAGGAGCTTATAAAATAGAAAAAAAGTTAGGAGAGAAGAAATCAATAATCATGATTCCATTATTATTAGCATTGCAATTATTTTTAATAGGAAAATTTTCATTTTATAATGCTTTCTTGTTCCTCTTTATAGGAGAATTTATTTGGGGTTTTAACAGGCCTATACTTGCAAATTATATTAATGAACATGTTGAATCATATCATAGAGCAACAGTATTATCAGTAAATGCCATGGGTCATAAGATAGTTTGGGCTATTGCAGCTCCATTAATAGGCTTGTTTGCAGATCTTTGGAGTGTGCAAACTGCATTTTTAATTATGGCTGTAATTGTTGCTGTTATTTCTATAGTGATATTAAGCGGATGGAAGCTTAGGAAAAGATGAGATTCTGGCGGGAAATAGTTATTCTTTCTTTATACCAGGAAGCCATTTCTCTTTTGTTATGATTACGTTTTCATGATTCCTGATTATCTCGTGGAATTCTCTTCTTAAATCATCAATAATTTTATTCAGCTCTTGGTAATTATTTACAACTAATTCTAATTCAGCATCCCATGGTGCAATCATCTTTACATAATAAGTAGTTTGAGGAAGATTTTTTATATATTCTAATAATCTTTTTTCTTCTTCTGGGCTTATAGATCTGTAATAAAGAATTATTTTAAAATATTCTAATCCAAGCTTGTTGTGGTCAATACTGGTTCTATAACCTATGATTATTCCTTTGTCTTCTAGATTCTTTATTTTGTTCCTCACAATCTTAACTGTAGATCCTGCTTCTTTTGCAAGCAGAGTGATTGGGATTCTTGCATTGTTTGCCAGAATATCCAGTATTTTTTGATCGGTTTCATCTATTATATTCTTTACAATCTCTCCTGCAAAAGATTTAACTTCATAAATCTCTCCTGTCAGATATTTTTTAACATATTGCTTTGTTTCAATCATAACACCAATTTCTTTTCTTATTATTAAGTGCTTGAATCTTGAAAAAATATCATTTTTAATCTTGTCAAACTCTATTGATGATTCTGCACTTACTCCTATTATATAATCCCATACTCCGCTGCAGATACCATGCCATGGAATTTTTTTATGGCTTCCAATATATGCAAATAGTTTGTCTTTTTCTTCAGGGATGTTTTCTAACTGCAGAAATATCTTGTAATATGTTATGCCTAGTTTTGCATGGTTGATAGATGTTATGAATTTCTCTAAAACACCCTTTTCCATTAACTGCTTTATCCTGTATTTTGTTGCTTCTCTTGAACGTCCTATGCGTTTTGCTAATTGTGTGTTAGATATTCTTGCGTTTTTATCTAGCTCAAAAAGCAATTTTCGGTCAATTTTATCTAGTTTTACTATGTTATTATTGCCCATATTAACCAATAATATCTTTTTCTTTATAAATATTGCTATTTTCGGTCAAAATATGATAGGAAGTTTGTTATATAGGTAATAACTACTAAATAGTAATAAATGAGGTGATACAAATGTTCAATCTTGCTGAATTCATAAGACAATGCGAAGTAAAATCTGTGGTGAGAAAATGACAAAGAAGATTATGTTATTAAAACCGCCAATGTATACAGATGCTGTATTTGATCCAATCAGAACAACACAGCCGATTGGATTATGGTATATTGGAAGCTATCTAAAAGAAAAAGGATACGATGTCAATATACTAGATACAGTTATGGAGGGCTTTGATAACAAAGTAATGCTAGACTCAGATGTTTGTTTTGAAGAGTTTGAAAAACAAAAATCAAAAGACTTGGAAGAACTTACTGCAGAAGAATTTGTAGACAAATATTCTCCATATGATTCAAAAGACAATATTAACAGATTTATTGTCAGGACTGGATTGTCTGATGAGGAAATCTTAGAAAGGATTAGAGAAGAGAAGCCAGACTATATTGGAATGTCTGTTTTTGCATCTTGCAATCATGATCCTGCTGTAGATATAGCTAAGATCATTAAAAAGGAATTTCCAGATGTAAAGATAATTGCTGGAGGAGCTCATGCTACTGATATGGCTGAAACTCTGCTAAGAGATTCTGAAGGAGCAATTGATTTCTGCGGATTAGGAGATGGCCAGTATGTTTTAGAAGATATTCTTGAAGGAAGAATGCCAGAAATAGGAATTGCTTATTTAGAGAACAATGAATTAATCTATAAAGGAGAATTCAGAAGGATGAAGATGGACGAGTTCTCATTGCTTGATCCAGATTTAGTCAAAGATATAGAGTTACCTATGCCTGCTTCGCACACTCAAGATACTGAAGGAAGAAAATATGTTGATGTCATGTTTTCAAGAGGATGCAGAAAAAAATGTGAGTATTGCGTAGCTGGAAGCAAAGATTATGGCTATGACAAATTAAATCTGGAAACAATTGATGAGCAGCTTAAGAAACTGAAAAAAGCTGGTTATGAAGAGCTTGTTTTGCAGGATGATGATTTGCTTAGAGATAAAAATCATTTTTTCAGTGTGCTGGAATTGATGAAAAAATATGATTTCAAATGGCAGGATAATGGAGGAATAGCTATTGAAGACCTTGATACAGAAGTAGTTGACAAGATCATTGAAAATGGAAACTGCAATTCATTGTATATTCCTTTTAATCCAAGACATTTTAGAGTGAAGAGAGCTGCAAATACTGCTACTGAAAAATATTCAGGAAATGTTGAGCAGTTGAAGAGACTTAGAGATGCAGAAATCTATGTTTTTACTAGTGGCATCTATGGAACAGATGTGCAGACTAAAGAAGATATTGATGCTGAGATTGATATGTACAAACATTTGATAACAGAAGGTTATGTAGACCAAGCACTAGTGTTTGCAGTAGCCCACTTGCCTGCAACCAAGAACTATGAATTGTTTAGTGATGACATTATAAAGAAAGATGACTGGATAGGCTATTCTATATTTGTGCCTCAAGCGAAAACAGAGACAATGAGTATAGAAGAAGTTGAAGTAGCTGTTGTAAAAGCTAATAAAGAATTCAACAAACTTCAGAAACAAGCAGGAGTATGGGGTTCAGCTTTCCCTAAAAAATAATTTTTTTCTTTTTTTTTAAATTCTTTCCCACAATGCATTAAAGAAATCTCTTTGTTTTTCTACAATGTGTTTTGAGTAGATTAAGACGCCTCTTGGAGAATCTCCCCAAGAAATTATTGCCATCTTGCTGTTGCAGATGCCTGTATTTGCTGGAACAGGCATGTCTGTGTATTTCATCCTTAGATATTTTCTTTTCTTGAACAAAGGTTTTAATGAGATTGGAGCAATTCCTTTTGTGATTAATCCTTTGTCTTTTCTCTTTGCATCGTATCTTTTGTAGAATTTCTGTATCTCCTTGCTTTTTTCCAGTTCAGGAGCAAAGAACAGGAACTGATCTGCTTTTTTAGCGTCTTCTATCAATGTGTTTAACAATGTCATAACTCCTTTTAATCCCTGGAACAGCTCAACTTCCTGCTTTTCTTTTGCCAGTTTCTGCTTTTCTTTTAGTTTTGGAAGCAGTTTTGCAACCTGTTTTTCCTTGTCCTTAAGATAAACCATGAAGTTGTTTGGATCTGCTGCCTGATATATCTTGAATTTGCCTTTTTTTGTGTATGAAACAAGGCCTTTTTCTATCAATCTGTTGATATTAAAGTGAAAAACAGAGTTTTGGATGTCTGCTTTGTCTATTATGTTGCCTGCAGTGGATGGACCTAATTCTAGTAAAGCTAAATACACTTTAATTTCTCCTTGTGTCAGGCCAATATCCTCTAATATCTTTGTATCCATGGATATACTATACTTAAATTGTTTATAAACCTTTCTATTATCCTCCAATATTGTAGGATAAATATTGATATATGCCAAGTGTGATTACTATATTATAACAAAATGGAGGAAAATAAAATGAAAAAACTCGAAATATTAATTGTGGAAGACAATCCAAAACATTTGGAAGATGTAAAGACATACATCAATGAAAAGTTAGAAGCTGGAGCTGAAATTAAAGTTGATTATGCAAGCAACTTAAAGGAAGCTGAAGATTGCACTGCAGAGAAGAAGTATGATGGAATAATCTGTGATATATTCTTTCCAGCAGGAAATGAGAATGAAAAAGAAGTAAAGGATGATGCTTATGAGGTTCTAAAAGCAATGTATCCAGATTCTATAGGGAAAAAAAGATATCTTGGAGATCTTGCAACAGATGATGATTTTGGGCCTTTAGGAGTAATTATGGCAGAAAAAGTAAAGGATGATGTTCCTTTTGTATTCTGTACAAGTACCTATCATCATGGAGATAAAACCCACTTCGTAGTAGACTATGCTGAAAAACAAAAGATACCCTTAATAGAAATATCGCAGAAAGTCATTAGACTTATTTCAAGTGGTGACCTTGATAAAAACGTAGAACATACAGAAAAACAATGGGACGAGGCTTATTATGAATTGATAAAGAAAGTTGTTTGTGATAAGTTTGGAGTAAAAGATAGATATGACCTTAATGAAGAACAAGAAGCTGAATTCAAACAGTTAAGGGAAAAGTATTATCCTCCAAAGAAAAAATAATTTTTTTCTTTTTTTTAAATTCAAAACAAAGGTGATGAAAAATGAAAGAACAATCAAAAATTATCTTAACAAAAGATTTTAAAGGTTATATGGATACGATAGAAGCGCTTAAAGTAGGTATTCCTATAGTGATTTGGGCAAAAGAGGATCCTTGTGAGCCTAATGATGTATACTTAAATGATGAAAGTTTTAGAGAAATCATAAAGAAGAGTGACAGCCAAGTATTATGGATAAATGCTTGTGATAAATGTATGGGAGATATGGATGGAAGGTGGAGAGAATTTGCTGAATACAATGGAATCTATGTACCTAATTTTAAATTTCCAAATAGTGGTTCAGCTGGAAAATTATCCTTATATGATAATTTGGGTGTGAGAAGAGATACTACAATAGCTTCATTAGACCTATTTGAAAAGATAAAAAAGATATCTTGTTTTAGGGATATAACAGATATCTTAGATAAGCAGAACAAGATAGAAGCAATGGTTGAAAATTACAATGAAGCAAAAGATCTGTTCAACATAGTAAATAAATAATTTTTTCTCTTTTTCTTTCTAAACAATAAAACATTTAAAATCCATTTTCTTTGTCCTTGTATATGAACATCGATGCTTTGAAAGGGGTATTTGGCTCAACTACAAAGGCTTGCGAGATAATGTATCTGATGTATGGGAAGAAGCCTGTTGTTAGGCAGGGATTTTATGATAATGAGGTAGGCAGGGTAAAAGAGTTCTGCAGAAGGCATAATCTTGCTTATGAGACTGCTCCGTATAAAGTTATCTTGGCTGATACTCACAAGAGATATTCTAATAAAGGGCTGAAAGCAAGGATTGATGATCCTAGGAGAGGGATGTTTTTTATCTATATGTCAAAAGATGAGACAAAGGCAGCTGAGGCAAGGATTCATGAGATGAAGGATAATCATAGAGAGCTTGGATTTGACTTGGGATATCCTGAATGCTGTGTTGAATTCTTTGCTGAGAAGTGGGAAGAAAGAAGCAGGCTGGATAATGATTATATATTCCCTGCATTGCATAATTCAGATGGATTTAGGTTTTCATTTCATACAAATATTTTAAAAAGAAGCAAGGATGTTACTTTATTGAATCATTTTCCTCATTCTTTTCAGTGCGAAGAATCAATTGAGCTAGCTAAAAGACATCTGAAGATGCTGATGGAGTTAGAGCCTGGCCTGGCAATGAGGATTGTAAGGGAATTGAAGTGCAAGGTAAGGGTTGGAAGCAAGATTGTTGAGTTTTCTTAAAAAAGCATCAGGTTTATAAAGTACTTTTCCTATAAATATTATAGTTGAGGGGGTTCTATATAAGTGGTAAATATGATTATGAAGAAAAATTTTCAAGATGCTGGAGGAATTAGTGATTTAGATCTTCAACATAAAACAAGGGAATTATATACTCTTCGGCATAGAATTATAAGATATAAAAGAAGATTATTAAAAGAGGGTTTTAGACAAGCAAGAGAAAAAGATGTATCTTTTGTTTTGCCAGAATATGCCTGGCCTCCTCTTGAGCAAGATCCTTCTAAAAGATATTTACATAAAGACCTTGAAGATGATGTTGATATTACACCCATCCTAAATTTAGCAAAAGAAATCCTTCCTTCATTGTATAACAGATATAATTCTTTAATGGAAAAATATGAAATAGGATGTGATAATTTAGAAAGTATGTTAAACACATTAAGAAATCATTCTTCCTAATGCCATTGACTTTATTATATTTCTTGCGGTTTCACGCTCGATTTGTGGATGTTCTGGTATTTCTGTTATTTTTCTTCCAGAAGCAGCTCTCACAATTGTATGATCGTTTTTTTCTAGTATATACCCGCATGCTCTTGCTAATGCTTTTAATTCTGTAGGTCTTGTTACAATTTTTCTTTGATTTAAGAATTTTTGAGCTTCATTTATTGTGGCTACAGTTGGCTCTTCTCCTTTTTCTACAGGCTCTTTCAAAGAAGACAAAGCTGTTTCAATTAAGTCTATATTAGTTAAAAGATTAGAATAATCTTCTGTAAAAGTGTCAACCCATGATTTTATAAATTTAGGGTCTTCCTTGCTAAGAGTCTTTAACTCAGCTTCGCTTTCAACTATTTCTTTTTTTATTCTTTCAAGGCCTTCCTCAATAGCTTCGACATTTGCTGTAATTTGTGGAAGTATACTTTTATTGGCTGGTTCTTGTTCATAATGATGGATTTTTGTATAAAATATGTTTTTGAATCTGCCTAGCTTTCTTTCAACTGCTCTATTATATTTTTTAACTGATTCTACACTTCCTTGTTTTAATTTAACTTCTATATACCTTACAAGTTTGTCTGCTTTTTTTAGAATTCTTTTAAGCCTATGCAATGGGCTGAATAGTTCTATCATTTTAGTATATAATAATGTCTGATTTTATATATTTTTCCTATAACTTATAATAGGAATTCCTTCAAACCTATATGTCTTTCCTTTTTTCAAAAATCTTGGGAGAAAGATATTGTTATAGACAAATAAAACTGTTTCTGGTTGCATTTCTTTCAGTAATTTATCTTCTAATCCATATTCAAAGCCTTTGTCTGGGTTGATGAAGATTGCATTGTATTTGGATATATCCTGTTTCAGAAAATCTCCTTTGATGAATTTTGCTTTTAAGCCAAGTGCATCTCTTATTCTTTCTCCTATTTTGATTAGTTTTTCATCAAATTCAATTCCTGCTGCTTTTGTGAACAAAGAAGCGATCAAGACAACTTTTCCATCTCCTGAGCCTAAGTCAATGAAGTTTTTAAAATTCTGTAATTTAATTTTCACAAAGAATTCATAGACATCTTGTGTTCCAGCTGGTCCCCAGATTCCTTTTTGAGTGTCTTGGATAGTAGGGGATCCTTTTGCATAAAAAGAAACATAGAATGCATCATATTTTTGTTTTATTTGGTGGAATGTGTCTAATCTGATTTTAATCATTCCATAGGAACCTGGCTCCATAGGCTCCAGTCTTGTGAAGGCGAGTACGGGCCAAAGATAAAGTAAGGCGGTGTTGTCTGGCCAAAATAAGAATATTGGATGCTGCCCCAGTTCTCCTTAGGTTTGTCTGTTCTTCCGACAGCACCATGTGCTCCATACACTGGAGAGCCGAATAACTTCCATGTTTTCATCAAGCCGTGGAAGTCAGAGACATCTGTTGTTGCTGCTGCTCCTGGTTCTACTGTCAGGGCCCCTTCATAACCGTGTTTTTTGAGTATTGCGACCATCTCTTTTATTGGAGTTGTGCCGTCTCCAGGAGTCAGATGCTCGTCCTGATAGCCGTAATTGTCTGCCAAGTGGACATTGCCAACCATCCCTTTTTTTGCCATTGTCTCTACTTCATTTAACATCCATTTTTTGAAAGCAGCGTCATTATCTTGCGTTGTCTTGTTTGGGTCGTTCTGCCAGTATTTTCTCCAGGTATTCAGGTGGCCTGTGTCTAATGTTGCTTTTATATGTGTTTCTGCTAGTTTTTTTGCCTGGCTTGGGTCTATTTTTCTATCATGCACCAGTTTTTCAGCCATTTTTTTCCTGCTGTTCTCAATAAGGTTCATCAATTCTCTTGGATGGCCTCCATAGCTTTCTGGATAGATATTTTCCATTGTGACGAAGACTGGTTTTTCTAATTTTTTTGCTCTTGTCTGGTCATATGCATAGATTCCTGCTTGCGCATAAGAATCAAATGATTCAGTTAAAGCGTATTTTTTTACAGAAGCTACATTTTCCCTTGATTCTCTTGATTCTGCTGCCAGCTGTTCCTGGGAAACAGAAGCTTCGTGCTCATATTCCATTGATTTTTTTGTATCATTTATTGCCTTGTTTATTATTTCTGTTGGAGTCTTATATTCTGAAGGAGTTAGTCCTGCTTCTGACAAAGGACCAGGGACTTTCATTGAAAGTTTCCATCTTTCTGATTCTGGTGTTGCTGTTTCAAGTTTTTCATAGAATATCAATGCTTTTTTCATTTTTTCAAGATTCTTTTTTTGCTGTTCAAAGCCTTGTGCATACTGCAAAGCCCAACCTCTTGCATGGCCCTCATTTGCTTCCAAGGTTGCCTGCAGGAAAGCTTCTTCTGGTTCAACATATTCACTAGGATGCTGTATTTGCAATTGTGTAACAGATAGTCCTTTTTGTCTTGCCAAGTCTTCATTTCTTTCTCTTGCTTCTGCTTCAAAGTCCTGCCATCCTTTTAATTCAACTTTAAATCTTCCTGTAGAAGGATCATATTCAGGGACTCTATTTTCAATGCCAACTACCTTATCTTCATAATTGATATATTCATTTCCTGGGTGTTTTGGTTTTTCGTCAGTTGTACGCCATATAGGCCTAGGAACTTTTTGGTTTTTTCTTACCTGGGTCATTACCTGCCCTGTTCTTCTATCTACAACTCTTACTACTGCTTCTTCTGGCTCTTCTTCATAAGCTGCAAATTGCTGTTTTCCTGCTGGATCTCTTGCCCATTCCTCTTCTGAGATTGGTCTTTGGAATTCTCCTGTGTGGACAACAACAGAGCCTCCTTTTGCTGTGTCTGCTGCAAATTCTATTGCTCTTTTTATTTCATCTACAGATGTTTTCTTTTGTTCTTTTGAGAAGTTTCCAGATCTTTGGTCCATTCCAGCCAATCCCATAACACCAAATCCTGCATGGGTTGTAAGATTTATTTCATTGATTTCAGCAATCTCCCTTAGTGCCTGCCTTTGCTCTTCTCCATACATTCCTGGTGTTTGAGCTTGTCTTTGTCCTGTTCCTGCTCCTGGAAACTGGATTTCAAGGCTTCCTGCTCCTGTTTTTAGTTTTGCTGCAACCCCTTGTACATTCTGTGCTGCAATTCCCATTGGAACTCCTTGTCCAATATCTTGGATTCCAATGCCTATGTCATTTGTTGAAGGTTCATCTATTGTAGGCTTTCCATAATCCCTGTCCATTGGTGTTACATAACTTGAAAATTCGACCATATTTTACCTCTTATACATTCCGTGTTTGAATTTCTCGATTAAAACCATCTCTCTTGCAACTTCTTTTGATAATTGTCCTTCTGGATAGTTTCCTGCTTCTATGTCCTGCATCTTTTTTCTGTTTGCGTATTCAATGTTGCCGAATTCTTCCTGCTGCTCTGGAGTGAACTGGTTTCCTTGTTCTTTGAATTGGTTATATAATGTACCTGCCCTGCTATAGAGCTCTTCTGTTGGTCTTCTGCTAAGCTGATTAAGATATTCAATCTGCTGCTGCTCTTCTGCGGGTGTAAGCTTAGGAGCTGTTTCTGCAATTGATTCCAGTTCCCCTGGCTTTTCTTTTTTCTCTTCTGCTTCTTTTTTTGGCTTTTCTGTGACAAATCTTTTTGCTTTGAAAAGCTCTTTTTCTGCTGGTGAAAATAATTCGTCAATGTCTACTGCTTTTAGCTGGGGAATTGGAATGTCTTTTAATTCTTCTTCAATCTCTGCTTCTTCTTCTGCCTGCTTAAGAAGCTTTTGCGCTTCTTCGATTTCTTCTTTGTCTTTTTCCTGAAGCTCTTTTAGTCTTTTTATTCTTTCTTTTGGTGAAAGCTTCTTTAATTCATCAATATCTTCTGCCATATTAATGTGTTAATTGAAGTAATATATAAACATGAGGTGAATTTGCGTAGCTTGTTTACCACATAATCATTCCATGGTTTTTTTTGAAATTCTTAAAAGCAACAAACATGTCCTCCTTTGCAATGCCTACTGCTTTGCCCCTATTTGCTTTATCTTTTATAGGGCTTAGTTTTGGTTTTTTTGGCTTTTTAGGTTTTTTTGGCTTTTTAGGGCCTAAAAATTCTGCTTTTAATCTCTGCACCATACCTGGCGGGCCTTGTTTTTCTTCTTCTTTTTCCTTGCCTTCTGCTTCTTCAAGATATGATTCTAGGTCTCCTCCCATTGCATCAATTGCTTCTGATAATGTATCTGATATTGATTTTACAAGTTCAAGGTCTTCTTTTTCTCTTAGTTTTTGGAAATTATCGATTTGATCCTGGGTCCAGACATAAGCTCTCAAATCAAGGTCAAGCTTTCCGACATGGATAGGGCCTCTTTGGTATCCTTCCTGCTGGAATGACATTGAAGGTCTTGTTCTGAAAAGAAAGCTGGCTAATATGCAGGAATGCCATCTTCCTAATGGTTGTTTTGCTGCTAGGAATTCAACTTCAACCATTGAGCCTTCAAAAGCACTTACCATGTCAGGTGTAAGGACCTTTTCTTCATCTAATGTCAGTCTTCTTATATGTTTCAGATAAGGCTTGACCCATGTCATGTACATCTTTATGATTGTGTAATGCTGCCTCAGGTATTTTAATGTGAAGTTTCTTCTTACCTTAAGCTCTTCAAAGGTCTTTTCTTTCCAGATTATGAACATCTTTAGTTTTCTTTTAAGGGCATTTTTTACTGCTACGTTGAACTGGCCTCTTTGTGTTTCAACAACATCATCAACTTCTGCTGATGTTTTTGGATGTGTTGAAAAGAATAAATCTGGAAGGGATGTAAACTGGACTTCACGGGCCATGCCAAACACAGAAGATGGATTTTTAGCTCCGCCTTCTACCATGTCTATCCAGATTCCTTTTAGGGTGATTTCAGCAGACTCTTTTCCAGCAAAGCTGTCTACATAATATTCTTCTCTTTCATCAATGATTCTTAGTTCTCTTACTAATTGGAAGATCTCTTTTACCATCTTTCCAACTGTTGCTAAGAACTGGCTTACTTTATCCTGCTGGAGGCCTATTCTTTGCTGCGAGACTCCGAAAAAAGCAGAGTTTTCAGATGCTGAGAACACATCTATTGTCTTGTAAAGGTGAGGATAGTTTATGTCTTTGTTTATGTAGTTTAATGTCCAGAAATATGCTGATTCCATTGACAGGTTAGGAGCTTCCAAGCTGATTCTAAATCTTTTAATTGGCTGAGGGTAACCTGTTTTGAGGTATTGGTCTCTTACTTCTTCCCATTCTTCTTCATCAGCATGCTCGGGTTTTGCTGTTTTTTCTATTTCAGCATCAGATTTATCCTTATATAAATCTGCATACTTCTTCTTAATAAAACCCTGCTTAACTAAAAGAATGCTTTTTGACATCTAATTCCCTCTTTTTTAATAAATTGTCTTGCTATATTTAAATATATTTCGTTTATCAAAAGGTTTATACAATAATCGGCAAAGCCGCTTAAGCATAAACCTTTTTTCAAAAGGTTTATAAATAAAGTTAAGTTTTTGATGTATATTCTTAGCTGAGCCGTAGTTACTGAATACGCGCTCGGAATGGAGGACGTTTACAATGGCAGAATTTAAATTGACAATAGCTGACCCTAAAACAGGAAAATGTGTTCAAAAGACTGTTGGAGGAGATGCTGCAAAGGGTTTTATTGGATTAAAGATAGGTGATACTGTAAAAGGAGAAGTCATGGACCTGACTGGTTATGAGTTTATACTAACTGGTGGAAGTGACTACTGCGGATTTCCAATGAGAAAAGGGATTTCAGGAGCAAGGAAAAGAGTGCTGGTCTTGAAAGGTGTTGGATTTCGCGGTGGGAAGAAAGGTATCAAGAGAAGGAAGACAGTGTGTGGAGAAGCAATAAATGAAAATATTGTTCAGATAAATCTTAAGATTGCAAAGAAAGGAAAAGCTGATCTAACTGCTGAAGCTCCTAAAGAGGAGAAGAAGGAAGAAGCAAAAGAGGCTCCGAAAGAAGAGAAAAAAGAAAAAGCAAAGGCAGAAGAAAAGCCTAAGGAAGAAGCTCCGAAAGAAGCTCCTAAGGAAAAAGCAAAGGCAGAGGAGAAGCCAAAAGAAGAAGCTAAAAAAGAAGGTTAGATAAATGGCATTCAAAAATAAACTAAACCAATTAAATGCGAAGATCAATCAATTGATTGCGCAGATTAAGGCCTGGCCTCAATACAAGAAGATTGGAGTTGGAATCATAGTGCTTGGCTTTATATTATTGGTAATCGGAATATTGCTGTATTAGATAAATGGCAGACAAAGATAAACTACAACCTGAGATAAACATCGGAATGGTTGGTCATGTTGATCATGGCAAGACCACTTTAGTTAAGGCTCTTTCTGGGATATGGACTGATACGCATTCTGAAGAGATTAAAAGAGGGATTACAATAAGATTAGGGTATGCTGATGCTGTTTTTTACAGATGCGAGAAATGCAAGAAGTTTGTTGTTTCAAAGAAATGTTCTTGCGGTGGAAAGGCTTCAGTTGTCAGGAAAGTAAGTTTTGTTGATGCTCCTGGACATGAATCGTTGATGGCAACAATGCTGTCTGGAGCTACTATAATGGATGGAGCTATATTGCTGATTGCTGCAAATGAAACATGCCCGCAGCCGCAGACAAGAGAGCATCTGATGGCACTGAAGATAAGCGGGATAAAGAATGTGGTTGTTGTGCAGAACAAGATCGATACTGTGAGCAAGGAAGATGCTGTTAAAAATTATAAAGAGATCAAGGCATTTTTGAAAGGAACTGATTATGAAAAATCTCATGTCATCCCTGTCTCTGCCCAGCAGAATATCAATGTAGATGTCTTGATTGAAGGTATTGAAAAGACAATTCCTACTCCTAAAAGAGATCCTAAAGCAAATCCACTTATGTTTGTTGCAAGAAGCTTTGATATCAACAAGCCTGGAGCTGCTCCAGATAGCCTTGTTGGAGGAGTGTTAGGTGGGGCTCTTAAGCAGGGAGTGCTAAGGGTTGGAGAAGAGATTGAGATAAAGCCTGGATTGGGCATAGAAGATAAAAACCAAAAGAAATGGATCCCTATAAAGACTGTGATTGCTGATTTGAAGACAGGCGGGAAAAGCGTGAAAGAAGTTGGTCCTGGCGGAAGCATAGGTGTGATGACAGCACTTGACAATACTGTTGTCAAGTCAGACAGCTTGGCTGGCAGTGTTGTTGGCTTGCATGGACAATTGCCTCCTGTATGGAATGATCTTAGCCTGGATGTTCATCTGCTTGAGAGGGTTGTTGGAGCTGAAGAAGATCTGAAAGTTGAAGCCATCAAAATGAAAGAACCATTAATGCTTAATGTTAACTCAGCTGCAACTGTTGGTGTTGTTACAGAGCTTGGAAAGGATTCTGTTAAATGTATTTTAAAATTGCCTGTCTGCGCTGATGTCGGAAGCAATGTGACTATTTCTAGAAGGATTGGGACTAGGTTTAGATTGATTGGTTATGGTGTTATTAAAGAATAAGTTTATAGGTTCATCTTGTCTATAGTTACTTTGAACCAATAAGCGTATTTGTCTGGGTTGGATTTTATGTCTTGTTTTAGATCTTCTATAGAAATCCATTTGTAATCTTCAACTTCTTCTTTGTTGATAGTCACTTGAGGATTTGCTTTTCCTGTGAAAACATAAAGATATTCATTCTCTGTTAGACCATTGTCGAATTCTACTCTGTAGGTAAATTTCATTATCTCTTTTAGTTCAGTGTCAAAGCCCATCTCTTCCTGCAATCTTCTGTGTGTTGCTTGATTAATGTCTTCATTAGGTCTTGGATGAGAACAGCAGGTATTTGCCCATAATCCTGGGCAATGATATTTGTGCTTTGCTCTTTGATGAATTAGTAGTTCACCTTTGTTGTTGAAGATATAGATAGAGAACGCTCTGTGGAGTTTTGCATCAATATGCGCTTTTTGCTTTTCTTCTGTTCCTATTTGGTTGTTGTTTTCATCTACTAGAATAACTTGTTCCATATACAATGGAGTTTAGAACTTCTTTTTAAAGATTATTATTTTTTGAATATATTTTTGATCCAGTTTACTATTTTTTGGAATATTGTTGGTTGTTTTATCTCAGGAGCAATCTCTTCTGCTGCTTTTTCAATCTCTTCATATTCTTCTTTAGTTGCTTCTTCCAAAGGAGGTTCTTGTTCTGTTGTTGCTTCACAGACTGAGGGATAGAATCTTATCTCAACTCTGTCTGGACCTTCTTTTGCTTCTTCTTCTAAGATTTCCCTTACAAATATTGCAGAGCCTTGCTTGAATCTGTAGTAATCATGGTAGCCTAGTATTTTTGAAGTATCATTGTTTAATCTGAATTTTACTTCATTGCCTGAGATGTAGATTGCTTCTAATTCATAGGTGTTGTTGCAGTAGGATTTAGGGATTGCCTGAGTTAAGGTATCTGTGATTCTGCAGGCAGCTGCTGTGGTTATCAAGAGCAGGAATATTAGTAGATAAATTAATTTTTTCATCTTTCTCTCTGCTCTGGTTTTAGATATTTTGTTCCTAATTTTTTACAGATGCTTTGCTCTGTTCTTCCTGCAATCATTTTGCCTGTTTTCTTATCAAATAATCCGTATTCACTTAGTTTGTAGCCTTTTTTTATGGCTATTTTTCTCATTTCAATATTGTAGTTTTTGCTTCCTGTCAGATAGAACAAGCCTGCTCCATATGATTTTGGTGGAAGAACTCTCAAATCTGCCTGCACTCCGTTTGTTAATATGATTGTTGCTTTTGTCGGGCCTTTAGCCAATACCTTTTGGATGTCTCTTATTTTTGTGAAAGCATTGATTACTTTTTCTGGCTGAGTTGAGGAAGCAATTATATCAATATCTCTAATTAATGGTTTTCTTCTTCTAAGAGAGCCGGCAATAGAAATCTTGTTAATGAATGGTTTTCCTTCTAATTGCTTGATTATTCTTCTTGCAATTGTTATTGCCTGTTTGTAAGGAATCCTTCCTTTTGATTTTCTCAGCAATGCAATGCCTTCCAGGATGTCCTGCTCTGATTTCTCTCCAAATCCAGGAAGCTTTGATATCTTTTTCTGGAGTGCTGCTTTTTCCAGCTGCTTTATTGTCCTTATGTTCAGTTCTTTGTTCAGCTTTTTTACTTTTTTTATGCCCATGCCGGGGATTTTTGTAAGGACAGATATGTGGAGAGGTATTGATCTCTTTAGTTTTTCATATTCTTTTATCTTTCCTGTCTTGATGTACTCAATAATCTTTTTTCCGATTGCATCTCCTACACCAGGAATCTCTTTCAGAAGTTTTAATCCTCCTTTTTTGTAGACTGATCTTAAGTCTTCCGGGGTTGCGTCAATTGCACGAGCTGCCTGCCTGAAAGCACGAGGCTTCCACTCAACATTTTTCATATCAAGAATATCAGCTATTTCAAAAAAGATTGCAGCAAGCTCTTGGTTGATCATTTTAATTTTTTCTTCAATATGACCCAATTTGTCTTATTATATCCCTTCTTTTGGTATATTTTATACGCCTTAGACCTCATATCTGATTCTAGTATGATTGTTTTTGCTTTTTTCTTGTTTAGAAAAGACTCTGCATTTGAAATTAATGCTTTTCCAATGCCTTTGCCTTGATAACTAGAAGTCACAGCTATATCAATGATAAATCCTCCAGGTGCAAGGTGGTCTGTATAAAGATAAAATGCTATGAATCCTATAATCTTCTTATCCATCTCAGCAACAAGAAGATAGTGGCTATCTCTTTTATAATACTCATTAATTCTTTTGAGAGCTCGTTGATTGCTCCACTTTTCTTTGTAAGGTGGTTTACTAAATTCAACCATAAGAATTTCAGCAATCTTTCCAATATCTTTTTTAGTAGCTTTCCTTATTCTCATTTATACCTCTTTTTGTTAGAATGTGGTTTGTTAGTATAAAAACTTTTTGCTCGACTTAAAATTTTTGTTTTAGAAACGTTTAAATAGTTCAAAAATAAGAATTGATTTGCGGATTTTCCGACTAAAAAATAAAGAGGTAGAAAAAATGAAGATGCCAAAATCAGTTAAAGCGTGCAACAAGGCAATAATGTCTTTGAAGAAGAAGCTAAATATTCTTGAGAAAAGGAAAAAGCTTTTAGCTATGCCAAAAAAGGCTGTTAAGAAAGTTAAGAAAGCAGCAAAGAGAGTTGCTAAGGTTCCTAAGAAAGCTGTAAGAAGGAAGAAAAAGAAATAAATTATTTTTCTTTTAATTCTTGTTTTTTCTTGAGATTAGGTATTATGTAGTATGCAATTAATGCTATTGCTAAAATTATAATCCAGAAAAGAAATGGTGTTATCAAGCCGAATGAAAATAAAACTAGGTTAGCTATCACCACAATCAACAAAATTATTGCAATGGTTTTGAGATAATTCATCTTTTGAATTTGTACTCAAATTGGTTTCTGTGGTCAGAATTTCTAAAGTTTACTGATCTGCTTAATCTTAGTTTTCTTAAGCAGTTAGTCACAGAACCAATGGAAACAAGAAGTTCTTTACTGATATGTTTGCTTGTAAACCATTTCCTTTTATTATCCTTCAAAAAATCGTATATATCTTGTTGTCCCATGTTATAATAAGAAATGTGTAGTCATTTATAAACGTTATGGAAAAGTTTTAAATAGTGGGATATTGTATATAATAGTTATTATAGGAGGTTTTTAGACATGAAAGCAAAAAAAGTTAATGTAGGCAAGTGCTTCTATCCAGCAGGGATAGGATTTCCTTTATTGGTTATACTGATTGGACTGTATTTTCTGTTGAAAGCAATGGGTTATATCCAAGAAAGCGCTATTTTTTGGCCTGTTGTGATAATCTCAATCGGTGTTTATTGGCTTGTGCAAAGGATCTATAGAAGTTCATCTATGAAATAGATTTATCATACTCATGGCGGATTGCAATAATAAGATAGAATGTCCATGCACTTATCCTGGCTGTTCAAGAAAAGGGAAGTGCTGTGAATGTCTTAGATATCATTTGGATAATAATGAGCTTCCAGCATGTTGTTTTCCTGAAGATGTTGAGAAGAATTTTGATAGGAGTTTTGAATTATTCTGTCAGATCAATAATAAATGAGGTGGAAATATGAAGAAAATAATCTGTTTGTTGATTGTTCTTAGTTTGATTAATATTGCTTATGCACAGGAGGAGCCTCCTAAGTGGCCTGGTGCAGATGAATGGTGGCTTGATCTAGAAAATAAGGAAGAAAGTGTTGATCCTAATGAAGTTCTAGGAGATGCTAATATTGGTGTGTCAGGGCTTTACTATTTTTTCAATTTGCCTACTGAAGGTTTTGCAAATCCATATCTTTATGTGAGGATTCGTTTAGAACCAACTGATGCTCCTGATGAAGAATTAGAACCAATGGGCTGGGCTATAGAGCTAGATGAAGAAGAAGGGGATTATCATTTAGAATTAGAGTCTTTGACAGAAGATGGAATTAAGCTAAAGGTTAATGATGAAAGCACCAAAGTCATGAAACAAGGAGAATCTGATACTCTTTCTGATGGAACTGTTATTGGTGTTATAGACCTGGAAATTCCTAAAAAAGTTGATTTTGAATTAGATGAAATTGGAAGCTTGATAAAAGAGAATCTTGATTCAATTGACCTTGGCAAAGCTCCAAAAGCTCTGAAATGGGTTCTTGGAAAGCCTAAGATAAATATTGAAGTCAATGGTCATGTTTATGGGTTTAAGATTGCTGGGAATACTATTAAAGAATTTACAGAAGGAGGATTAGACAATCCTCATTACAAGATATTCATTGCAGAGAATGTTCTTAGAGATATTTTTGATTCAGAGGATCCTGCTTCTGCTGTTGGAGAGGCTTATAAGAACGGAGATATTAAAGTAGAGCCGCAGAGATTAGGAGCTAAGATTAAGTTTTGGGTTGCAAAGAAATTTATGAAATAATCAATATTTTGTATTTATTTTTACTTCTTCTCCCCAGTCTAGAGAATGAGCTTTGAACAGCTGTTTTATGCTTAGATGCTTGCTTATCTTTCTTCTTGCTTCTTTGCCGCAGCCAAGGCAGAGGTTTATTCTTCTTTCCAGGCCGTCTATAATCCTTATTGTCCACTGCTGTTCAAACTTTGTTCCGCAGTAGATGCAATTCTCTTTTTGGTGCTCTTCTTTTATCACTGCTGATGTTGCTGGTCTCATAGTATTTTTGGGTTAAGAACTAATATATAAGTATTATGTTTGATTAGGAAGTAGTTAAGAACTGATTTCTACAACCTTAATCTTAAACTTCAGAACTTTTCCAGCTAGTGGATGGTTCAAGTCAATAGTTATTTCCTTATCAGTCACTTCTGCAATCTTTGCTGGGAACTGCCTTCCATCTGGTGTATTTAGCATTAACATCATGCCTGGCTTTGGTTCTTTGTCTGCTGGCAGTTTATCTCTTGGTATTTTTTGAACTCTTTTAGGATCAGGATCTCCATAAGCATCTGCTGGCTGCAATGTGATTTCTTTTTCCTCTCCTTTTTCCATTCCAATGACTGCTGCATCAAACCCTTTTATCAGTTTTCCAGCACCAACTTCAAATTCCAGCGGCTGTTTACTTTCAGAAGTATCAAATACAGTTCCATCTTCTAGTGTTCCTGTATAATCAACTTTTACTTTGTCTCCTTTCTTGATTGGCATTAGTATCAACTCCTCGTTGTTTATAGAATAAGGGTTATATAATCTTTTATAAGTGTTAGGGTTTTTCACGAAACTTTTTAAATAAACTTAGATTCACAGACTTATGCAAACAGCAGAAGAAGTTAGAAGAGATGTAATGGAAGAACAGTTTGGATTAAATGAAAAGAATCTCAACAGAGAATGGTATTTAATGCATTCATACTTAACTAAAGGAAATCTTGAAGATCTGAAAGAACAGTCAGTTGAAGCAACTCCTATATCTTATTATCCTGATTTTTCTAGGCCTGAAGCAGTAAGTGTTGAGCAATTAATAAGTAATGATGAAAGGCTTAAAATCAAACTGATCGAGAGAGTGAGAAATGAGATAAAGATGCTTAGAGATGAACAGCATTCACTCCGAAGATTAAGATATACAGGACCGCTTAGAAGCATAACCAATATAATCAATTATTCAAATATTCCTAAGTCAAAGGGATTTAAAATTTTTCAGAAAGCTTATGATGGATTTTATGAAAAATTTATTAAACCAAATTACAAGAATAGAAATTGGCTTATAAAAGGGATCAAACGAATTGGTAAAGAGATGCATTTATTGTCTAATTTTCTTGAAGCAGAAGAACAGTTAAAGATGAAAATCCGTGATGAAGCTGACACAACTGCAGGCATAGAATATAAGATATCTATGAAGATGATCCGTATATATGCTGAGGCTGTTCCAGCTGTTCTGACATCTGGATTGTAAATATTTTATTAGAAACTTATTTATACTATTTCTTCTGAATAAGTTGTATGGCAAAAAAGAAGAGCGTGTTTAACAGCAAGGCAAAGACAAAGGGATTTAGCTTTGGACTGACTTCTGGGATTATCACTACATTGGGAATGATTGTTGGATTAGAGTCTGCTGTCCAGGATAGTTTTGTGATTATTGCAGGAATATTGTCCATTGCAATTGCAGATGCTTTTTCAGATGCTTTAGGAATACATATTTCTGAAGAAGCTGAGGCAGAGCATACCAAAAGGAGCATATGGACTGCAACAAGGTATACATTCTTATCTAAATTTGCTTTTGCACTGGTGTTTATTATTCCTTTTTTGATGCTTGATATTGCTAATGCGATGATTATCAGTGTTGCTTTTGGATTGGTTGCTATTTCAGTCTACAGTTATATCATTGCAAAGAAGCAGAATAAGAAACCTTTCAAGGTCATTGGAGAGCATCTACTGATTTCTGTTATTGTGATAATTGCAACGCATTATGTTGGAGATATAATTAGGATTGTGATTGGTTAGAATTATAATAGATAGCTGGTTTCAAAACCTCAAGCCTGTTCCTGCCTTGTTTTTTTGCTTTAAGCAATGCTTCATCTGCTTTTTCAAACATATCAAACATACCAAAAGAATCTTCATTATAGTGGCACAAGCCCATGCTCAGTGTGATTCTATGGTTATTCTTTATCTTTTTATCTCGAATCCATATTTCTATGTCCCTATTGAAATCTGATCTTACGCGTTCTCCTACAACAACTCCTTCTTTGGGTGTTGTATTGGGTACTGCTGAGATAAATTCATCACCACCCCATCTGCCTAAGAATAATCGGTCATAGGGCCTTAATGTTCTTTGAATTGTTTCAGCTGATTTTATAAGCAATTCATTTCCCCTAAAATGCCCGTAATTATCATTTATGAGTTTAAGGCCGTCTATGTCTATAAAAAGACAGGCAACACCTTTTGGTTCTTCCTTTCTTAATTGCAGTTTATATGATCTATATTGTTTTTCATATTCTTTAATTAACTCTTGCGTGTTTTCTTCGAATCCTGTTTTATTCAGAAGTCCTGTCAGGGAGTCTATGATTATTTTTTCTTTTAGATCCTTATTCTGTTCTTCTAATTCTTTTTTCTGTTCTTCTAATTCTTTTTTCTGTTCTTCTAATTCTTTTTTCTGTTCTTCTAATTTTTTAAGGTACGCATTCTCCTCTTCTAATTGTTCAACATACTTAGAAAGAAAACTTCTTTCTTCGTTATTAGCAATGTATCCAATGAGTTTTTCTATTGTCGCTGGCGCCATATAGCAAGGAGAAAGGAGTAATAATATTTAAATGTTTTTTTTAAGATGAGATTTTATATTCGTGTTTTGCTATATCTTTTACTAATGTAACTTCGTGTAATTGTTCACTTAATTTCATAACCTTATTAAATATTTTTAATGCATCATCCAGCTGTTTGTCAGTATGGATGTTCTTTCCTGTTTGTTTGTGATAGGCCATTTCCAAGCTGCCTCCTCCGATAAATACTTCTTTTACAACTTTGTTTTCAATAATTACCTGGACAGAAACAATATGCGAAGGTTTTACTTTAGCTAAATCTTTTTCTTTTATGCCGAGATATTTAAGAGCTTCCTGTATATGGTGTTTTTTTGAAAGAACATGATGGACTTCTTTCTTTTTTATATCAATCAATAATTTAAGCTTGTTTTTATTCAGCATATCCCTTAATTCAATTTCATCAAAATGCTTTACTTCTCTTAATTCAACTTTTCCAAGCATAGAATATAGTTTATGCTAATGGTATAAATAATTTATTCTAATTCAACAACATTTGTTGTCTTTAACTTAATCCCGTATTTTCTTAGGTCAACAATTGATTCAATGTGTTTTCTTTCCAAGGCCATGTAATCTTCATAGCTGGCTGGCTTTAGTTTTTTGATTATCTTCTTGAATGCTTCTGTGTTTGTCCTGAAGACTAGGCCTAAAATCTTGTGCTTTTGGATGCATCTATGGCAGTAGAAATTTGCTCCAATCATTTCAAGCCATGTTTGCTCTTTGTTGCAGTTGTCGCATTTCATGTTTTTGGAAGGAAATTATATGGGTTTTTAAGGGTTTTGGTTAATTATATAGTGATTTAGCAAAAAAATTATAAATAGGACTATAATCTTGGTTTTGGGGGGTAATTGATATGGCTGGAAAACATAAGGGATTCCATTTATTTACTGAATTTTTAGGGGTGTTGTTGGGGACATACTTGTTTGTTTTAGGGTTGTTTTTAGAGGTGCATTACATGATAAAATTGTCCTTGATACTAACTGGCATAGGCGGAATGCTGATAGATTCTTATTGTATAACAACCTGGCTGAAATAGAGTTTTGACAAAGGTTTATAAACTTCTTTAGTTTTATATATAGTATGAAGAAAATATATCTAATCTTAATATTATTGATATTGATAACTGGATGCAAATCTTCTTCGGTTGTAACGTCTGTTAAAGTAGTTGAAGAATCCAAGCCAATCATTATTGGGATTGATATCATAGAGAAATCTGTCCATAATTACATTGTCGGAGCTGAAGCAGAAGGAAAGTATCTTGCATTCAATGTGGAGGTTGCAAATGCCGGAGCAGGGGCATTTGATATAACAAAAGGGGATATTGAATTAAAAGACAAAGAAGGGAACAGGTATTTTATAGATGAGACTGTCTCTTATTACAGAGAAGACAGGTTTTCTGAAGTTACGATTCAGCCAAATGGAGATGTCAGTCTGAGGCTGGTCTTTGATGTGCCTGACCCTAACAAGGATTTCACTTTAATTATAAAGGGGAAATCTGTTAAAGTAGAATAAGATTTAAATATAACAAATTCTTGCTAATCCTATGAGTGTTTTAGAAGTTACTGCAGAAGAAGAAAAAGGATTAAGTGCTTTTTATCAGGATGAAAGATATAGGGAAACTGGAAGATGCACTAAGAAAGGTATTCTAATTTTTTTTAAACCTGTGGATAGGGAACCAAGTTTTGGTGGATTGAATGAAATAATTCTTATGGCTTTTGATGGTTTTTATAAGGCAATAGGAGTTTCTGAGTATGTCAATGGAAAATTTAAATTTGTTGATGGTGTTTTAGCTGCAGATGTTTATGTTGAGCCTTTGGCTGACGTGGTTATAAGAAGTTTTGGATGATTATCTGGATTCTCTTTTTTTCTTCATGAATACCAGCAATAACCAGGCCAGAACAAATGCAGGAATAGGAGCAATGATCAAGAATATAGGGATGTGCCAGAAAACTTTTTCTGTTCTTATGAAATTAAAGTCTATAGCAAACCATATCATCACTATTATGCCGATTGTAAAAGCAAATATTGCTGCTTGTTTTTCATACTTGTAAGCAAGATAAGGCCATACCAGGATTGGAATCAATATGATAAATGCAATTATCTTGTTTTGGCTTTCAACTAAAACGAGAATTAGGTATAATAGGATAATTGCTGTTCCTATGTTTAGGATAATTCTTTTTAATGTCTCTGGCTTCATATTACTGAGAAATGAGAAAACTACTATTTAAAAGTTTGTATAGAACAAACAGACTTAGAAAATTTTTAATTTTCTAAGTATTCTTTTCGATAAAATTTTTGACAACAACTTCTGCTTTACAGTCTTCTTTGTTGTATCTTAGGATTTCTTTCAGATAAGATTTTTTTCCTGTCTCAAGCCATCTGTCATACCATATCATTGACTGGCCTCCAGAGGCTTTTTCAGAAGTCCATTTAAATCCTAGGAAAGAGGCAATGTCTTTTATTCCATAAGAATAGACAGGGAATATTGTTGTTTTCCTTACAACTGACAATAAATCAATCATGTTATTGATGATCTTATTGTATGTCTCTTTGTCTCCTTTGTGTTTTTCATAGAGTTTTTTCAGCATTGATTTCTCATGCCCTGAATAGACGTACAGCTTGAAGTTGTCTTTGTCTTTGAAGAAAGAGAGGAAGGATTTCCATGCCTGTTTTTCTTTAGAAGGCTTGTCTGCAAGGAAATATTTGTATTTTCCATTGATGACTATGCCAAACAAGTAGACAACCTTATCCTTGTTGACCTGCGTGTCTTCAACATCAAAATATATGTCTTCTGCTTCTGGAAAGCTGTAATCAGATATCTTTATGGGTTTCTTGGTTATTAATGCTTGGGCTTGTAATTTCCATCTTTCTAAAGAAGCTCTTCCAAAGCCTTTTACTTTTGACAATTCTTCGATATCCATTTTAGAAGCATCAATAAGATTTTTTATTCCCAGTCTTTTCAGCTTATCTGCATTGTCTCTTGATATATTGAAGACCAAGCTGAGGTCATTTGCTTTTTCTGCAATTGAAAAGCAGAAGTTTTTCCACTGGCATTCTTTGCATTCTCCGCAAATGTGGATATTCTCTTCTTTGCCTTTTGCAATGTCTTTAATCTTTACGAACATGTCTGAGAATCTGTTGAAGTAATCCTGTGTTTCTAGTTCTTTTATTGTTCCGTCTCCAAGCCACAGCTTGAATTTTAAAGGGCAGAATCCCTGTATTTTTTCTAATAGATAGCAATAGAAGCAGACCTGCATTGTGTATGTGTCTTTTGCTGACAATCCTGATTTGATGTCCATTGGCTGATAATAATAATTGCCTAATTTGCTTTTTCCTTTCTTTTTTTCCAGGAAGTCTGGGATTCCAATCAGGTTCTTGTCTATTAAAACAGCCTGATAGATGAGTTTTTCTCCTTTTTTCATGAAGTCTAATGTTTGCTTGGCTGCTTGTTCATAAGAAATATCTTCTTCTGGCTTGGCAAATGTGAATTTTTTGATGACTTCTGCTTCATATTCCCTGCCTTCTTTCATCTTTTCCCTCATGAATTCAGAAAAAGGGATCCTCTTGGAAGGGTCTCCAAAGAAATGCAGATAGACTTTTCTAGGGCATTTTACAAATTCATAGAAGTTTGTTGCTCTGATTGGTTTCATTTTCCATTATAAATAACAGAACTTTTTTCTGTTTCCCATAATCTCAATAGATGCAGGTTTAAGGGTTTTAGTTTATTCCAGATGTATTTTACAATGTTTTCAGCTGTTGGATTTTTTATAGTGTCATTAAGATAAGAGTGGTCTAGGATAGAAATAACTTTTTCTTTAACAATTGAATCTAGTTCACGAAAATCAATAACCATTCCGTTTTTAACTTTTCCTTTGACAGCAACTTCTAATTTATAAGAATGACCATGCAGTTTGCTGCAGTTTCCGTTGTAATTTGGCAGTTTGTGCGCTGCTTCAAATCTAAATTCTCTTATTACAATCATATGAAGAGAAACATCCAAGAGCTATAAAAAGGTTTTTATACATTGAGGTAAATTGCTGTTATAATGAAGAAATCGATAAAGCTTTTCAAGTTATTGGGAATTGATGTTGAGCTGCATTACAGCTGGTTTTTGGTGTTTTTGCTATTGGCGTGGGGACTGTCAGCAGACTTTTTTCCTTATTATTTTCCTGACCTGACAGCAGCAGAGTATTGGGGAATGGGTATTGCGAGTTCTGTCTTGCTGTTTGCATCTGTATTGGCTCACGAGTATTCACATTCATTGGTTGCAAGAAGGAATAATATCATGGTTAACAAGATAACCCTGTTCTTCTTTGGAGGGATAGCTCATCTTGCTGGAGAAGAAAGACTGACAGCAAAAAAAGAGTTCAAGATGGCTATTGCAGGGCCTTTGCTAAGCTTGGCATTGGCTGGACTGTTTTTTGCAGTATACAAATTAAATGGTTTTCTTTATCTCAATGCAGTCAGTTATTACCTGTACAGGCTGAATTTTATACTTGCCATATTCAACATGGCTCCTGGTTTTCCATTGGATGGAGGAAGAGTGCTGAGAGCAATTGCATGGGGAATTACAAAGGATCTGAAAAAAGCAACAAAGATTGCCTCTACAGGAGGAAAGATAGTTGCTGGATTCCTGATAGGAATTGGATTTTTAGGGATGATGTTTGGATTAGGAACAGTGTGGTTTGTGGTGCTGGGATTTTTCCTTTATTTTATTGCAGGAGCAAGTTATGAACAATTGATCCTAAAGGATGCTTTGGCAAAAGTGAAAGTAAAGAATGTTATGGTCAAAGATGTCAAGGCAGTAAGCCCTGATATCACTCTAGCTAATTTGTTTCAGAACTATTTCTTGAGGTATGGAGCAGAGGGTGTTTTAGTGGCTAAGGACAAGACATTTTTAGGAGTTGCAACTGTTGCTTCGTTAAAAGGGATTCCTAAGCAAGAATGGCCTAAGAAGAAAGTAAAGGATATATTGATTCCTGCCAAGAACATACAAACTGCAAAAGAAACAGATGATGCTTTTCATGTTCTGGAAAGAATGGGCAGAGCTAAGGTGAATGTGATGCCTGTCATAAAGAACAAGAAAATGATTGGTGTTGTCAGTGTCAGGAGCCTGCTAAGATATGCCAAGCTAAGCAGTTAATTTAAACTTGTCAAAACACATGTCTCTTATTGATTCTACCTTGATATAATTGCAGATTGATCTGTCATTGTATCTTACTGCAAGCTTTCCATAGCAGATTCCTGCTGATGCTGAGCTTGAAGATTTTTCGCAGATTCCTTTGTTGCCTGTTTCTAGTGCAATCTCTCTTATACATGCATCCGAGTTTGTGGTTACTGATATTTCCGAGCATAGGTTTGGGTCTTGTGTAGCTATAGCAATGGTGCTAAAGCAGTCGTTTTTTTCAGAGATAACACCTAATGCAAAACAAGGAGAAGGATTTGAAGTTGCTTCTGCAACTTTTTTATAGCAGATATCTCTCCAATAGTCTGTTTTTATTATATTGCATGTTTCTAGGTCTTTAGAATTAACAGCTATTTCTTCATAGCAGTAATCAACTGTTTTTTCATCTTTGATTGATGTGCAATATCCTTTGTTCAGTGTTTCAGCTGCTAATTTAACATAACAATCATCTTTTTCTGATGGGTCTTGCTCTAATTCACAGTCATTATCAATTATTCTTCCTGTTATATTGCAGCCTGTTATTAATAATAAAGTTATCAGTAAAAATATATATTTCATAGAATGGAAAATTGGAAAGTTATTTATAAAGTTTATGATTAATAAGAGTTATGACTGGAGCTGGCTATGGAAAAAAGCTGTTAAGAGGAGCAAAGGTATATATACATGAGAAAGGAAAGTCTTTAGCAAGGATAACTCACATTGATATAGAGCACCCTGATATTGGGAAGATTATAAAGCCTGGAGAAAGCAGTTATGTTGGCGGAAAAAGAGGAGGATGTTTTATAGGGCTGAAGAAGGATATGATTAAAAGGGCAGAAAGAATTCTTAAGAAAAAAAGTTAGTGCTCTACAAAGATAAGATGTTTTTCATTTCCCTGGAGTTCTGAGATTATTCTCTTGACTACTGCTTTTTCAGGGTCAGGCATTAGTTTAACCCGCTTTTTGATGTCTGCAAAGGATTCAAATTCTTTTTCTTTCCTTTCATCAAGGATTTCCCACATGTGCTTTTTTCCCAGGCCAGGGAGCAGTTCTAACTGATGCATTCTAGTTGTTAAAGGCTGTGCTTTGTTGAAGAATTCAACAAATTTCTCCTGGTTTTTCTCTACTAATTCTTTAACAACATGCTCTAGCTCTGCTCTTGCTGTTGCAGTAAGCTTGTCAACAGGAAGCTTTCCAGTAATATGATGTATCTGCTCTCTTTTTCCTTCTCCAATATAGACTTCTGCATAAGGCTGCAGATGAATCCCTTTTTTCGGAACCAATTCCAGTAATGTGAAGTGCTCTTTTCCCAAAGCCTGAACTATAGGTGTCTTCATGTGCATGGGCCTTGTGTCAATTGGATAGCCGTTTGGCAAGAAATCTAATACAACTGCTGTCTCTTCCCTGTTCCTCCTTGGAGGCCTTTCTTGTCTTTCTTGTTCCATGTTCTAACTAATTTATTTTTGCTTTTTTAAAATAAGGCGGCTTATTTCTTAGCCGTAAACTCATTAACCACTGCAATGACTTTCTTCATAGCTTCCTGGTTAATGCTGACAACATATCCCTGTAGAAGTGTCTTTAAATCATCAACTGTTGCCGGCATTGTGTCAATGATCTTGATTATAAATTCATCTTTCAGCCTTGATATCTTCAAAGCCCTTAATTTCTTTTCCAATTCTTCTGCTTGTTTAGGGCTTAGGCTAACAAAATGGTTTAGGTATTCCTCTGTCTTGTTTGAGATTATACCCAATTCCTTGTCTCTTTTCTTGATTGCATCCAGTTCTGCTTTTAGCTGAACCATGTTTATCGGATGCTCTTCAAGTATTTCTGGTTTTGCCATTCTTTATGCCTTCTTTAAATGAACAGGATGTACTATTAAAACCTTTTGCTTTGACTTGTCTTTGATAGCAACTTCATAGCATCTTCCTTTCTTGCCTTTGATTGTTCCCATTTTGCCGTAATAGTTTGGATGATACATTCCTTTCTGCACTGCTGGCTCGGCTATCAAGACCACCTTGTCTCCTTTTTCAAACTTCTGGAAATAGGCTGTCAATGAGATTTTGCCTTTTTTTCTCGAGGTTTTGCTCAGTTTATGCCGAGTTTTTCTTCTAGTAGTGCCTATTCTTTTCATTTTAGATAACCTGCCCTTGCTTAAACAGGAAATTATAGTATTATAAAAACCTTTCTTTTTATATGTTCAAAGAATTTTACTATTCAAGAATAAAAAAACTATGGTAAAAACAAAATATTTATATATTAAGATGATAAACTAAGATTAGATTTTATCTAATAATTATAAACAACAGAGGGGATAAAATATGAAAGATATATTATTGCGAATCAAAGAAAGATTATCAGACAAGATGTCTGGTGAAGAAGGCGGCGAAGAAAAGGATGCTGAAGAGTATGTTGAGTTAGGCCCTGAAGCTGCTGAGATAGAGGAAGGCAAGGCAAAGATTGTTGTAAGACCTTTTGTTGTTGAGGATTTTGATGATATCAAAGTAATTCTTGATGTATTAAGAGAGGGTTATACAATTGCTCTGGTTAATATCAAACCTTTGAAGGACAAGGATTTGATTGAGCTGAAGAGAGCTATTAATAAATTAAAGAAAACAGCTGATGCGATTGACGGTGATATTGCTGGATTTGGAGAAGACTATATTGTTGCAACTCCTTCGTTTGCATCTGTCTATAGAAGCCAGCAGACAGGAGAGGTCTCAGAAGAACCTCCTGCTGAATAAACTTATTTTTTATTATCTCTTTTCTATTACAGTAATATTTTTAAACCATTAGTTTCTATAATGCTTTATGGAAAAGCTAGATAACCAGCCTTGCCCTATGTGCAGGGAGAAGAAGATGACACTGATAGAGGATGAGAAAGAGATTCCTTATTTTGGAAAGGTCTATGTTTTTTCTATGACTTGTTCTAACTGCAAATATCATAAGGCTGATGTTGAGGCTGCTGACCAGCACGAGCCTTCCAAGTATTCAATTGAGATTTCCGGGGATAAAGATATGAAGATAAGGATTGTTAAATCGTCTGAAGCAACTGTTAAGATTCCTCATGTTGTTACAATTGAGCCTGGGCCAGGAGCTAACGGGTATGTCACAAACATTGAAGGTATACTTAATAGAGTTAAGCATCAGATTGAATCTGCAAAAGAAAGCGAGGATGACCCTGCTGCTAAGAAAAAGGCCAAGAATTTATTGAAGAAACTGACAAGAGTGATGTGGGGAAAAGAGAAGCTGAAAATAATCATTGAAGATCCTACTGGGAATAGTGCTATTATTTCTGACAAAGCTGTAAAGAGCAAGTTGAAGTAAATAAAAATAAAAGTAAAGCTTTTAAATCAATTCTTATTATTAGATTATATTGGGGGTACTGTATGGTTAAGATAGGAATAATAGGCGGAAGTGGATTAGATAATCCTAATATTTTAGAAGATGCTCATGAGTTAGTAGTTGGAACACCATATGGAAAGCCTACAAGTTCTTTGAAACTTGGAAAGATTAAAGGTGTTGATGTTGTGCTGCTGGCAAGGCATGGACGTGAACATACAATTCCTCCAACACAGGTTAATTTCAGGGCAAATATCCATGCATTGAAAGAAGCTGGCTGCACTCATATAATTGCAACAACTGCTTGCGGAAGTTTACGTGAAGAAATAGGAAGGGGAGATTTTGTTGTGTTGGATCAGTTTATTGATTTAACAAGGCACAGGAAAATAACTTTTTATGAAGAGTTTCCACCTGGTGGAGAAAATGCAAAGCATACTGCAATGGCAGATCCATTTAATGAAGATTTAAGGAAAGTGTTAATTTCCACTGCAAAGGAATTAGGTATTAAACATCATGAAAAAGGAACTGTTATTACAATTGAAGGTCCTAGATTTAGCACTAAAGCTGAATCGCATATGTTTAGAACATGGGGAGCTGATGTAATTAATATGTCTGTTGCTCCTGAAGCAATTTTAGCAAATGAAGCAGGGATTCCTTATGCAGCTGTTGCCATGAGCACTGACTATGACTGCTGGAAAGAAGATGAAACAGTAACTTGGGAAGAAGTATTAAAGACATTTGGACAGAATGTTGAGAAGGTTACTAATTTGTTGGTTAATGCTATATCTGAGGTAAAATGATAGAAGTTGAAATCAAGGCAAGAATTAGTAATGTAGATGATATCAAAAAGAAATTAAATCAAATCAGAGCAAAATTTCTAAAAACAGAAAAACAAATAGACAAAGTTTTTGGTCATCCTAGGTTCTTAGATTCCGAAAAAAAGATTATTGAAGGTGGTTTTGTTGCTAGAATAAGAGTCGTAGATGATAATCATACTTTAGAGTTTAAAGAAATCTTAAGACAAAACGGAGGTGTAGAAATAAAATCAGAATTAAAAGACCTTAATACAGGAGTAGAATTTTTGAATAAACTTAATTTCAAAGAAAAATTTACAGTTTCAAAATCAAGGGACCATTATTCTTACAATAATTTCGCAATATGTCTAGATAATGTTAAACAATTAGGAAATTTCATTGAAATTGAAAAAATAGTAACTTCTTCAGAAGAAAAAGAAAATGCTAGAAAAAGATGTTTAGATCTATTGAATACATTAGCTCCAAATTCAGAAATAGAAGATAAAAAATATGGAGATTTGATACAAGAGAAAATAAATAAAGGTGAAATAAAATGCCAGAACTAGTTAAATCAAAGATAAGGTCATTTGTTGATTGGCCAAAGAAAGGGGTTATCTTTAGGGATGTTACAACTTTGTTTAAAGATAAAGAAGGATATAATCATCTGATTGAGCTTCTTGTTGAAAGATATAAAGATAAAGAGATTGATGTTATTGTTGGGATTGAATCAAGAGGGTTTATTCCAGGCAGTGTACTGGCTCATAGGTTGGGACTAGGATTTATTCCTATCAGAAAGCCTGGGAAGCTGCCAGGAGAAACTGTTTCTGAAGAATTTGAATTAGAATATGGAAAGGATAAGATTGAGATTCACAAGGATGCTATCATTCCTGGAGATAAGGTGTTATTGGTTGATGATCTGATTGCAACTGGCGGAACAGCATTGGCTGCTGCTAATTTAATCAAAAAATTAGGTGGAGTAGTTGTTGAATGTTCTTTTATTATAGACTTGCCTGATATTGGTGGAAAGAAGAAGTTAATTGATGCTGGGTATAAGGTATATAATATGATTGAGTTTGAAGGGGAGTGATTACTTTAATTTTTTATTTTTTCAATTATATCTTGGAATACTTCTTTATATTCAGGATTAACTTCAACAACTGGTTTCATCTCTATTGTTGATTCAACAAAGTCTTTTCTATAAGGTATTCTTCCGATTATAGGGATTTTTTCTTTTTCTGCAAATTGTTCTATTTTCTTGCAGAATTTATCTGCAAGATCAAATTTATTGATTACAATTCCGTGCTTGATTCCAAAATGTCTTGCAAGGTATAACACTCTCTTTAAATCATGCAAAGCAGAGGGTGTTGGCTCTGTTACTGCAACAATATAATCAGTTCCAACCAAAGAAGCAATTACAGGACATCCAATTCCTGCTGCAGAATCTATCAGCATTATATCTGCTTTCAGTTTTTTGTTTGTTTCTTCAGAAGATTTTCTTAATTGAGCCACTACTTCTCCTGAAGCCAATTCCCCTAATTTCAGCTCCCCTAAAACAAGGAATACATCATAATTTTCTCCAGTATAGATTGTTCCTATGTCTTTTTTAGATTTAGAAATTGCTCCAGTAGGACACGCGACAATGCAGGCTTGGCATCCAATGCAAACATCTTTTACAAAGGCTGGATATTTCCCTTTTACAGAAACAATGGCATTTTGCTTGCAGACCTGTGCGCATTTTCCGCATTTAGTGCATTTGCTGAAATCCCATTTAGGAATCATTGAATAGACAGTTTCATGTTTTTTTCTTTTGATTGATAAAAGCAGATGGTCATTAGGGCATTCTGCATCTGCATCAACAAGCATCACTTTATTGTTCTTTGCAAACTCTACTGCTAATGAAACAGCTACTGTTGATTTTCCTGTTCCGCCTTTTCCACCTGTTACTGCTATTTTCATTTTAATACCCCGTTATCTTTCCACTTATTTATTTCTTGAATTAACCTTTCTTTTGTCTGAATGTTTGTTAATCTTGAAAGTTCATTTCCATCATCATCTAAAAATAAAAAAGTAGGTATATCCATTATATGATACTTCTTTATAACTTCAGGATGAGTTTCAACTTCAAAGTATTCTGTTTTTAATTCAGGCATTTCTTTTTCAATCTCAGCCCATCTTGGTCTCATTGTTTCACATTCATGAAAGGTTTTTCCGCCTACTTTATAGATTTTCATATTATCCCTCTTTTTAATTTTAATGCCCGCATCCTTCTGTTAAATCCTCTAATTTATCCAAATTTTCAATCGCTTCCTTCACTGTATTAAATGGTCCTGTCTTTAATTTCAAGCCTTTTTCTGAAATTATGCCTATAGCTCTTCCGCCAATGGCTTTTGCAAAGATTATTGTGGGGTTTACTGCTTCTTCAATCTGGTCTATTGGAGATTTAGATGGATCTGTATGATCTAAATTATTTTCAATAATCTTTAGTTCCTTTTTTTCTGTATCATACACTCCAAAGAAAGGAGCGTGGCCAAAATGAGCAGAGATCTCTGAATCCTCTCCATTATCATCCATCAATGGGAAGAATATCCTTTCTCCTTTGCTTTCTTTCTGGGTTGTTCCTGCATGTGCTTTTGCAACTTCAGTAATCAATTCTAATTTGCCTTCTACAAAATCTACCAATACATCAGTTATAATTCCTGAAGCATGGTATGCTTTTATGCCCAATTGATTAAGCACGTCTGTTGCATTAGGTCCTAGGTTTCCAGTTATTACGGCTTCTACACCTAATTCTCCTATCTGCTGGCTTGCTTTTATCCCTGCGCCATGACCTTGAACAGCCCCTTGATTTTCTACTGCTTCAAAAGTTCCTACTTCTTTTCCATCTATATTTATGATCAGAAAATATTTACATCTTCCAAATCTTTGATCTACCTTACTATGGAGTTTATCTCCATCTGCTGATACTGCGATTTTTCGAAAAGACTTTGTCTTTTCCAAACCTTTCTCATTTTTATTCGAAAGTTTCATTTTATTTTCCTCCCATTTACAAATGTTTTTCAATAAGCCTTCTGATATTATCTTCTGGAACAACACCTATTGATTCACCTACTTCTTTTCCATCTTTGAAAAGCTTAACAGCAGGTATAGCATCTATAGCAAATTTATTTGATGTTTCTGGACATCCATCTACATTTATTTTTGCCAGGATTACTTTGTCCCCATAACTATCAACAACTTTTTCAAGCATTGGTGTGAGTATATTGCAAGGAACACACCATTCAGCCCAGAAATCTACTAAAACTAATTTTTTTTCTGAAGCTTTTATTACTTTTTCTTCAAATTCTGCATCTGTTACATCCATTTTCATTACCTTTTTTTCCCTTCCCTTGTCATAAAGCTATTGCATTTAGGACATTTTTTCTGATGGCAAGGCATTCCTTTTTCATGAGGTATAGTGTAGCTGCATTTAGGGCAAATACATTCTCCGCCCGGCCCTAATCCCTTGCCACCCATCCTTCCTTTCCATTCTGTTTTCCTTCCAAAAACCCCTTTGAAAGATTCCTGTCTTACTTTGTGAGATTCTATCTGTATAACTGTATATTCCACAGAAGATACTTCTTGTTGTATCTTGTTTTCTAATCTTTTTGTTATTGCAGAAGCTTGTTCTACTTTTAGTTTAGGGTCTAGATTGATTTTTAATTCTGCAAAAACAGCAGGACCTAATTTTTGTGTTTTAAGGCTTACTAATTTTATGTTTTCTTTTTTAACAATATCTCTTATTTGATTTTCAGTTTCTTCTTCTGCGCTGACATCTAATAAACTATCTGTTGTTTTCTTTCCTAATGAAACTGATTCTATCAAAATGTATATTCCAATAAGTAATGCAATCACTGAATCAAGATGGGCCCAATATTTTGTTAAGAACAATCCAATAAAAACAGATAATGAAGCCAAAACATCTATTCTTGAATGTTTTCCATCTGCTAATAAAGCCATGCTTTCATGTTTTTTTCCATATTTTATCTTTACTCTGGCCATTATCTCATTTATTACTGCTGAGAAAGCCATTACCCCTAAAGTTAAATGTGTTATGAATATTTCTTTTGCTGTAAAAAAGCTTGTTACTGCTCCATATATGATCCAGATAGAAGTTCCTAAAAGAACAATAGTTATCATCAAACCAGCCAAAACTTCTGCTTTGTAATGGCCGTAAGGGTGTTTTTCATCAACTGGTTTTTTTGCTGCTTTAATTCCACCATAGCTTATTGCTGAAGTTACAATATCCATTGCTGAGTGGATTCCTTCTGCAATCACTGCTGAAGATTTGCTGATT
>JAHWIR010000006.1 GCA_019322435.1 Candidatus Woesearchaeota archaeon
TAAATAAAAGGATATTTAAATAGGATTTCTTTTTTATTTTATTTATGGCAACAAAAAAAGAACTATCATCTAATATATGGAAATATTTCCTATTTATCCTAACTCAAAGAAGACATTTCATACCCCTTCTTGCAATATTCTTTTTAACTCTGCCTGACACAAATGCGCAGCAAATAGGAATCTATACTGCAATTGGATATCTCTTCTCTTTTTTGTTTGAAATACCAAGCGGCTATTTTGCAGATAAATTTGGCCATAAAAGAACTCTAATCCTATCAAAAATATTAATGATTCTTTCAATGCTATCTTTTGTATTAGCAAAATCATTATCCTATTTCATAGCTGGTTCAGTATTCCTCGCACTAGCATTTTCATTCGCATCTGGAACAAAGTCTGCATTTATGCACGATACTTTAATTGAATTAAAACGAGAAAAAGAATATACCAAAATTATGAGCAAAATAGGCGCAAATGTTTCGGTTGTTAGTATGATTTTAACAATTCTTTTACCATTTTTAACAAAAATTTCAATAGTATTTCCTCTAAAAGTAAATTTGGTATTTGATACTATTGGGTTTTTCGTTGCATTATCATTTATATCTCCAAAAAGAGAATCAAATATAATGAAAAGTCGTGATCCAGAATCATTATTAAAGATAATTAAAACATCAAGCAACAAGGGATTCTATGTTTTTGCGATTTTTACAGGAGCAATCACTGGATTTATGCTGTCTTCTAGTCCTTTCAAGTACGTCTATCTAGAATCATTAGGATATCCTGTTATATTAGTTGGATTTATTATGGGTCTTTCGAGACTAGTCTGGTTCATGATTGGGCATAATGCCCATTTAATTGAAAAAAAGATTGGAGTAGCTAATCTACTCAAATATGAAATTATAATATTTCCTCTAATATTCATTTTAGTTGCTGCCTTTTCAAATCCATATATTGTGGGTCTTACCTTTATAATCTCCACAGGATATTTCTGGGGAAGAAAACAAATAATAACAAACTACTTCATTACTCATTTTATCAAAAACAGGTATTACAAAGCCACAATGTTGTCAGTCAAAGTACAAGTTGAAACAATATTCCAATTTTCTATTGTCTTTATAATTGGTTTTTTAATGAGAAAATCATTTAAATTAGGCTATTTAACTTTAGGCATTGGTTTATTTGTAATTCTAGCACTATTATATCCATTTATTAAAAAATATCTAATAAAACATAACCTTTAAATATATTTTTTATTTCTTAATCTAAATATGGCAGATAAAGAGTGGTATAAGAAAGAAAAACCTAAACCTCAAAAAGAGATAACTATAAAGTTGAATATGGGTTTTCTTAAACAAGCAGCTTATATTCTCTTGATTCTTGGTTTAGTGACCGTTATTGTTCTCCAGCATTATGGAGTTATCCCAATCAGAGAAGAAGCTAACAATTCTGCAGTTGGTGCTGCAACAAAAGTTCTTGAAGAGAAAGAAACACCAAGCACAACAGTAACACAAGAAAATGAAACAGAAGAAGAAAACACAACAGAACCAGAGCCTGAACCCGAACCAGAAGAAGAATTGCTTCCAATAACAGGAGATGTATTTATTACAATAGATAAGGTAAATTATGTAATCAAAGGAGAAGACTATGCTAGAGTAAGCTCAGTTGAATTCACAATCAAAAACCAATACAAGGACTTTGCACCAAAAATAATAGGTTATCTTACTCAATATGGGGCTGATGATGAAAAAACACTAGAGATGGAAGAACTAGAAGCAGGAAAATACATAACAACAACTTCTACTAAACTTACATTTGGATATAACAGCATAGATGAAGATCAAATACTCAACTTAGAAGTCTACGATGGAAGTAAATACCTAGTAAAGACTACTAAAACATTCTCAACTAATTAGGAATCTCTAATTCAGAAAAATCTTCAAATTCTTCAATACCTATATTATATCTAAAAAGAAAATAATTAGTAACTGCCAGTTCTTGATACATCTGTTTGCAGTTCATTTATTCTGCAGCACCCATATCTCCTTGTGCTTCTCCTTCTCCGCCAGCCTCTTCAGGAGAATATGACGGAACTGCTGTTTTGCTTATGATCAAGATATCTCCTACAGCCTTGACAAGCTGATGAGGTACAATGACTCCTTTTGCAGACCCCAATACTTTGTTCAAGAATGACCCTTTTGTTGCCTTGACCTTCCACCCAAACACCTTGGTTGCAGTCATGATACTCTCCTCTATATCTCCAAAATAATCACCAGTATCTGTAAATACCTTCATTTCATATGTTTCTGATATTTTCTTCATTTTAAGCATTTGACATCACCCATTAAATATTATAACTCTTCTGTAATTTCTTTATTTATATATTTTTCTGTTATGCAAAGTTTTAAAAACTAATACTCCCAAATTACAAAAATGCATTACAAAAACCTTACATTGATAGGGACATCTCACATTGCAAAAGAATCATTAAAAGAAGTGACTGCAGCCATAGTAAAACAGCAGCCAGACATCATTGCATTAGAACTAGACAAAAAAAGATTCTATGCTCTAACCCACGAAGTAAAAAGAAGAGTTCGATTAAGAGACATCAAAAAGATTGGAGTCAAAGGATTTCTATTCAACCTGATCGGAGCCTGGATTGAAGAGAAGCTGGGAAAATTGGTCGGTGTAAAGCCCGGCTCTGAGATGCTGACTGCAATCCATCTGGCAAAAGAATACAAGATAAAACTTGCCTTGATTGACCAGGATATTGAACTGACACTAAGAAGGATATCAGCAGAATTGACATTAAAAGAAAGGCTTCGTTTTGTGATAGACATCTTAAAAGGGATTCTCTTCAAAAAATCTGAAATGAAAAAATTAGGGATTAAGAAGCTTGACCTGACAAAAGTTCCTCCCAAGACATTAATCAAGAAACTGATAAAGATAATGAAAAAGCGCTACCCTCACTTGTACAGGGTATTAGTAGAAGAAAGGAACAAAGTGATGGCAGCCAACCTAAAAAACATCATGGAACATTTTCCAGACAAAAAAATCATCGCTATAATCGGAGCAGGACATGAGCAGGATATACTCAATCTGGTAAAGTCTCCTCATAAAATAACCTATTCTTATAAGATAAGAAATGTTTATAAATAATAGAATTAATAGCAGTCAAAATGGAATTGTTTGAAAGAATAAAAACATACCTTGATTTTACCAAAGAAGAGTCCCTTAATCTATTGGCAGCTGCTTTAGTCTTTGGTTTTATATTTGCTTTTAAAAAATGGTCATTTGTTAACCTGATCATAGCAATACTTATAGCCTTGCTCAGTTTTCTGTTTCACTTGACTGCGCAAAAAATCGCAGCAGTACATTATGGCTATAAAGTAGAATTCAAAATAGGCTGGTTTGCTCTATTAATTCCATTAATACTTGCCTTTATATCAAACGGGCAGATATGGTGGTTAATCATCCCAGGAGGTGTTCATTTTTCCCTATTAGCAGGCCTGAGATTAGGAAGATTCAGATATGGCCTGAATTATCTTACAATGGGGACAATAAGCTTGATCGGGCCGATTGCTTCAATCATCCTTGCAACAATCTTCAAACAGATTGACATCTGGTTTTTTGCATCCTCTTCTGTTGTCTTCCACAACCTCTTTATTTTCAACCTGGCATACGCAGTTTCCCAAATGCTTCCAATCCCTCCATTAGACGGCCATTATATGTTTTATGCTTCAAGATTATCCTATGTCTTCATATTCGGAACAATATTAACATACACAATATTAGCAATCCCATTTTCACTTTATTCATGGCTCTTTGCTTTGCTAGCAGGCGGCTTGGCCTGGCTTATATTTTATATTACATTTGAAAGAACAGCGTGGTGATAATAATGAATGTTGGAGAAATGATTTGGAAAAACTGGGCAGAAACCCTTGCAATAGCATTATTGGTTATAGGTTTCTTATTATCAATCTCAATAAGCAGCACAGTTTTATTATATATAGTTGTAATCCTGTCAGGGTTCTTAGCAGGAAGGTTCTATTTTTCAAAAATAGGCAAAAAGCCATTATTCCCTTTCTTCTTGATAATAGTTGGTTTTATGCTGGGATATGCTCTTGGTTCTTTTAATGCAAATAGAACAGCAATCATAATCTTGTTCATAATCTGCTGGATAGCAAGCCACATACTGCACAAGAAAGGCTATATTCCACTTTAATAAAATATATTAATCAAAACTTCTTTCTTTATTTTCTATGGTCACAAAAGAAGAATTTGGCCAATTTATCGCAGAAGTCGAATCCTTTAGAGATATGTTCATGGAAGAAGTGTCTAAATTAAAGACTGAGATTGAATATATCAAGGATAATCTAAATGAAATAGCAAAAGAAGCAAAGATTAAGATTAACAAGAAAATAGGTTAATTTTAAATATTGCATAGTTGTTATAAACAATATGAAAGTAAAAAATTGGATAATTATGATATTGATTATTTTAGGATTATTTTTGTTCTTTTATCCTAAAAATTGTGGTTCTTTTACATCAATAGTTGGAGGAACTTTAAAAGATTGTACTTGCATCGGATTAAAATATTCTGAGAGAGTAGAGGGTGCAGGAAACAAATATTGTGTAGGATTACCTATAGCTAAAAAATGTTATGAATTGATAGGTGGTGGGGAAAAGAAAGAAATTTCTTGTAATTAAATTAATGACCACTGGTCACTGGACATCACCCCCCATAAACTATATAAAAGAATTCTGCCTTCTTTATACTATGATTAAAGACTTTACTCCCAGGTTATACCAAGAAACAATCCTGGCAACAGCTGTTAAACAAAACACATTGGTTGTACTTCCTACTGGCATGGGAAAAACAGCTATTTCAATGCTTTTAGCAGCACAGCGCTTTAAACAATATCCTAATTCAAAAGTATTAATATTAGCTCCAACAAGGCCTTTAGTTGAGCAGCATATTGAAACATTTAAGCAATATCTTGACTTGCCTGAAGAACAATTCGCAGTATTCACAGGAATGATCAAGCCTGAAAAAAGACAGGAATTATGGAAAACAGCTAAAGTCATCTTCTCAACTCCTCAAGGATTGGAAAACGATATAATAACAGGAAGAATCAATCTAGAAGAAGTCTCTTTATTGGTTTTTGATGAAGCTCACAGAGCTGTTGGAGACTATGCCTATGTTTTTGTTGCAAAACAATACCATAAAAAAGCCTCCTTTCCTAGAATCCTAGCCTTAACCGCCTCTCCTGGCTCTGACATAGAAAAGATCAAAGAAGTCACTCAAAATCTGTTTATAGAAGAAGTTGAAGTCAGAACAGACAATGACCCAGATGTCAAGCCTTATATTAAAGAGATAAACATTGAATGGATAAAAGTAGAGCTTACTCCTCCATTTGAACAAGTGCAGCGCTTTCTAAAAAACATCATCTATGATAGAACTGCTAAACTGAAGAAATGGGGAATCCTCCAAAGAAAAAATATTGACTTTGTAAACAAAACAGATTTACTAGCACTCCAAGCACAACTAAGAGGCAGAGCAGCTTCAGGAGAAAAAGATTTTGTTATGTGGAATGCAATTTCTGTTCTAGCTGAAATAATGAAAGTCCAGCATGGCTTGGAATTACTAGAGACACAGGGAATCTTTGCACTACAGGAATACCTGACTAAACTTCAAAATGATGGATATTCAGCAAAGACAAAAGCAGTTAAAAATATAGTAGCAGACCTAAACTTCCGCTCAGCTCTGATCAAGACCCAAAAAATGTATGAACAAGGCTTTCAACATCCAAAACTGATAGAACTTCAAAAACTAATTGAAAAGCATGCAAACCCAGGTACCCAGACGACTGGTACCCACGCGAAGCGTGACGCTATGCCTGAGTCTGACTCTTCGCCAATAAAGATAATCATATTCAATCAATACAGGGATAATGCTCAAAACATTGTTGAAGAAATAAATAAGATAAACAACATCCAAGCAAACCTGTTTGTTGGACAGCAAAAAAAGAAAGAATCCGGCTTATCCCAAAAACAACAAAAAGAAATGCTTAATCAATTCAGAAATAATAAATTCAATGTTCTGGTTGCAACTTCTGTTGGAGAAGAAGGCCTGGATATCCCAAAAGTAGATTTAGTTATCTTCTATGAGCCAATTCCTTCTGCAATCCGCCATATCCAAAGGCGTGGAAGAACAGGAAGGCAGGAAAAAGGCAAAGTAATAATCTTGATGACAAAAAACACAAGAGATGAAGGCTATAGATGGTCTGCTCATCACAAAGAAAAAAGAATGTACAGGAATCTTACTGACCTCAAATCAAAATTAACATTAAAATCTCAAAGGCAAGAGCAAAGCCTGGAGAAATATACAAAAAAAGAAGAGATTGCAGTCTTTGCAGACCACAGAGAAAAAGGCTCTGGAATAATCAAAGAACTTATTGATCTGAACACCTCAATAAAACTGGAAAAACTAGACACAGCAGATTACATCCTAAGCAGCAGATGCGGTGTTGAGCTAAAAACACCAGAAGACTTTGCATCTTCAATTATAGACGGCAGATTATTAGAACAGATAAAACAGCTAAAGCGCAGCTTTGAATGCCCTTTGGTGATTGTAGAAGGAGAGCAAGACATCTACTCTGTAAGAAACATCCACCCAAATGCAGTCCGAGGAATGCTTGCAACCATAGCTATCAGCTATAAAATACCTGTTCTATTCACAAAAAACTCAAAAGAATCAGCTTCTCTTCTGCATACAATAGCAAAACGCGAGCAAGACAACAGCAGCAATGACTATTCAATGCATGCTGACAGAAAGCCCTTGTCTCTAAAAGAACAGCAGGAATATATCATCTCTTCCCTGCCATTAGTAGGCCCTTCCTTAGCAAAAGAACTCCTGAAGAAATTCAAGACAGTAAAAAAAGTAATAAATGCAAAAGAAGAACGCCTGAAAAAAGTCAAGAAAATAGGAGACAAAAAAGCAAAAGAAATCAAAAACATTGTTGATTCTGAGTATTTACAATAAAGTTTATATACATCTTCCAATTGCTATTCTTGGGGTGAATCTAAAATGGTAAGCACAGGCGCAATTATTGGAATTGTAATTGCAGTAGTAGTTGTATTGTTTGTGGTCTACATCTATAACAGTCTAATAAAACTAAGAGTTAGAATGAAGAATGCGTTGGCTCAGATAGATGTACAATTAAAAAGAAGGTATGATTTGATTCCAAACTTAGTAAAAACAGTAAAAGGTTATGTTAAACATGAAAAAACAGTTCTAGAAAATATAACAAAGATGAGGTCCTCATTAGTATCTGGCTCATTAGAAGATAGAGCAAAAGCGTCAGATGGTTTAACAAAAGCATTGAAATCAATATTTGCTGTAGCTGAAAATTATCCTCAGTTAAAAGCAAATGAAAATTTCAAATTACTGCAAGAAGAACTAGCTGGAACAGAATCAAAGATTGCATATTCAAGACAGTTCTACAATGACTCAGTAATGAAACTAAACGAAGCAATCCAAGTATTCCCAAAAAACATCTTTGCAAGGATGTTTGGATTCAAAAAAGAAGTATACTTTAAGACAACAGGCAAAGAAAAAGAACCAGTTAATGTTGAGTTTTAAATGGGAATCTATGAACAGATTGATTCAAATAAAAGAAAAAGCATTATTTTGATTTTTCTTTTTTTTATTCTTATAATTGGATTAGGGTTAGTCATTGGGTTATTCTATGGTAATATCTACTTTGGGACTATTCTGGCTGTAGTGATAGGAATAATATATTTCCTAATCAGCTATTATTCAGGCGGCTCTATGATATTAACAATGACAAAAGCCCACCCAGCCAATAAAAAACAACATGCACATTATATCAATACAGTGGAGGGCTTAGCAATAGCAGCAGGAATTCCAACTCCCAAGGCATATGTTATAGACGATGATGCATTAAACGCATTTGCAACAGGAAGAGATCCAGAAAACGCTTCAATAACAGTAACAACTGGTCTATTAAATAAAATGAATAGACTAGAATTAGAAGGGGTGATAGCTCATGAGATGTCTCATATTAAAAATTATGATATAAGAGTTATGATGCTTGCAGCAGTCATGGTCGGCCTAACAGTTCTATTATCTGATTTCTTATTAAGAAGTTTTTTCTGGGGTAGAAGAAGAAGGGAAAACAACCAACTAACCTTAATTCTGCTTGGAGTTGGCATTCTCTTAGCAATCCTCTCTCCATTCATAGGAGAAGCGATTAAATTAGCCATAAGCAGGAAAAGAGAATTCCTAGCAGACGCAGATGGAGCATTATTAACAAGATACCCAAAAGGATTAGCAGATGCTTTAAGAAAAATACAAAAAGACCCAGACCCGCTAGTAGATTATGCAAATAAAGCAACAGCTCATTTATTTATATCAACGCCTTTTAGAAAAAAGCAAAGCTTTCTAATTAAAATGTTTGCAACTCATCCTCCAATAGAACAAAGAATCACTGCACTAGACAAGATGTAGTGAAAAATTTTTATATAAGACTTCTTATCCTATACAATACTGGGGGAATTTTGATGATTGACATTGGAACTGTACTAAGACATTATAAAAGAGAAGATATCCAGAACGAGTTAGTTTTCCACTCAAAAAACAAAGAAGCTGTTGGCAGCTTCAAAGGAGAAGGCTATGCAAAACGCCCAGATACATTGACTTATCCAAGAGATGTCTTAGAATTAGTAAAACAAGGCATAACCTCTTTCCATGCATCAGAAGAATTATGGAGCAACCCTCTCCAATTAGACCCATTGCTGAAAAAACAAGAGATAGAGCAGTTAAGAATAGGCTGGGATTTAGTGATAGATATTGACTGCCCTCATTGGTCATACTCAAAACTAATCACAGACTTGGTAATAAAAGCAATAAAACACTATAATATCCAGGCAGTCAGTGTAAAATTCTCAGGAAACAAAGGATTCCATGTTGGTATTCCTTTTGAAGCGTTCCCTCAGAAGATAGGAGAACATGATACAAGCAAGATGTTCCCTGAATATATTAGACTCATTGCATTATATCTCAAAGATATGATAAAGAATGTCTTCTTAAAAAAAGTTCTGGAGATGGAAAACAATGATATAGAAAAGATAGCAGCTAATCTGAAAAAACCAATAGAAGAAATCTCAACTGGAACTAAGCTGAATCCAGAAAAGATGATTGATATTGATACAATCCTTATCTCAGGACGCCATTTGTATAGGATGCCTTATTCCTTGCATGAAAAATCCGGTCTTGCATCAATACCAATTGACCCAGAAAAAGTGCTGGAATTCAATAAAGATCAGGCTCTTCCAGAAAAAGTAACAATCAACACAGACCTAAGATTCCTAAACAGAGAAAACATTGCTCCTAACCAGGCAAAAGACCTGTTTGATAAAGCAACAGAGATGATGACAGTAAAGAAAAGCATGGAAGAATTCCAGCAAAAAGAGACAAAATATGAAGACACTATCCCAGAAACAGCCATCCCAGAGCAATTCTTCCCTCCATGCATAAAACACATTCTGTCTGGCTTGGAAGATGGAAGAAAACGCGCCCTATTTATATTGACAAACTTCCTTACTTCAGTTGGATGGGGTTATGATAAGATTGAAGCAAGATTAAAACAATGGAACAAGAACAACAAAGAACCATTAAGAGAAGTATCTTTAGTAGGCCAATTAAGATATCATAAACAAAACAAAAAGAAAATTCTTCCTCCAAACTGCCAAAATGCCATGTATTACAAGGATTTCAGTGCCTGCAAGCCAGACAACCTCTGCAACAGGATCAAAAACCCTGTCCAATACTCAAAAAGAAAGACTTATTATTTGAATAAAGAGAAAAAATAGAATGTCTCTTACCATTCTGAAGGATTCCAAATACTGCAGATAGAAGTAACTAGCCCTTCCTTTAGATGTTCCCAAAACGTTTCATGATGTCTTATATATTCTATGCGCCTTTCTGCTTCAATAATTCTTTCAGGAAGCCTTCTTTGTTCTTTTTCTGCAGAATTGTTCATACTATATTTGCCTCTGCTTTCAATCCCATGCCTTTTAAGTTCCAAAGTTAAATATTTATTAAACTCTCTTTCTTCCATGCCTTCTGGAGCAAGTTTTACTTTGTCTTCAAGAATCTCTGTAAATGTACTTACATCAAAAAAAATTTGAGAAACAAAAGATCTTGGATATGATGAAGTAAACCAAAATGCCCGCTGGTCATCCTTTGGGCTTCTATACTCCTCCTCCCAAGCATAAAAGAACCATGCACTATATAATGTTTGATCCATAAAAAAACAAATAGGACGTTATTTTTAAAGTTTATTATAAAAGTAACTTCTTTTTCGCAACCTTTATACGAAGGTTGGCAAAGCCAACCAAGTATCTGGTTGTGTTTTGACTCGACAAAACACAACCTTTATAAACCATTCCTCGTTCTCTGATACTCTCGAGACAGTGTTTAAAGGGTGTTTAAACACATTTAGTAAACCTATAGCCTGAAAAAAGACTTTTTCAGTACAAATGGTTGAATAAACTATTTTTCTAAAAAAGGTCTTAATAAAAGGCTGCTTTCAATAAAAAAGAAAGATAGAGAGATTAATCTATGGCAAAAAAACACAAACCAAGAAGCGGATCATTGCAGTTTTGGCCAAGAAAAAGAGCCAAACGAGCTTATGCTAGAGTCCACTCTTGGCCTGCATCAAAAGAAGCAAAACCACTAGGATTTGCTGGCTATAAAGTAGGGATGGCTCATGTCATATTTACTGATAACAGACCAAATGCAATGACAAAAGGCCAAGACATCTCAATGCCCGTTACAATCATTGAATGTCCGCCGCTAAAAACTGCTTCTATCATTTTCTACAAAAAAACAACAACTGGCTTACAGGCTTCTTCTGCTGTTCTTGCGCCAAAATTAGACAAAGAATTAGCAAGAAAGATAATTTCAGCAAAAAAAATAAAGAAAAAATTAGAAGATTTCAAGCCAGAAGAATTTGATGATATTAAAATCTTAGTTTATACACAGCCAAAACTAACTACAATTGGAAAAAAGAAGCCAGAACTGTTTGAATTAGGCTTAGGCGGAAAAATACAAGACAAATACAATTGGGCAAAAGAGAATCTGGGCAAAGAGATTAACATCAAAGACGCTCTTGCAGAAGGCCAGCATGTTGATATTCACTCAATCACAAAAGGAAAAGGGCTTGCAGGCCCTATGAAAAGATTTGGTATATCCAGAACATCGCATAAATCCGAAAAAGGAGTCAGAAATCCTGCTAACCTGGGAGCATGGACAGGTGCAAGGCAATGGAGAGTTGCCAAGGCAGGTCAATTAGGCTTCCAGCAAAGGACAGAGCTTAACAAATGGCTTCTAAAGATAGGAGACAAACCAGAAGAAGCTAATCCAAAATCAGGATTCAAGAGATATGGACTCATAAAAAATCCTTACATCCTGCTCAAAGGCTCAATAGGAGGAGCAACTAAGAGATTGATAACATTAACAGATCCAATAAGGCCAAACAGAAAACATCCTGCAGAAGCTCCTGCAATATCTGAGATAATAAACTAAAATGGAATTAAATATACTTACACAAAAAGCAGAAGAAAAAGGGAAAAAATCCCTGCCAAAACAATTTAATGAAGATATAAGGCCTGATTTAATAGCAAGATCTGTTCTTACATTGCAAGCTAACAAGCGCCAGCCATATGGTGCATCAAAAGAAGCAGGTAAAAGATCTTCTTCAAACCTCTCAAAAAGAAGAAGAAAATACAGGGGAACATATGGTATTGGCCAATCAAGAACACCAAGAAAGGTTCTTACAAGAAGAGGAACAAGAATGTATTATGTTGGAGCATTTGCTCCGCAAACAGTTGGTGGTAGAAGAGCGCATCCACCAAAAGCAGAAAAAATACTCGGGAAAAAAGTCAATAAAAAAGAAAACAAAAAAGCAATAAGATCTGCACTAGCAGCTACAACCAAAACAAGTTTAGTAAAAGATAGAGGCCATATGCCTCCAGAAAAATATCCATTCATAATCGACAATTCATTTGAATCATTATCAAAAACAAAAGATATCAAGACAGCATTGATTGCTCTTGGCTTGAAAGACGAACTGACAAGAAGCTCAAAAAAGACAATCAGAGCAGGAAAAGGAAAAACAAGAGGCAGAAAATACAGAAAAAAGAAAGGAATCTTATTAGTTGTTTCAAAAGACTGCAGCCTTAACAAAGCAGCAAGAAACATTCCTGGAATAGACATAGCTCCTGTAAACAGCCTAAACACTGAATTGCTCGCTCCAGGCGCAATCCCAGGAAGATTAACACTGTTCACAGAAGCTGCTTTAGATAAACTAGACAAAGATAAACTATTCATGTGATAAAAATGGACCCATACTCAATAGTCAAAAACCCCTTATCAACTGAAAAATCAATCAGATTGATGGAATCAGAGAACAAGCTGATATTTGTTGTAGACAAAAAAGCAACAAAACAGGAAATAAAGAAAGCAGTTGAAACATTATTCAAGGCAAAAGTAAGAAAAGTCAACACATTTGTAACATCAGAAGGTGAAAAACGGGCTTATGTCCAATTTTCAGCAGAAACACCTGCTGTTGATATTGCAACACAACTAGGGTTGATATAAAATGGGAAAAAATCTAATTCAACAAAGGAGAGGGAGAGGAACAGCTACATTTAGAGCTCCAAGCTTCAGATATAAAGGCAATACAAGCCATAACAAATTGACAGATAAGACACTGAAAGGAAAAATCATAGACCTGATCACTTGCCAAGGACACTCAGCTCCTTTAGCTCAAATCCAATATGAAAACGGAGAAAAAATACTGATGATTGCTCCAGAAGGGATAAGAGTTGGAGATTCAATAGAATCTGGTCCTGAATCAAAAGCAAAAGCAGGAAACATACTTCCATTAAAGAGTGTCCCAACAGGAACTACTATTTATAATATAGAATCACAGCCAGGAGATGGTGGAAAATTTGTAAAATCTTCTGGAACATCTGCAAAAGTTGCTGGAAAGACAAGAGCAGGAATCACAATACTGCTTCCTTCAAGCAAGAAAAAGATATTCAATCCAGAATGCAGGGCTTGTATAGGAATAATTGCAGGCTCTGGACGTTTAGAAAAACCATTCCTAAAAGCAGGAAACAGATATTATGCTAAAAAGGTAAAGAATAAGATATATCCTCATGTTCAAGGCATATCTATGAATGCAGTTGCTCATCCATTTGGTGGAAAATCATCCCGTATCAAAGGAAGGCCTTTGCAGGCATCCAGGAATGCTCCACCAGGAAGAAAAGTTGGAAATATAGCTCCTAGAAGATCAGGTCATAAGAGGTAAAAACAATGGCAAAAAAAGAATTCACATATTACGGAAAAACATTGGAAGAGCTTCAAAAACTAAGCTTGACTGAGTTTGCTGAACTAGCTCCAGCAAGAGTAAGAAGATCTCTTAAACGCGGCCTTACAGACCAGCAAAAAATCCTGCTTAAAAAAATCAAAAAAGAAGAGCAAAACATTGAAACTCATTGCAGAAACATGATCATCCTGCCAGAGATGGCAAACAAAACAATCAGCATCCATAACGGCAAATCATTCATAAAAATCATGATTCTGCCAGAGATGATCGGGCATTATCTTGGAGAGTTTGCAGGAACAAGAAAAGGTGTTTCCCACAGTGCTCCAGGAATCGGTGCTACTAGATCATCTGCAGCATTATCAGTTAAATAAAGATGACAACGCAAAAATACGCAATACAGGATTTGAATGAAAACACAGCAAAAGCAATAGGCAGATCCCTGCCAATATCAACAAAACAATCAGTGGAAATCTGCAGTTTGCTTAGAAACAAGAATCTCCAAAAAGCAAAACAAATCCTTAGCAAGGTAATTGCAAAGAAGATGCCTGTTCCATACAAAAAGTACAACAGGGCAATGGGCCATAAAAAAGGAAAACTTGCAGTTGGAAGATATCCTGTAAACGCCAGCAAAAATATCCTGTCTATATTGGAGTCAGTTGAAGCGAATGCGCAATTCAAAGGTCTTAACACAGGAAGCCTTGTAATAACTCATATTTGTACTCATAAAGCAAGAAACCAGCCTAGATATGGAAGGCAGCGTGGAAGAACAATGAAAAGAAGCCATATTGAGGTTGTTGTTGAAGAAAAAGCTGAAAAGAAAAAAGAAACTAAAGCAGAACCAGGTACCCAGACGACGAAGGAGTCTGACTCTACGCAAAAGAAAGTAGAAGAAAAGAAAGAAGCTCCAAAAGTTGAGGAAAAGAAAGAGCAACCAAAGGCTGAAGAAGAACCTAAAGAGGAATCAAAATGATTGAGAGAGATTTTGTAAAACAAAAGAAAAAAGAATATCAAATCCAAGAATTTGTAGTTTCTAACCTTAGCAATGTTGGACACTCAAAAACAAGGATGCGGCGTACTCCATTAGGAGAGAAGATAATAGTCTATGCTTCACGTCCTGGACTTGTGGTTGGAAGAGAAGGTAAAAACATCAAAAACCTGACAGCAGCTCTAAAAAAGAGATTCAAACTGGAGAATCCTCAAATTGAGATTGCTGAAGTTGAAAATATCCATCTTGATGCCAACATTGTTTCAGAAAGGATTGCATCATCTTTAGAAAGATTTGGCTCAAGCAAATTCAAAGGTATTGGCCATAAAGTCATGGGGGAAGCAATGAATGCTGGTGCCTTAGGTATAGAAATCATAATCTCAGGAAAAGTCCCTAGTTCAAGAGCAAAGTCTTGGAGATTCTATCAAGGCTATCTAAAGAAGTGCGGGGACATCGCCTTAACAGGAGTAGACACAGCATACGCTTCTGCAAAACTAAAGTCAGGCGTTGTTGGAATCCAAGTCAGAATAATGCCTCCTGAAACAAAACTTCCTGATCATATTGAATTGACAGAAGAAGTGCAAGAAGTTGTTGAAGAAGTAAAGGAAGAAAAAGAAGAGCCAGGTACCCAGACGACGAAGGAGTCTGACTCTACGCTAAAAGAAAAGGCTGAGAAAACAAAAGTTGAGGAGAAAAAAGAAACCAAGACTGAAGAAAAGAAAGAAGAGGAGACAAAAGAAGAAAAATGAAAGCAAAAGACTTGCGCTCAATGTCAAAACAAGAACTTAACTCAAAATTAGAAGAGTTAAGAAAAGAAATGATTAAACATAATGCTCAAATCAGCACAGGAACTACACCAAAGAGTCCTGGGCAAGTTAGAGAAATCAAAAAGACTATTGCCAAGATATTGACAATAGTTGGAACACAAAAAGAGGAGCCTTCAAAAGCTAAAGCAGAAGAAGCTAAAGAAGCTCCTAAAACCGAGGAGAAAAAATAATGGCTGAAGTTTGTCCGGATTGCGGGCTACCAAAAGAACTTTGTGTTTGTGAAACAATTGCAAAAGAAAGCCAAAAGATAACAGTGACCACAGTAAAGAAAGCCTTTGGAAAGATCAACACAGTTATCCGAGGCATTGATGAGAAAGAGATCAACCTCAAAGACCTGGCAAAAAAGCTGAAAAGCAAATTTGCTTGCGGAGGAACAGCAAAAGACGGCAAGATTGAGTTGCAGGGAGATCACAAACAGCATATCAAAGAAAGCTTAGTAAAATTTGGTTTTGCTCCTGAGACAATCGAAGTTAGATAACTCGATTAAAAATTGGAAATAGAATGAAGTTAAATGTAAAAGATATCGCTAAACGCGAGATCATAGGTTTAGAAACAGAAATCATTGATTCAAAAAACAAGAGCAACATTGGAATCAAAGGAAAAATCATTGATGAAACAAAAAGCACAATAATAATCAAGGACAAGAAGGCCAAAAAAAGGCTGTTGAAAAACAACATCACACTCAAAATCAACAACATAACAATCAAAGGCAAACTATTGCAAGGAAAGCCAAAAGAAAGAATCAAGAAATAAAATGAAAAAAGCAAAAGACATCGGAATTAATGTAAAACCACCAAAAAAAGAATGTGAAGACAAGAACTGTCCATTCCATGGAAACCTAAAACCAAGAGGAAAAGTCTTCACAGGAGTAGTTTTAGCTAAAGACACCCATAAATCAGCAACAGTTGAATGGTCATACACTATTGCAATCCCAAAATACGAAAGAAGCGAGACAAGGAGAACAAAGATCCATGTTCATAACCCTCCTTGCATTGACGCAGATGTTGCAGATGTTGTCAGAGTAGCTGAAACCCATCCTCTGTCTAAAACAAAGAATTTTGTCATAATCGAAAATTTAGGTAAGAAAAAAGGATTCATAGAAGAACTCGCTGCAAGAGAAGAGGCAACAGTAGAAGGAGCAGCAAAACCAGAACCAAAAGGAGAAGGTGCTGAAGCTCCAAAGAAAGAAGTTGAAGAAAAAAAGGAAGAGCCAAAACCTAAGGAAGAAGCTCCAAAAGAAGAGGAGGTTAAAGAATAATGCAAGCAGTAAAAGCCAGAGTAACAAAAGCACTTCCAACAGGAACTTTGATTAAAACTTGCGATAATTCAGGAGCTAAGATACTCAAGATATTCGGTGTAAAGGGCCATAAGACAGTAAAAGGCAGATCACCAGCAGCAGGAGTAGGAGATCTGGTATTGGCTTCTGTAAAATCCGGAAAGCCAGACATAAGAAAAACAGTTGTTTTTGCTGTTATTGTAAGGCAAAAGAAAGAATACAAGCGTCCAGATGGAACAAGAATCAAATTTGAAGATAATGCAGCCGTTGTATTAAAGGACGATAAAGGAAATCCAAAAGGTACAATATTCAAAGGCCCGATTGCAAAAGAAGCTTGCGACAGGTGGCCTGGAGTTGCAAAACTAGCAAGTATTGTGGTATGATAAGATGAAACGATTTTCAAAAACCTGGAAAACAAGCAAAAAACCTGGAAAACAGCGTAAATATAGATACAATGCTCCTTTGCATATCAAAAACAAATTCCTGTCAGTTCATCTGTCAAAAGAACTCAGAGAAAAACACAAGAAAAGAAACACCACAGTCAGAAAAGGAGATACAATCAAGGTCCTAAGAGGGCAATTCAAAGGAAAATCAGGAAAAATAGATAGAGTTAATCTAAAAACAACAAAAGTCTACATTCAAGGGATTGAATCAACAAAAAAAGATGGAACAAAAACATTCTATCCATTCACTCCTTCAAACTTGATAATTATTGAATTAAACCTTAGCGATAAGAAAAGAGCTAAGAGCTTAGAGAGGAAATAAAAACCCAGTAAAATGGGTTCCGAAATTACGAGGAAAAAAGATAAATAACGAGGAAGATCAAGAATGGGAAGCAAAGTAGAAAAACATATGTCAAGGCTTGCAATGCCTAAAACCTGGAAAATAAAAAGAAAAGGAATAAAATGGGTAACTCGCCCTTTGCCAGGCCCGCACTCCCCTAAACTAGGTGTGCCTCTAAATGTATTATTAAGAGATATATTATCTTATGCAAGAACATCAAAAGAAGTAAAAAACATCCTCAATGATCAAGAAATCTTGGTTGACGGAATCAGGAGAAAAGAAAACAGATTCATTACAGGCCTTATGGATGTTGTCTCAATCCCAAAAACAAAAGAAAACTTCAGGATCCTATTAAACAAAAAAGGCCATATAATAGCATTCCCAATAAGAGAAGATGCAAACATCAAACCATGCAAAATCAAGGGAAAGGTTGTTATCAAAAAAAGCAAGCTGCAGTTAAATCTTTTTGATGGGAAGAACATCTTAGCAGACAAGACCGAGGCAAAGGTTGGAGATACTGCACTGATAGATATTCCTTCTAAAAAAATAAAACAGATACTAAAGCTGGAGAAAAAAGCTCTTGTCTATCTTATCGGAGGAAAACATATAGGAGAGACAGGAACAATAGAAGACATCAAGGGAAACAAGATAATCTATAAAAGAGGCAAGGACAAATTTGAAACCCTGAAGAAATATGCTTTTGTAATAGGAAAAGAAAAACCAGAAATAAGCTTACCAGAATGAACCCAATGAGAAATATCAGGATAGAGAAAATCACGCTCAATATAGGGACAGGAAAAGAGCAGCCGCGATTAGAGAAAGGAATGAACTTGCTAAAAACAATAACAGGCATTGCTCCAGTAAAGACAACAGCAACAAAAAGAATACCTGGCTGGGGTTTGAGGCCAGGACTTCCAATTGGATGCAAATTAACTTTAAGAAAAAAAGCCGCAAAACAGCTGCTCATAAGATTACTGGAAGCAAAAGACAATATATTATCTCCAAACCAGTTTGATTCTAACGGCAACCTGGCATTTGGACTTGCTGAATATATAGACATCCCTGATGTAAAATATGATCCTGAAATTGGGATGATGGGTCTGGAAGTATGTATTACATTAGAAAGACCAGGATTTAGGGTTAAAAGAAGAAAACTGAAACAAAAGAAAATCCCAGTAAAACATAAAATCACAAAACAAGAGGCAATTGACTTTATGTCAAAAGAATTCAATATCAAAGTGGGGGAAGAAGAATGACTGCATCAGACCATAGAAAAGTCTACAAGCAACTAAAAGCTAAGCCAGCTAAATTGGCTAAATTCAAAAAACATAATGCTCCTAAAAAAAGAAGCTGTGGTGTAAATCTAAAAAGATGCAGCAGATGTGGCAGAAGAAGAGGTCATATAAACAAATATGGATTGGATCTGTGCAGACAATGCTTTAGACAGATAGCAACTAAAATAGGATTTAAAAAATACAGTTAAGGTGAGAAAATGTTAAACGACCCGCTTGCAAACGCATTATCAAAAATAAAAAATGCAGAAAAACTAGGAAGAACCTCATGTTCAATAGCTCCATCCTCAAAAGTCATCAAAGAAGTGCTTAGAATCATGCAGGAAAATATGTTCATTGGAGAATTTAAAGAAACAGATGATGGTAGAGGCGGGATAATAAAGGTAGAACTGATTGGTAAGATCAATAACTGCGGCGTTATCAAACCGCACTACTCTTCAAAAAAAGATGAATTTGAAAAATTCGAAAAAAGATACCTTCCTGCAAAAGACTTTGGGATATTGATTGTCTCAACACCTTACGGAATAATGGTTCAGCAGGATGCTGTAAAAAAAGATAGCGGAGGAGTATTATTGGCTTATTGTTATTAAAAATGGTGAAACTCGAAATAGCAGAACAGATAGAAATTCCAGAAGGAGTGGAAGTTAAGATAGATGCAGGGCTGGTCTCAGCAAAAGGCCCTAAAGGAGAAGCCTCTAGAAAACTTGTCTATCCAAGAATATCCATAGAAACAAAAGACAGCAAGATAATCCTGTCCTCAAAAAAAGCAACAAAAAGAGAAAAGAGGATAATCGGAACATTCAAGTCTCATATTCAAAACATCCTGCAAGGAGTCATAGAAGTGCACTCTTACAAGCTAAAAGTATGCTCAACACACTTTCCAATGACAGCAGCTGTTGAAAACAATGAGTTTGTTGTTCAGAACTTCCTAGGAGAAAAAGTTCCAAGAAAATTCAAGATAAAACAAGGAGTTGACATAAAAGTAGAAGGCCAGGAAATAACAGTTGAAAGCGCTGACAAAGAGCTCGCAGGCCAGGCAGCAGCATCAATAGAACAGCTCTGCAGGATAACCAAAAGGGACAGAAGAATATTCCAGGATGGTATCTATATAATAAAAAAATCTGAAAAAGCAAGATAACAATGAACAAAATAGAATTAAGAAAAGCTATCAAAGCAAAAAAGCCGGTTTTTGTTAGTCAAGATTCTCATAAAAGAAAAAGGCTTAGCAAAAAATGGCAAAAGCCAAAAGGCTGGCAGTCAAAGATAAGGCTGAACAAAAGAGGATACAGAAAAACAGTGAGGCCTGGCTACGGCTCTCCAAAAGCAGCCTACAGCTTAGACCCTTCTGGATTAGAAGCTGTCAGAATCCATTCAATATCAGAATTATCAAAAATAAACAAAGAAACCCAAGGGATAATAATTGCATCTGTTGTTGGAACTAAAAATAAGATTTCCATAATCAATAAGGCAAAAGAAGCTGGAATTAAGATACTCAACATAAAAGACCCTGATGCTTATCTAAAGAAAGTTGAAGAAAGCATAAAGAAGAAAAAAGAAGAAAAAGCAAAACGTACTGAGAAAAAACAGGCTGAAAAGAAGAAAGCCAAGAAAAAGGAAGAGAAAGACAAGCTTCAAGAAAAGCTATCAGAAGACGAAAAGAAAGACGAAGAGAAAAAAGAGAAAGAAAAAGTCTTGACTAAGAAAGAGGCATAATAATGAAACTAAAACTTCAAAAAAGACTTGCATCAGACATACTAAAATGCTCTGAAAAAAGAATATCATTCGATCAAACTAGATTAGAGGATATCAAAGAAGCAATAACAAAACTAGATATCAAGTCTTTGATTACAGGAGGAGCTATAAAAGCAAAGCCTGTAAAAGGAGTCTCTAGAGTCAGAGCAAGAAAAACCGCACTTCAGAAAAGAAAAGGCAAAAGAAAAGGCCCTGGTTCAACAAAAGGTAGAAAAACAGCCCGTCTTCCAAAAAAGAAAGCATGGATTGGAAGAATCAGAATCCAAAGAAAATTCCTTAAAGAACTGCGTGACAAAGGGCTTGTCAGCAAATCTGATTATCATGCGCTTTATCAAAAATCTAAAGGAGGCTTCTTTAGAAGCAAACGTCATATTAAGCTATACCTAGAAGAGCACAGATTAATCAAAGAAAATAAAAAATGAATTCAAAAAAAGCCACAGTTCAATTCAAGAGAAAAAGGAAAGGAAAGACAAACTACAAGAAAAGGCTAAGGCTGCTGCTTTCCGGCAAGCCTAGACTAGTTATAAGAATATTCATGAAAAATACCTGTGCTCAGATAATAGAATATCAGCCAGCTGGGGACAAGGTTATTGTTGCTGCAGCAGCACGTGAACTAGAGCCATTGGGCTGGAAATTCAACAAAGGAAATGTTCCAGCAGCATATCTTACTGGCCTGTTGGCTGGGAAAAAGGCTGTCAAAGCTGGAGTCAAAGAAGTTATCCTTGATTCAGGCTTGTCCAAGCCTACAAAAGGCTCAAGAATATATGCATGCTTAAAAGGAGCTCTTGATGCTGGATTAAACATACCTCATGAAAAAGAGATATTCCCAGATGATTCAAGAATCAAAGGAGAGCACATAGCTAAATACAAAAATTCTCCTGAAATAACAAAAACATTTGAAGAAATCAAGAACAAGGTGAAAGAATAATGCCAAAAGTAAAAAAGAAACTCCCAGAAGATGAAAAAGAAACAAAAGAGACTGTAGAAGAAGCGCAAGAAACAGAAGAAAAGGAAGTTAAGAAAGTAGTCAGAAGAGAAGGCAAAAAAGAATTCGGCAAGGAATTTAATAAAGATGCTTGGAAGCCAAAGACTGAAATAGGCAAAAAAGTAAAATCAGGAGAGATAAAAGACATTGACTTTATCCTGGATAATGGCTATAATATACTTGAATCAGAGATAGTTGATGTTTTGATTCCAGATATCCAGGTTGACTTGCTGCTGATAGGACAGTCAAAAGGTAAATTTGGAGGAGGCTCAAGAAGGATCTTCCGTCAGACACAGAAGAAAACAAGAGAAGGAAACAAGCCAAAATTCGCAACAGTCGCTGTTGCTGGAAATGAAAACGGCTATGTTGGACTTGGATACGGAAAGAGCAAAGAGACAGTCCCGGCAAGAGAAAAATCAATCAGAAATGCTAAATTAAACATGATCAAGATCAAGCGTGGCTGCGGCTCATGGCAGTGCGGATGTAAAGAGCCCCACACAATCCCTTATAAAGTTGAAGGTAAATGCGGCTCAATAATCCTAAAGCTTATTCCAGCTCCAAAAGGTACAGGCCTAAAAGTTGAAGGAGAAGTTGGAAAAATCCTCAAACTTGCTGGAATCAAGGATGTCTGGTCAAAAACATTGGGAAAAACAAGCACCAAGCTTAATCTAGTCTATGCTTGTGTTGCTGCTTTAAGGAACCTGATGGAAATCAAGACCAAAGAGCAGGATATTGCAGCACTGGGCATTGTTGAAGGAAAAATAAAAGCAAAAGAATCTCCTACAGAAGAGGACTTTGCAGAAGTAATTAAGGCAGAGCCTAAAAAACCTAAAGAAAAGAAAAAATGAGTGAAGAACAAGAAGCACAAAAAGAAGAAAAAAAGCAATATAAAAAGATTGCAGTAGTTAGAATTAGAGGCAGCATCAAGCTAAAAAAAGAACTAAAAGATACTCTAGACATGCTCAGACTTTACAAACAAAATTATTGCGTTATCCTAGACGCATCTCCAAGCATTGTAGGAATGCTAAAAAAAGCGCAAAGCCTAGTAACATGGGGAGAAATAGATGATGAAACTCTTGCCCTGTTAAAAGAAAAAAAGCAAGAAAAAGAGAAAAAATTCTTTAGATTACATCCACCAAGAAAAGGATTTGAAAGAAAAGGAATAAAACTTCCTTTCAAAGTCGGTGGTGCTTTAGGTTATAGAGGAAATAAAATCAACGATTTAATTAAAAAGATGATCTAAGATGACTACTAATAAACGTACTAAATTTACAAGAAGGCGTGGATCCACATCTCATGGCTGGGGTTCTATGAAAAAACGTAGAGGCAAAGGCAATAAAGGAGGCGCTGGAATGGCTGGCACTGGAAAAAAAGGGGATGCTAAAAAACCATCTATCTGGAAAAATAAGGAATATTTTGGAAAGCATGGATTCAAGAAAAAAAATCCTGCTAAGATAAATCCTGTTAATCTTTCTTATTTTGAAGAAAAGCTAGATAGATTATTAGCTAAAAAACTAATCCAGCAAGAAAATGACACAATTGTAATTGATGCTAAAAAACTAGGATTCAATAAAGTTCTTGGCAGTGGAAAAATAACAAAGAAATACAAAATAACTGCTGATTCCTTCTCCAAAGACGCTGTTGAAAAAATCAAAGCAGCTGGCGGAGAAGCAATTGAATTAAAATCCAAGGTTAAAGAGCCAAAAACAGAAGAACCAAAAGCAGGTACCCAGACGACGAAGAAGTCTGACTCTTCGCAAGAGGAAACTGAAAAATGAGTTTATATGATAAATTATTATCAAACCTTCCAGAAGTTAAGGGTCCAGAACAAAAAAGGCTTGCATTTAAAGAAAAGCTGAAATGGACTGGCATTACATTAGTCATATTCTTTGTATTAGGTCTTATACCTCTTTTTGGATTAGGAGCTAATGCACTGCAGCAATTTGAATATCTATCATTGATCCTAGGAGCTAAATTCGGTTCAATAATCTCCTTAGGAATAGGTCCTATTGTTACTGCATCCATTGTACTCCAACTTCTAAATGGTTCAGGACTAGTTAAATTTGACTTGACATCTCATGAAGGAAAGAAAAGATTCCAAGGAACCCAGAAATTACTAGCGCTCTTCTTCATAATATTTGAAGCTGGAATCTATGTCTTTATGGGAGGCCTGGCACCACCTCCAGAATTAATAGGAACAGGCGTTTATTTCCAGCTGCAGCTATTATTAGTATTCCAGCTTTGCCTTGGCGGAATGCTGATCATGTTTATGGATGAAGTTATCTCAAAATGGGGTTTTGGTTCTGGAATCTCATTGTTCATTGCAGCAGGTGTTTCAGAACAGATATTCATAAGAGCTTTATCCCCATTGCCCTCTCCAGCTAACCCAGGAATTGCAACAGGAGCTATCCCAGCTTTATTTCAATCCTTATCAGCAGGAGATCCAATAACAGCTGCTTTGATGATTGCAGCAGTTATCTCTACAGTACTGGTGTTTGCAATTGCTGTTTACGGACAGGCTATGAAAGTTGAAATTCCACTCTCCTTTGGCAGAATACGCGGCCATGGAATAAGATGGCCTTTAAGCTTTATCTATACATCTAATATCCCTGTTATATTAATTGCAGCATTAATGGCAAACATACAGTTATGGGCTCGTCTCCTTCAAAACTGGGGGCACCCCTGGCTTGGAACCTTTGTCGGAAACACTCCCACATCGGGTTTGGTTGCCTGGCTATTCTCTCCAGATCTAGTTGGAAAACTGATCAAAGGCAGCCTGACATTTGCAGACGCTGCTCATGGCTTGGTTTACATGCTTATCATGATTGGAGGAGCTGTAATGTTTTCAATATTTTGGATGCAGACATCTGGAATGGATGCAAAATCCCAGGCAAAGCAGATCATGTCCTCTGGATTGCAGATTCCTGGCTTTAGAAGGGATCAAAGAGTTTTAGAAAGGTTATTAAATAGATACATCTGGCCTTTAACTGTGATGGGAGCAATTACAGTTGGATTTATTGCTGCTATTGCTGACTTATCAGGGGCATTAAGCCGTGGAACAGGTATCTTATTGACAGTTATGATTATTTACAAGCTATATGAAGAGGTAGCTAAGCAGCACATGTATGATATGCATCCAATGATGCGTAAGTTTATGGAGTGATAAAAAATGTTTGAAACCGTACTAAACCCGATAATGGCCCCTTTGCTGGGAATACCTACATTTTGGTCAATACTGATTATTTCATTAGTTGTAGCTGTCATAATTACTCTTGTCTACAAGTGGATGACAGACCAGCATCTGATGAAAACTTTAAAAGAAGATATTAAAAAATTCCAAAAGCAGATGAAAGAGCTTAAAGACAATCCTAAAGAATTCATGGCAGTGCAGAAAAGAGCAATGGAAACAAACATGAAATACATGATGCATTCCATGAAACCGACATTGATAACATTCATCCCTATCATCTTGATATTTGGCTGGTTAAATGCAAATCTTGCATACGATCCATTACTGCCTGGCCAAGAATTTACAACATCTGCTATATTTGAACAAGGAACAGAAGGGGAAATAAGCTTGATAGCTCCTGAAGGCATTGAACTGGTCTCAAACTCAACACAAAAAATTGAGTGTAATATAGAAAAAGGATGGATTCGTTCAAAAGAAGTATGTCAATCGCAGTGGACTCTAAAAGGGCCTAGTGGAAACTATCTGCTTGAATACGAATTTGAAGACCAGAAAGAAGACAAAGAGATATTGATAACAGAAGAAAGAGCATATGAAAAACCTGTTAAAATTGTAAAAGAAGGCAAACTACAGCAGATAAAAATCAATAATGAGAAAATGAAACCAATTCCAGGACTTCCGATTGGCTGGCTTGGAACATACATCATATTTTCAATCATATTCAGCATGGTGCTGAGAAAGGCAATGAAACTGCATTAAAACCCAGCCAATGGGTGCCGGGTTTACGAGCTAAAAGATAAATAACGAGGAAAACCGAGCATGGTAGGCGCAAAAAGAAAAACAAAACCAAGAATACAAAGAGAAGGTCGTTATGGTAGATTCAAAGCCAGATCAAAGAAGCTTAAATATGTCAAAACACCAGGTGGAAGAACAGTAGTCCATTACAAAAAGGCAAAGCCGTCAAAAGCAAAATGCGCTGGTTGTGGAAAACAACTGTCAGGAACTCTAAGAAAGCTTCCATCAAAAATGAAAAACATTCCTAAGACAAAAAAACATCCTCAAAGACCATATGGTGGATATTACTGTTCAGGCTGCATGAGAAAAAAGATAGTAAAAGAGGCAAGAACAGGATGATTAAATTTGAATTGACCAAGTGGTTAATTAATACATTCAAAATAAAATTTAAAAGGTAATTAAAATGATTGAAGTTGGAAGATTAGCAATTAAAATTGCCGGAAGAGACGCAGGGAAAAAGTGTGTAATAGTTGACATAGTAGATGACAACACAGTCCTGATAGATGGAGAAACAAGAAGAAGAAAATGCAACATCAATCATCTAGAGCCATTGAAAGGAAAGATAGACATCAAGAAAGGAGCTTCTCATGCTGACATTGTTTCTGTATTCAAGAAACTAGGCATTGAAATCAAAGAGAAAAAACCAAAAGAAAAGACAGAAAGACCTAGAAAAGTTAGAAAAAAGAAAGAAAAAGTTGTTGAAGAAACAGAAGAGAAAAAAGAGACAAAGAAAAAAGCAAAAAAATAATTATTTCTTCATAGCTTCAAACAATTCACTTAAATTAAGTTCAAAACCGCAGACAGGAACAGTCAAATCAAAATTCTTCAACACCTGAGGATTAATCTCTCCAATATAAGCTACTTTCTTGTCATTGACAATAGCCCTGCCTACTCTGCCTTCCATAAAACTAGAATGTTCAACATCAACAACTTCATATTCAACTCCAAGATTCTTCATAATAAAATCAAAAGCCTGCCTTGCTTCTGTATAATCTGCATTAGCATGAGCTGAAACAGCTGCAATCCTGTGATAATCAACAGCCTTCTCGTCTTTCTTCACACTAACAAGACCTTCCTCAAAAACCTTCTGAGGATATTCTCTGCTTTTGTTCTTGCTCAAGACATCCATCAATACAGGCATTATCCAATTTCTTAAGACAGAATATCTTTCAGACATGTACTCCTTCAGCTCAATCAAGGAAAACTCTTTGACATTCATCTTCTCAAACAAGACTTCTTTATTAGAAAGTATTGCAGACATCAATTCCTGATATCCTGCTCCAACCATCAACTCCCTGACCTTATCAACAAACTCAACAATCGGGAATGTCCTTCCCACTGTATAGGCTTCCATATGATGCATCTCAATATTCTTGTAGCCATAGGCAATTGCAATATCCTCAATAACATCAACAGGATGCATTATATCTCTTCTATAATTTGGAATCTTTACAATTCCTTTATTATATTCATACTGTATCTTCCCAAGCAGTTTCTTTATTTCTTCTTCTTTTAGATTCAATCCCAACAATTCCCTTACCTGGCTCAAAGATATCCTGATTGTCTCGTCAAACAAGAACGGAGTTATGATCTTATCATGCTCTTTGTCAGGATATTCAACATCAACTGACTCTATTGCAAATCCTCTTTCATAAAATGCCTGCGCAAATATATTTGCAGCCAGCAGAACACTATCCAAATCCTCTCCAGTTGCTTCAAAAAACAATTCCTCATCTCCCATCTCAATCTTTCCAGAATAATTTGAATTGATTATAGGTGGAAAACTAAGCACTTCATTATTTGCATCAATAAGTAGGGGATATTTCTGCATTCCTTCCAATATCCATGCATATTCCTTTCCAGTCGGATGATCATCTAAAATCTCCTGCTGAGTCATCTCTTTCTTATACTCGAGAGGAATAAATTTAATTGATTCAGGCTCAGTTGCCTTATAGCTAATTGGAAACTTTATCTTCTTATAATTATAAACTCCAATTGCAACCTTTTTCCTCTTTCTTCCATAACCAGCGCAAAACTTCTCCTGCAGATCAATCATCTGCTTGATAGAATTATCATCTACTTTACCTCCTTTTGCAACAAACGCAGCAATAAAAGGCCTTACATTCTTGACAGATTTATCCACTATCAGCTTGTGTTCAGGCTTCTTGAAAACCTCTAGCTTAGGGATTCCTTTCTCCTTCCCAATCAAACCTTTAATCAGCCTGGCAATCCCTTCAACACTCCACAAATAAGGCAGATTAGTATCTCCTGCTGTTACGCTAATTTCATCAGTCTCCTCATCATAACTATCCAGTTCTATTTTACCGTATTCAAGCAATTCAGCTAGTTTATCTATTGGAATTTCATCTCCAACAAGATTCTTTAAATCCTTGTATTGAAAACTGATTGTTGGCATTTTTAATAACTATCCTCATGCATCATTTCTTTAATTTCTCTTAATTCTTTATCTTTTATTTGTTCTGACTCATCAGGATACCCTATTGGAATTATCGAAATCAATTCAATATTTTCAGGCAATTTCAATGTTTTAATTAATTTTTTCCTATCTTCTTTGTGGCCTTCATGATGATTAAATGTATCTACATAACAAACACCTAAACCGAGATTGTGAGACATAAGAATGATATTTTCAACTGCAAGAGCTGTTGAAATATCCCAATTTTTATATTTTGGGTCTTTGTTTTTATCAGCACATACCACAATTACAACTGGAGCTTGTTTAACAAACTGCCTATCCTCATAATCTAAAGCTAGTTTTGCTTTTATTTCTTTACTCTTCACAATTATGAATTCCCACAACTGACAATCCTTTTTAGGAGGACCACCAAAAGGAGCATGCCTCGCAGCATCTATTAGTTTTTCAATTATATTATCAGGTATTTCTTTATCTAAAAATTTTCTTACAGACCTTCTTGTTTTAATACATTCACCAATTTCCATCATAAATTCACCTTTGTCTTTCTTAAAACATCTAAATCATGGCTAAATAAATTTCTGATATCTTTTAACCCAAGCTTGAACATTGCAATCCTGTCTATTCCCAGCCCCCACGCAATTACAGGAACTCTTATTCCTAACGGCTTTGTCAGCTCAGGCCTGAAAATTCCAGCTCCTCCCAGCTCAATCCATCCAAGCTCAGGGTGTTTTGCCATCAACTCTACTGAAGGCTCTGTAAATGGAAAATATGCAGGCACTAATTTTATTTCATCTGTATCAGCAAATTCCTTTGCAAACATCTGCAGCAACCCAAACAAATGCCTTAGATTCAATCCTTCCTCAACAACTATACCTTCAACTTGATTAAAATCAGGTTGATGCGTTGCATCAATCACATCATATCTAAAACACCTTACAAGTGCAAAATACTTTCCAGGAATCTCTAATCCCTTAGAAGCCAGCATCCTTGCTGAACAAGCAGTTCCTTGTGTTCTTAGCAGATGTCTTTTTGTCCTTTGCACATCAAATTCATACTGCCAGCCTTTGCTTCCAGTATCAAAACCATCTTCATGAGCTTTCTTCACAGTATCAATCAGCTTCTCATCAATCTCAGCAAATTCAGGCTCCTTTACATAATAAGCTTGATGAATATCCCTTGCAGAATGAAACTGCGGCATGTACAATGCATCCATATCCCAAAAATCTGACTCCACTAAAGGCCCGTCCATCTCAATAAAGCCTAAAGCCATTAGTTTTTTCCTTGCATCATCCAAAAACCTTCTATAATGCTGTTTCTTTCCAGCAAAAATAGAAGGAACATTAATGCTGACATCATAAGATCTGAATTTCTTTTTCTTCCAGCTGCCTGTCTTCAGCATCTCTGCTGTCAATCTATCCTCAAAATCTCCTTTAACACCAGCTTTAACAGCCTTTTTTCCTAACTCTGTCAATTCAATTGTCTTCAGTTTTCTTATATCTGTCTTGATCATTCCCCTTCTATTCTTGAATTCCTCAAATATTCCTTTCTCATCTTCACTCAATGATTTGATTTCAACAGGAAATTTCTTCTTCAAAAATTCTTCTTGCTTCTTCAGGTTATCTAATAAAAACTTCGCAGCAGGAGTTGCCTTAAAATTCAATTTATCCTTTTCCTTGCTGATAATCACAGCAGAATTCTTCTTAAGAATGCCCATAGCAACTCCAAATTCCTGATTACTTAATTCCTTCTTAACTTTCTCTTCACTGACTATTTTATCCCCCACTATCTCTAAAAATCTTTTCTCAGGCAGGCCTTTTTCTAGAGATTCCTTTCCATTATCTCCTAATTCAACAACCTCTTTCAAATCCTCTTTTATCTTCAGAACATCTTTATTAGAAAGCCACTGCAATGCCCTCATTACTTCTACATCCTTCAACCCTGTTTCCTTTATAATATTCTCAAACTTATTCACTTTATCCAAAACAGGCAAAACCTTCCTTTCCAGCGGATGTAGCTTATTGATTAATTTATCTATCATTGTATTCAGAAAGACACAGTTTGTATATAAAGATTATCAAAAAAAGAAATAAAATTTATTTGACTTGCTTCATGTCTTTCCAAGAAGCGTCAAATAAATTAGTCATTGCAGATGCAAAGAACGGGCTCTTTACCCATATCCCTACATCATAAGTAGGGTGCACATCTTTGTCATCCATTACCATAAAAATAATATCTTTATCATCAACAACAGTAAATCTTGCTGGAGGATGTGCTAAATTTCTTATTTCTGCAACAGAAGCTATATCTTTCAGTATTGATTTATTCTCTTTTGTGATTGGAGCTGCAATTCTTACTTGAACTCCTCTCTTCTTTAACTTCTCAAATACTGGCTTCAGTCCTTCAACTTTTCTCATCAATCCCTTGTCTGTTGTCATTATTGTAACAGCCCTTTCTGCATTTCTGATTGTAAGTTCTAGATGATTGTATAGATTATGCCTTCCTCTCAGGCTTCCGCTAAGATCAGTCGGCTCAATCAGTTCAACGCCTTGGTTGTGAAGAGTATTTAGTTCTCCAATAACCTCTGTTTCTTTTAGGTTCTCAAGCCTTTTTATTTTCTCGTCAGCTTCTTCTTTCATATTTTTCTTGACTCTTTCAACAACCTCAGAAGGAGACACAGCAATATATTTTATAGGTTTTCCTAGTTTCATCACGACAAAACCTTTTTTCTCAAGGCTTTCAAGAACATCATAGCTTCTTGATCTTGGAACATTTGCAATATCTGATAATTCTCCTGCAGTTGATACTCCCCTCGACAATAACGCAGTCCATATCTTGACCTCGTATAAGTTCAAAGAAAAATACCTTCTTAGTTGGCTTAAAAATTCTTCTTTAACAATCATTTAAAACCCCCCTCTTTTTTGAATTTTATTATTGTTATATTCAAATAAAATTTACTACTATAAATATGTTATCTTTTTCTTCACTTAGCTGTGATGTTAATCTCTCAGTAGTCATAAAAATAGAACTGGTATATAAATATTTAGGTTCTTAAATTTTCATCTAAAATTATAAAAAAGTTTAAATAACCTCTTCTCGTTATCAACAAAAAATGAAACAAATGGATTTTCAGAAGGAAAAAAAACTTTTGGAAAGATATAAATTGCCTTTTGCAAAATCAGATCTAGCTAGTTCTCCTGAAAAAGCCCTTGCTATTGCCAAAAAATTTGGTTATCCTGTTGCAATCAAAGCCATCTCAAAAGACATTATCCACAAATCAGATATTGGTGGAGTTAAAGTTAACATCCAAAATAAAGAAGAGTTAACGTCTGCTTATAACTCCATGCTAACCGCAATAAAAAAGAAATCTCCTAAGGCAAAAATTGAAGGGATCCTTATCCAAAAAATGGAATCAGGTGTTGAAGTGATTATCGGAATGAAACGAGACCCGCAATTTGATGCAGTAGTGGTGTTTGGTCTTGGGGGCATGTTTACTGAAATACTAAAAGATGTATCTTTCAGAATAGCTCCAATAACTAAACAAGAAGCAGAAGAGATGATAAATGAAATTAAAAGCAGCCAAATTTTGAGAGGAGTAAGAGGAAGTCCTCCAGTAAAGATTTCTGCGCTTGTAGATCTGCTGGTAAAAGCCTCAAGGCTTGCAATAGAAAACAAAAAAATCCAGGAGCTTGATTTTAATCCAGTAATCGTAGATGAAAAAACCGCTGTTATTGTTGATGTGAGGATATTGACAGAATGACTAAAAACAAACTCGACCCTTTATTCAACCCAAAAAGCATTGCAGTAATAGGGGCTTCAAGAGACCATAGTTCAGTAGGTTATGGTATTCTCAAAAACATTCTTAAAGGTTGTGTATTTGAAAATGAATATTGCAAACCCTTTAAAGGAAGAATCTATGCAGTAAATCCAAATGCTGATGAAATTCTCAATGTTCAATCCTACCCTAAAATTACAGACATCAAAGAAGATGTTGATTTAGCAGTAATAGCTGTTCCTGCTAAGCTTGTCCCTCTTGTTATGAAAGACAGCATCAAGAAAAAAGTTAAAGCGATGATTGTAATCTCTGCCGGCTTTGCAGAATTGGGAGAACAGGGGAAAAAACTGCAAGATGAAATTAAAGAAATAGCAACAAAAGCAAACATCCCACTAGTAGGGCCAAACTGTTTAGGGATTATAAGGCCTTCTTCCTATCTTAATGCAAGCTTTGCTCCCTCAACGCCGCCGGAAGGCAATATAGCCTTTATCTCACAATCAGGAGCAATTGCTGATAGTATAATTGACTGGGCAATATCTAATAGATATGGTTTCTCAACTCTGATTAGTTATGGTAATAAAGCAATGTTGGGTGTTACAGATTTTTTAGAATGGTTGGAAAAAGACCCGGAGACAAAAGCAATCGCAATTTATATGGAAGGAATTGACAATGGAAAAAAATTCATGGAAATTGCTAAAAAAGTTACCAAAACAAAACCAATTATAGTGTTAAAAGCAGGAAGAACAGAAAAAGGCATCCGTGCTATCTCATCCCACACAGGCTCTTTAGCAGGTTCTTATGAAATATATAAGGCTGCTTTTAAACAAAGCAATGTTTTCTCAGCAGAAACCATAGAAGAGCTCTTTGATCTAGCAAAAGCATTAGCAGACCAGCCGCCAGTAAAAGAAAATGCTGTTGCTATTGTAACAAACGGCGGCGGTTGTGGTGTTATTTGTGCTGACTTTTGTACAGAATTTGGAATTAACCTGGTGGATCTTAAAAAAAGCACAATCAAAAAATTAGACGCAACCAAAAAATTACATCCTGCCTATAGCAAAAGCAACCCGCTTGATATTATAGGGGATGCTCTTCCAGAACAATACTCTATTGCAGTCAATACCTTATTAGATGAAGATTATATCCATGGCCTTATTGTAATCCAGACACTTCAAACAATGACAAATCCAGAAGAAGACGCAAATGTTGTAATTGAAGCAAAAAAAGGGCATCCAGAAAAAGCAATAGTCTGTACTTATATGGGTGGAAAATACAGCCAGAGAAGTATCAGGCTTCTTGAATCACATGGCATTCCTGACTACAATGATTTAAAAAAATCAGCAAAAGCAATGTGGGCGTTGATAGAAAGAGGAAAACAATTAAAAAAATAAAATCACTGTCTTTCTCTTTTCAAAACATCTACAACAGTGGGGTCTGCCAGCGTTGTAACATTCCCAACATCTTCTTTTCCTTCTGCTATTGCTTTCAGAATTCTCCTCATTATCTTTCCGCTTCTTGTTTTTGGCAGAGCATCTGCAAATTGTATTTTGTCTGGCTTTGCAATTGGACCGATTTCTTTTGCAACATGCTTCCTTAATTCTTCCACAAGTTTTTCTGATTTTTTTACTCCCTTATTCAAAGTCACAAAGGAATATAATGCCTGCCCCTTAATCTCATGAGGAAACGGAACAATGGCTGCCTCAGCTACTTTATCATGCGAGACCAAAGCAGATTCAACCTCTGCTGTTCCTAGTCTATGACCAGACACATTAAGAACATCATCTATCCTTCCCATCAACCAATAATCAATATCCTCATCTTTTCTTGCTCCATCTCCAGTAAGATACACTCCTTTAAATCTTTTCCAATATGTTTTGATAAATCTTTGATGATCACCATATACTGTTCTCATCAATCCTGGCCAGGGCTTTTTTATCACTAAATAACCACCTTCATTAACCTTAACTTCTTTCCCTTCTTCATTTAAGATAGCTGGCTCAATTCCTGGAAAAGGCTTGCTAGCACTCCCAGGCTTTAGTGTCATTGCTCCAGGCAGCGGAGTTATTAAGATTCCTCCTGTCTCTGTTTGCCACCATGTATCTACAACAGGACATCTTTCTTTTCCAATTGCCTTGTAATACCACATCCATGTTTCTGGATTAATTGGCTCACCAACTGTCCCTAATAATCTTAATGAGCTTAAATCATGTTTATTTGGCCATTCATCTCCAAACTTTGATACAGCCCGTATAGCTGTTGGCGCTGTATAGAATATATTCACTTTAAACTTCTTAACAACTTTCCAGAATCTATCTGGCTCAGGATAAGTTGGAACACCTTCAAACATCAAGCTTGTAGCTCCATTAGCCAATGGCCCATAGACAATATAACTATGCCCTGTAATCCAGCCAATATCTGCTGTGCACCAATAAATATCCGTTTCATGATAATCAAATATCCATTTGAATGTCTGGTAGACATATAACAGATAGCCTCCAGTTGTATGCAAAACACCTTTTGGCTTTCCTGTTGTTCCAGATGTATAGAGAATAAATAAAGGATCCTCTGCATCCATCTCTTCTACTTCACATTCATCCTTGATGTCATCTGCATTTATTTCATCATGCCACCACACATCCCTTCCTTTTTTCATATTCACTTTATTCTTTGCTCTCTTAACAACAATGACGTCCTTAATGCATTTGCATTCACTAAAAGCCAAATCAGCATTTTTCTTAAGATCTATTTTTTTTCCAGCTCTTAAACTTCCGTCAGATGTTATCAGCATCCTGCATTTGCTGTCCAGAATCCTGTCTTTTAATGACTCTGCACTAAACCCTCCAAACACAATAGAATGGATAGCCCCTATCCTTGTGCATGCCAGCATAGCAATTGCCAGCTCAGGGACCATCGGAAGATAAATAGCTATCCTGTCTCCTTTCTTAACTCCCTTTTTCTTAAGAACATTCGCAAACCTGCAGACCTCTTTATGAAGTTCTTTGTAAGTATATTTCTTGACATCTTTCTCTGGCTCTCCTTGCCATATTATTGCTGCCTTATCCCCTCTTTCCTTAAGATTCCTGTCAAGACAATTATAGCATACATTTAATTTTCCGCCTTTAAACCAGGTGAATCTAACATTCTTTTTGTCATAACTAAAAACAGAATTCCATTTTTTGAACCAGTGAAGCTGCTCTGCTTTCTCAGCCCAGAACTTTTTAGGGTCTTTAATCGATTCCTTGTATATCTTATTATATTCTTTTTCGCTTTTAATATGGGCTTTCTTGCTAAATCCCTTTGATGCTTTAAAAGTTCTTTTCTCTTTTTCCAGTGATTCTATTCCCTCTTTATTCATTCAACCCACCTATTTCTCTATAAAATATTTCCTGTCTTTTATGCCCTTGTCCCAAAGCATCTTGGTATAGCCTGTATTGTCTATCTGGCTTGGTTTTATCTCCAGTTCCTTCAAAGCCTGTCTGATCTTCTTCTTGGCTTTTTCCATCTCACTTTTTCTGCTCAGATATTCCATCTCCATAAAATAACCAAGGTGCTTGACTTTGTTTATTTCTATGATAAGCCTCTTGTCTTTCTTATGCACATAAGATTCAGAACTCTTTATCTTTTTCATCCATTCTACAAATCCCAGATCTTTCATCAAAGCTAGAAAATGTTTTGGATCCTTTATCTTAAACTCAAATTCTTCTTTAACAACAATATCTTTTGACCAGTACTTTTTCAGCCATTTCTTGAAATTGACAACATGTGTTTTTCCGTCATCCCTTATCCTAAATGCTTTCTTAGGGTATCCTTTCCTCTTGATTGCAAAATAATCATCCATGCGGGATTCTTTTTTCACAAGACGCCCTATTTTCCGGATTTTCTTTCTTAATTTGCTGACATCCCTTATCCTAACTTTTGTTTCAACCTCTAGCCATGCCATTTTTATGCATTAAAACAGAATTGTATATAAAATTAACTAATCTTATACCTTAATATTGCTCCTATCCCTCCTAACCCGTCCAGCTTCTTGCCGCCTTCAAACTCAGAACTGATAATATGAACCTCTCCTCTCATACTATCTACTGCTTTCATAATAGAATCAACTTTCTCATATCCTCCTTGCTCTCTTCTTTTAGAGATAAACTTGTCAGTAATAAGCAAAACTTTGACAGCTCCAAAATTCGCAGCCTTCTCTGTTTCCCTTATCCCATACACTCCCAACTCGTCCTTAGCAACCTCTGTCAACAGCTCCTCAACAATCCTGGCTTCTTTAGAAATCCTATCCTGCCTTAAAACTTCCTTTGTCTCAGGCCTTTTCAATATCTCATTAATAGCATTATCGCCAACAGAACTGCATGTTGCTAATACAATTTTCTTCTTCAGGCTTTCATCCTTAACATGATTCATCAATTCTTCTTTCCAAAAAGCAGGACTTGCAACAATTATATGCTCTATTTTATACCTGCTAGCATATTCATTCAAACCCTTAACAATATCTTCATAAAAACTTCCTTTTGCAACAACTCTTTCTTCTTTTTTCTGCACTTCTCCTTCCAGACTGCTTAATATCTGATACCCTTGTCTTTTAGACAAAGCGAATATCGCATCTTCCCTGTCTAAAACACATATCAAAATAGCAGGCTGCTTAGCACTAGCAGCTTCTTTCAGCTTATCCAATTGAAACTTCAGCCATTTCTCTTTAATTACAGTTGCAATAGTCCCTTGTTCAAAAGCAAAACTATGATGAGCCCCTCTTGGAACATCCTCAGGCCCTTGTTTTATCTTCCCAGAAACTCTTAATAAATCATCCTTAAAATCAACTTTTTCAACTTCAAGCTCAATAAAAACTCTCTTTTTAACAACATCAGTTCTTCTTTCTTCTTTCTCTCCAATCTTAATTTTTCTAATGGTTTGGCCTTTAACAGCATCCCCTGGCTCAACAATATGGCTCAAATACCATAAATCATCCAAATTGTCAATTTTGACCTTTACTTCCCCTTTTTTCAGATTTTGATTAACTATTTTCATTATAAGGGGGAATTTAGAAAAACATTTATATATACTTTGTTGTTTTATATAAACTAAAATAATGCTTTCAAAGAGGTGTAAAACATGTTTAAATTAAAGAAAAAAGGAGTAGCACCTGATGCTTCTGCAGCAGCTGCTTTAATAGCAATAATCGGCTTCTTAATTGTACTATATATTCTCTTCATTCCACCAGAAGAAAGGGAAAAAATCCTGCTAGATGAAGAAGAACTTGCTGAAAAAGAAGCAGAAGAAATAAGCAAAATACTACTATCAGAGTCTCCCCAGCGTTTATTTCCAGCTGAAAAAAGAGAATTTGAGCAATATTTCTCAGCAATAAACATCTATGTTGGAGAAGAAGGCATGGAATTGAAAAAAGCAGATTCTCTATATGTTTTTAGAACCCTCTTTACCAAAAGAAAAATCAACATATCTTTTAATGTAGTTGATCTTCCTAATATCAAAGATGCCTTATTAAACTTCTATGTAGAGGAGGGAAAAGGAAGATTAATAGTCAATTTAAATGGAAGAGAAGTATTCAATAAAAAGATAAAAAAAGGAAATATTGACCCAATTGATCTAAAAGGAAAACTTCTTGAAGGAGAAAACAGCCTTGAATTTGAAGTGTCTTCTCCTGGTTTGCTGTTCTTGAGAAGAAACCGCTATTCCCTAGATGATATCTTAGTTACAGCAGATGTTCTTAGAAGAGATACACAAGAATCAACATTATCATTTATTGTTGATTCTGCTGAAAAAGACAACATGAGAAAAGTAAAATTAAGATATCTTCCAGAATGTGTTGAAGAGCGTATTGGTCCATTAACAATCTCAATAAACGATGACCAGCTGTATTCAGCTGTTCCTGCTGATTGCAACATCCTGGCAAGACCAATTGAATTCCTTCCAGACAAACTGCTTGTTGGAGAAAACACACTTAAATTCAGCACAACAAAAGGATGGTATCTAATCGATAACATAAAACTATCATCAGAGCTGAAAGAAGTGATTATCCCTGTCTATTACTTTGAAATCGAAGAAGAGGATTATGAATATGTAATAGATGATGATGCAAATGTAACACTATACATGAAATTCATTGACGACATAACAAGAAAAGTTGCTGACATCACAGTAAACAACCACTTAATGAGATTAGATCAGGAAGAGATAGAATTCAATGAAACCATTAATAAACTTGTAGAAGAAGGCAACAACGCTATAAAAATAGAACCAGAAGAAGTGCTGGACATAGTTGAGCTGAAAGTATTATTAGAATCTTAAACAACCAAAAGAGGTGGAAATAGAAAAGAATTCTGATAGTTAATAAATTGAAAAATTTATTAACCCAGAAATCTCGATGATTTTGTTGAATTTAAAATGGTCTGGGATAAAATAAAGAATGTAGGAGGAGCTGCTGCTGTAAAAGTTCCTGGTATTGTTAAAGGAGCTGTTGGTCTTGGCGGAACAGCTGTCTCTGGTGCAAAAGGCATGGTAGCTGGCTGGGCAGCAATGTTAGGTCTAGACCAAACAATACAAAATGCAGAAGACCCGGGATTTGTTGTTTTTTTAGGAGGAATGCTTGTTCATTTCTTTGGCCATGCAATTTTTGCTCTGCTTGGCGCAACTTATGCGACAGACCATTGGCTAAGAATCATGGTATCTCTTTTCTTCATGTTCTGGAGCATCTTTTTTATATTCAAAGGAAGAGGGGCGCTAATAGGCTTATTATTTGTAACCTGGGCTATTTGGTTTGAATATAAACCGCATGCTATTTTTGGAATTGTATGCCTCATACTAATGGTTTTTTACACAATGATTTTCAAATGGCGAGGGCTTGGACAAGAAGCAATTGGATGGCTTGCAATACTTTTCTTTTATCTGGATATTGGTCTTATAAGCGCCCTAAAAAAAGTGATGCCTATATTAACAGGCCAAGCAATATCTCCTTTAGTACAAAACTTAATTTTATTAATGCCTTGGTGGGGCTTCTTTGGATTATTCTTTATAAAAAAATCCAATGCACTAACAGAAATTCTAAAATTTGTAGGCTTTGCCTACATCTTCATTGTTGTTGTAGCAGCAGTTAGCCCAGAAACAGGCCGTGAATCACTGGTTCCTGGATATGAAGAAATAGCAAAAGCCCAGGCAGCAGAAGAAGCAAAACGAGAGCTGCCTCCATTTATACAAGCTGGCCACAATGCTGGTTGCACTCTTAGATTTGCAGCACAGCCAGAAAAAATAGAAATTTGTCTAGATGAAAAAAGAGCAGAATATGTTTGTAAACGTTTTAAAAAGATAAGCGAAGAAGATTATGAAAACTGCCTTAAGGAAGAAAAAGGTATTGGCGAGAAAACAGAAGTGATTCAAGAATTTGAATCTACGAAAATAGAATTTAAAGAGCTAGGAAAGGAGTGGTATGAAGGTGTTCCAAAAGCAGGGACAAAAGATGAAATTCCATATAACCTTCTTATAGAAGCTCCCTTAGACAGCATAACAAATGTAGTTGTATCATGCAAATTCAAAACATCAGATAAAACACCAATAGGTGGCTTAGTTGATTCTCAAAAAACAATAACTATTCCAGTAATAGGAAAACAAGAAAAGCTTGTTTCTTGCACACCAGAAAAACCATTCCCAGATTCAGGCCAAATAACAGCCATATTTGAAGCAAGTGTCTCTGATATCGAAAGCATATCAGTTCTATACAGAATCTTTGTAGGAAAGGGGGTCTGGTTTGATGAAAACAAAAAAGCTGAAATCCGTGGAAGATGGTCTCCTCCTTTAAAAGAAAAACAAAGCTCAAGAGCAGGAGATGATTTTGCAGCATATTCCTTCCAGATTGGTCCAAGTACATTCCTCTATGGAGAAGATCAAATAACAAGAAAATTCATTGGAAAATATGATGACCTCAAAAAAGAACAAGGAGGAGAACCACTAAGAGTTAAAAAGATTGAAATAGACTTTAGTGGAACAGGAATAACTCCTTCTGCAAGCTGTGAAAAACTTAATTATAAGATCGATAAAAGCAATTATAACATAATTTGGAAAGAAAGTAAAGGCATAACCTCTCCTCTTCGCTTAGATTGTGATGTAAATATCCCAGAAAATCTAAGAGTCCTAAGCGACCTAGAATATTTTCCTATAAGCATTAAGTCCTATATGACCTATAATTATCAAATCTCAAAACAAAGAAAACTTGAAATAATAAAACCAGAATGAAATCCAAAATATTAATTCCAATATTCTTGCTTCTTTTGCTTAGTTCTGGATGTCAATTCAGAAAAACACCCTCTTTAGAGCCAGAAGTAATTGAATATCACAAAGGAACTGACGGCTTGGTAATGGAATTTGTAAAAAACCTTCCTCCAAAAGAAATTATTGAAGGAACTGATTTTGCACTTGCTATTGAAATCAGAAACAAAGGAGCTTATGATATTAAGGGTGCTAAAATTTCAATATCAGGATATGATCCAAGGCAGGTAGTAGTATCTCCAAGAGAAATCTATTTTGATATACAAGGCAAGCAGCCAGGATTCCCAGAAGGAGGCTATGAAATAGCAAACTTCCAAGTGCAAAACAAAGCAGTGCTTGACATAGAAGAAGAAATCCCTATGACATTCAGAGCTGTTGCTACCTATCGCTATGAAACAGAAGCAGGAGCCGAAGTTTGCATCAATCCAAATGTATATAGCTATCTAGAAAAAAGGGATATTGTTTGCGAACCAGGAGAAATCTTACTAAAAGAAGGCCAAGGAGCACCAGTTGCACTAACAAGAGTAGCAGAATCCTTTGCTCCTTCTGGAAATAAAATGAAAATCTCTTTTATACTCTCTTTTGCAAACAAAGGTGATGGAGAGGTAATTACTCCTGTTCAAGTTAAAGAAGTAAGGCTTGCTAATGCTCCTCTTTCCTGTACACAAAACAGCGTTGAACTTAGAGAAAAAGAAGAAAGCAGCATAATCTGTACAAGAGAGATCTTAATAAGTGAAGGAACCCACATCTCGCCGCTCTCTGTAAAACTAATGTACGATTATAGTTCAAACTTGGACAAACTAACAAAAATAAAAGCATTAAGATAGAAAAACTTAAATAAGTAAATAAGAAAGAGAATATAAAATGAATAAAAGGCATTTAGTCATTTCTGTACTAATCATTTTAATCCTATCCTTATCAATTGGATGTAAAAGAGGCCCAGAAGAGGCAGATGAAGTCCCTGAAGAGATATATAAAGGTACAAAAGGACTAGAAATGGAATTTGCCAAAAATCTTCCTCCTAATAAACTTTTTGATACCTCGCAGCTTACAATACTTCTTGATTTGAAAAACAAAGGAATCTCTGACTTATCAGGCATTAAATGTAGGCTATACATTTCAGGTATTGATAAAAGCATAGTGCAGGGCTTGGATGATGACAAACTCTGCGCATCTTCCCTAGAACCAAAAAGCATATTAAATCCAGAAGGAGGTTATTCTACACAGCAATTCTCAACAGACCGCATCGATCTTCCTTCTCATCTTGATTCACTAAAACAAACAATATTAGTTACAGCTTGCTACGAATACACAACAATCGCTTCCCCTGTTGTCTGTATAGACCCGCATCTATATGAGATTGGTCCAATTGAAAGAGCCTGCATAGTAAAAAATGTTCCAATGGCAGGCGGCCAGGGAGGTCCAGTTGCAGTGACAGATGTTGACGTTGAAATGGCAGGAAGAGACAGAGTTGCCTTTAATATAAAGGTTTCAAACGTAGGAGCTGGAACTGCATTGCACAGCGGAGCCAATGTTTTTGCTGACTGCCCTAATAGAATTGATCCAAAAGACTATAATGTTATAGCCTATGATGTTGAGATGTCAACAGGACAAAAAGTAAAATGCTCTCCTGAAATTGAAGGAGACCAAAGAGTCAGATTAGTAAATGACAGAGGAATAATCTATTGCACATTCAAGATAACAGGAGATTCAGCCTATACAACACCGCTAAAAATAACTCTTGATTATAATTATATGGACTCTATTTCAAAAGATATAGAGATCATTAAAACACCTAGATAGTTTTGAAAATAAAGTTTTCAAATACTTTGAAATTGAAATAATTTCATAAAAGGAGGTAAATAAAATGAGGAAAACAAGTTTAATCCTGATCTTAACCATCAGCTTGTTTATGATAACAGGATGCGGAGAAGAAGAAGCTCCAACAGGACCATCCCCTTATATAGGGGGGACAAAAGGCCTTGTTGCTGAATTTGAACCATTAGGGATTGAAGAATCTGGAATATATTCAATATTTGAAACAGAAAGCTTCCCACTGCAGCTGATACTTAAAAACAAAGGAGAACACGATTTGGCTCCAGCAGATGTTGAGGTAACTATCCATGGAATCCCAATAGCAGATTTCACAGGGCTTCCTGCAGGAACCCTGACAAACGACAGGGCAATTGAAAAAATATCTGACTTAAATGAAGAAGGCGGGGAAACTATTATTGATTTTGGAAGAGAAGTAAAATATGCGCAGGAGATTCCAGGATCCTTTTATGACATAAACATATTTGCAAGCTACACCTATAGCTACAAAACCTATGCTTCTGTCCCAAATGTCTGCTTCAAAGAAAACCTCAGAGACGAAAGGGTTTGCGATGTAGAAGGCTCTAAAAAAGTGTTTTCTTCAGGAGCACCTATCCAGGTAAAATCAGTCGATGAAAAAACAGCAGGAGCAGGAATTATTGAACTAGACTTTGTAGTAGAAAATGTAGGCGGTGGAAAATCAACTCTTCCTGGCCAGGAATTCTCTCCTCAATACAACCAGGTTGCTTATATCATTGAGCCTGTAACAGAGATAGCTAAATGGGAATGCACAGCAGCTGGCAGGGAGAATCAAGCAAGATTAGTTGATGAAAAAGCAACAATCAGGTGCAAGCTAAAAGACCCGCTTGAAGAAAATACATTGTACACAAAAGCAATTGGTTTAACAGTAAGCTATGACTACAGAGACCTGATCCAGGAAAAACTAAGAATCAAGAAAACGATTTAAACTTTTATTTCGAAGAAATAAAAGTCTGAACGGCTTTGCCGTTCTTTAATTTCTTTTTTTATTTTTCATAACCAGCTAGTCCTACTTGGCTTAACAAAGCCTCTAACTGAACAAACTCATCACTGCCTTCAGTCATCCTAAACTCTATCTCTCCGCACTTATCAATCAGCGCCATCTTCTTTCTTCCATCCAATTTAAGATCCCAAATCTCTTTTTGGACTTGTTTAAGAACATCCAAGCCGCTTAATCCATAATTCAGCATAACATCCAGCATCTTGTTCCTTGCATCAACAAACTTATTAGACATAGCAAGCTCTAAGAATTCTTTAACCTCTTTGGGCCTTGCAACAGAAGCCATAGAAAAAACAACATCTTCAGTAACTTTATCAGAAATAGCAGCACAGCTCTGCATAAGATTTTCAACCCTTCTGCAGTCTCCTTGGCTGATGACATAGAAAGCCTCTTTTGCCTTATCATCAATCTTCAATTCCTCTTCCTTTCCAATCTTATCAATAATCTCAAAAACATCCTCTTTCGGCAGCAATTGGAATCTAAAAACAGCGCATCTTGACTGGATAGGATCAATTATCTTGCTTGAATAATTACAGCTTAGAATAAATCTTGTTGTCTGGGTAAAATTCTCCATTGTCCTACGAAGAGCTTGCTGAGCCTCTCTTGTTAAGGCATCGCACTCATCCAGATAGATTATCTTAAAAGGAACATCTCCAATTGCCCTTGTCCTTGCAAAATCCTTAACCTTGTGCCTTATTATATCAATGCCTCTTTCATCTGAAGCATTCAGCTCAAGAAAATTCTGCCTCCATTCCTTCCCAAACAACTGCCTTGCTGCAACTAATGCAAGAGTTGTCTTGCCAATACCAGCTGGTCCAGCAAACATCAGATGAGGCATATTCTTCTGTTTGACAAAAGAACTAACACGTTTAACAATCTCTCCCTGGCCTTTGACCTCTTCAAAAGTCTTTGGCCTGTATTTCTCAGTCCATATTGCATTATTCATTTTCAACTAGATTTTGCCCCCTAATATATGATAATAAACTAGAAAAAGAAGTATAATAAATATTTTTCTAAATAATGTCTTCTTCAGAAACAACCATAAAATCCCCAGTTGCAATCACTGCTGAAAATGGAATCAGGATATTGCCTTCTTTGTCTTTTTCCAGTTCTAGTTTTTCAGTATAAGGGGTTGGGCTGGATAATACCAGATGGATTAGCTCTCCTGATCTTGTTTCAAAGATAACATCTCCTACTTCCCCAAACCTTTTTCCAGTTTTGCTAACAACTGTTTTTCCAAGCATGTCTTTTGAATATTTTTTGTCTTCTTCAGCCATTTTAAACCCCTCAATATTTTTGATTGTTAAGTGATAATAATTATTGATTAGTCTAAGTGATATTTAAAGTTTTTCATTTTATATATAGATAGTAGAAAGATTTAAATACATAAAATAGAGTTTAATTAAAGAGGTGTTAGATATTGCCACAAATGGATATGTCTAGGGCAGCTGCAAACCCTAACCTAGACATCAAAAAAGTTACTTGGCTTGAGCTATTCTTTGATATTATCTTTGCATTAGCATTAGCAATGTCAGCAAGGCCATTAGAGAATGTTGGAGATGGTATTACAAATACCTGGTCTGCTTTGGCTCAATTCGTTTTAGTATACTTCTTCCTTATTGTTTTCTGGTACAAGCATCTGGCTCTTGTTAACAGATTTAAAAGAAGCACATTCCTAGCAGAGGTTATTACTTTATTTATTGGTTTCCTTGTCATTGTCTTTACCCAATTCATAAGAATATGGAGAGTCAATGCTGCTTTAGGAAGTTACTTAGCAACAATTGCTATCTTCTTAATAGCCCTTTCAACTGCTTGTCTTTATTTCTTATCTGGATTAAAGATTTCAGATGGCGGGGAAAACGAAAAAAAATGGGCAAGAGCATCTGCCAAACATATGTTATTTGAATCATTGGGTTATCTAACAGCATTGATAGCAACTCCAGCAATAAGACCCTTCTGGTTCATTGCTGTATTTATCTATTTCAATAGATATGCTTTCATGATGTGGATAAACCCGAAAGCAAAACCAGACCTGCCTCCAGAACTGCAGAACATCCCTATAGAAAATATCCCTCATAAAGCAGAAAGAATGGGGCTTTTCTCTTTGTTGGTTTATGGATTAATAGTTGGTCTTTCAGCAATTCCTTTAATGGATATAGATATCTCCTCAGCAGATGGAATATTGGGTCCAATCACTCTTTTTGGAAAAATGCTAATTTTCATTGGAATAATCTGGTATATCCATTATAGATTATATAATCTTGCTCAACCAAAAGGAAACCAGTTCACAACAATGACTTTTATCATCTTAGCGCTGCTTGTTGCAACAACGCAATTTATAAGAATAATGTTTGTTAATCCTAGTAATTTTATTTCGATAATGTTTGCTGTCTCCGCAGCCTTATTGTTGGGCGTATTAGGAACAATCTATTGGAATATCCCTACAATGACAGGCATTGCTCCTTCAGATCCATTAAAAAATGCTTTCAGGAGATGGGCTTATTTCCTATATTCATTTTCAACAGTCTTTTTTGTATCAATGTTCTTGACACAAGTAATTAGGAATTTGATGTGGCAGGGAGTTTTGATCATAATCTTCATTGGGCTGCTGGTTGATCGCGGATTGAATGTAAACTTCTATATGGGCGCCCGTGCACAAAAAACTAGAAAATACTTTGATTTCCAGACATCTTCAGGCCTTTCAATAATAGTTATTGGAATAATAATCTTCTTTGTGACAACAGTGTTGCTAGGAAAAGAGCTAGCTAGTTGGTGGATATTGCTGTGGGTTATCCCTGTAGCAATAGGCTTCTTCATGATACTAAACCATTGGCTATTCAAAAGAATAAGAGCAAACTAAACAAATGTTAGATATCTTTTATTTTGATAAAAAGCTAAAAAAAGCTAATGTAAAGGATTTAGCTAAAATAAAAAACAAAAAATTATGGATTGATGCAACAAACATCACAAGAGCAGAGGCAGATTTATTAAGAAAATTCTTCAAATTCCATCCTGTAACAGAAGAAGACATGTTCTTGTCTCACGGAAGAATCAAAATAGAGCAATTTTCTCATTATCTGTTCTGTACATTCTACGGACTAGCAAAAAGAGAACAGAAAATTAATTTGCTTCCGTTGGATTTCATCATTGGAAAAAACTTTATCATAAGCACCCACAAGATAAAGCTGACAAGATACGAAGAATTGAAAAAAAGACAAGAAATTCTAACAAACCTATTCAAAAAAGGAATTGATGTTGTATTCCACAGATTATTAGATGAAGAAGTAGATAACTTCTTTCCAGTATTAGAAGAACTTGAGAATGAACTTGAAAAAATAGATGAAGAACTTTCCCACAAAGCATCACAAAAACTATTGGCAAAAATCCTAAAAACAAAAAGAAAAATTGTTGAAATTAAGAAAGTTACATTTCCTCAGAGAGAAACAATATCCTTCCTTGTAAGAAGAAAATATAAATTCATTTCAGAACATTCCCAGCCATATTTCAGAGATCTCTATGACCACGCTATCTGGGTAAGTGATGTAGTAGAAAACCACAGAGAAGCAATAGGAAGCACATTTGACACATATATGACTGCTGTTTCCAATGAAATGAATGAAGTAATGAAAGTATTAAGTGTTATTGCTACTATCTTCATCCCGATGACAGTTATTTCAGGAATCTATGGAACCAATTTCTTAAATCTCCCAGGATATAATGTCCAGAGCGGTTTTTGGATAATGATGATTGTTATGGGTCTAATGGCAGTTGGAATGCTTATCTTCTTTAAAGAAAGAAAATGGTTTTAAACCTTTTTTAGCAGATTCTTAAGCATCTTTTCATCACAACATTGCTCTCTTAATCCACATTTCTTGCACTTATTCTCATTATCAACTACAGCAGGGACATCCTTCCCCTCCAACATCTGTCTAATCTTGTCTTTCAGCTCTTTTACTTCCTGCCTCAAAAAAGGATTAATAACAACCTGTCTTCTTATGTTTGGGTCTAAATAATGGACAAAACCTTCCTTAATCTCTTTCCCAAACCTTTCTTCCATCAACAAAGCATATGCTCCTAATTGAATCCTATGTCCAGGCCAAACACCTTCTTTTGGCATGCTTCCTGTTTTCAATTCAATTGGAACCCTCCCGCTTGGATAGACCTCTATCTGGTCAACTATTCCTTTCAATTCCAGACTGTCAGAAGCGATCTTGAATTCAGACTCAATCTTAGGAGTTAACTTATCCCATAGATCCCAGCCATAAACATTATGCTTTTCACTGAATTTATACAGATTCAAAGCCCTTGTCTCGCTTTCTCTTTGAAAAAAAGGCCATATCTGATGATATGCATCAATCAAAGGCAGCTTGACATTCCTTAACCTATATTTGTTTGTAGTTATTGTTTTCCTAAGCAGACTAGAATAAGCTTTTGCATACTTCATATAAATTTCTTCAAAATCATCATCTAGTGTAATGCTTGTTACAATCCCCTCCTCTAACTTATTAACCCCATCATAAGTCTCATGCCTGATGCTTCCCTTAACCAGTGCCAGCTTTTCAGGCTCAAACATTCCTAAAACCCTCTCAAGAAACAGCTTCCTAGCACAATACAGATATGATGAAAGCATTGATACAGAGATTCTTCTGGCCATATTTCTTCAAGTAGAATTCTTATTTAAATACTTTACGCGCGTACATGTCCAGTGACCAGTGCATAGTGTTAATAACTTCCTGATAAACAAGGCTTGTAATTATCTACAAACTCTTTAACATATTCTGCAACATCTTCCTTGGCAATGATAGTGCCAACCGCATAAGGGGCATTCCCGCCTAACATAGTGCCATTCTCAATCTTCACTCCTTTATCTCTAAGATAATGCAGCAAATCAGTAAAAAGATCGTGGCTCTCTATATCATCTACAAGAAAATCTCCTTCCTCTCCTGGAAGCACTCTGATACTGGTAACCTCTTTTTTAACAACCAAATCTATACTTGACATTAAACAAAGGGTATAACTAAGATACTATATATATTTATCTCTTAGAAACCTTTTTATACTATTCCACTAATTAAATATTAAAATGGATTTAAAAGAAAAGCTTGCTTTAATCAAAAGAAGTACACAAGAGATTGTAGGGGAAGAAGAACTAAATAAAATTCTTAAGAAAAGAGATTTGAAAGTTTATTTAGGAACTGAAATTTCTGGAAGACCTCATGTTGGTTATTTTGTTCCAGCAATGAAAATAAAAGATTTCCTAAATGCTGGATGTAAGGTTACTATGCTTTTAGCAGACTTGCATGCAATGCTTAATGATTTAAAATCAACCTTTGATCAGCTGGATTCTAGGTTTGAATATTATGAAATAGTACTCAAAGCTTTGTTAGAAGCAGCTGGAGCAGATATTAAAAAATTAAAATTTGTAAAAGGCTCTGATTTCCAGCTTAAGCCAGAATATACATTAGATATGTACAAGCTAGCTGCTATGACTTCAATACATGATCTAAATAAAGCAGCTTCAGAAGTTGTAAGGCAAAGCAAAAGCCAAAAAATGGGGGGATTAATCTATCCAATAATGCAGGCCTTAGATGAAGTGTACTTAGATGTTGATGCTCAATATGGGGGAGTTGATCAAAGAAAAATTCTCATGTTTGCTAGAGAAGTTCTTCCAAAGATAGGTTATAAAGAAAGGATTGAAATAATGACTCCTATGATTCCTGGATTGCAAGGAGGAAAAATGTCTGCATCAGAAAAAGCTTCTAAAATAGATTTATTAGATGATGAAGCTACTGTTAAAAACAAACTAAACAAAGCTTATTGCCCAGAAGGAGAAGTTGAAGAAAATGGTATTTTGGCTTTTGTAAAACATGTTATCTTTGTCCTTAAGCAGGATAAAAAACAAGCCTTTATAATAAAGCGTCCAGAAAAATGGGGAGGCAATCTTTCCTATAAAACTTATGAAGAATTAGAAAAAGATTACAAAACAAAGAAACTTCACCCAATGGATCTTAAACAAGCAGTAGCAAAAGAAATCAATATCTTAATTGCTCCAATAAGAAAAGCAATGAAAAGTAAAGAATCTCTAGTTAAAAAAGCATACCCAGAATGAATTCTACAGAAATAAAATACATTACAAAAGCCTGTTCTATAACTGTTAAAATCCTAAATCAAGTGATCAAAGAACTAAAAAAACATTCATTCAAGACAGAGATAGATATAGAAAAATTTCTAAAACAAAAAACAGAGGAAAACAAATGTAGATTTGCATTTGAGCCAGTTATAGCAATGGGGAAAAACGCAGCAGAAATCCATCATGAGTCGACAAGATCTAAATTAAAAAAAGGATTCCTTGTAATTGACTTTGGAGTAAGATATAATGGTTATTGTGGTGATTGCACAAGGACATTTTATCTTTATGGCAAGCCATCAAAAGAGGAGGAAAGGATCTATAATCTTATATTATTAGCGCAAGAAACAGCTTTAATTCACGCTCAGCCAGGCGTCTATGCAGCTGATGTTGATTTGATTGTAAGAAACATACTAAAAGAATATCCTATAAAGTTTGTTCATGGATCAGGCCATGGTATTGGAAAAAGAATTCACAAACTTCCAAGCCTTGAACCTGGCAGCAAGTCTATTCTAAAAGAAAATCAAGCAATAACAATAGAGCCTGGCTTGTATTTCAAAAACAAATTAGGAATAAGGATTGAAGACACAATCATAGTCAAGCAAAATCCAATTATACTAACAAAATTATCTAAGAAACTAACAATAATCAAATAATAAATTTTCCGTCCTTCTGAATCAACTTTCCATCAACAAATATCTTTCCGCCTCTGCGCAAATCCTTAATCATATCCCAATGAATCGCTGACTGGTTCTTTCCTCCGCCTTGAGGATAAGCTATTCCTAAAGCCAAATGAACTGTTCCGCCAATCTTCTCATCAAACAATATCTGTTTAATAAAATGCTTTATATTATAATTCAAACCAACCCCAAACTCTCCTAATCTCTTGCTTCCATTATCAGTTGCAATCATCTCTTTCAAGAAGTGTTCTCCTTTCTCAGCTTCAGCTCCTACAACCTTGCCTTTATGGAATCTTAAAAATATGCCGCTAACCTCTCTTCCTCCATAAATTGCAGGATAAGTATAATGAATATATCCCTCAGTAGAAGTCTCAACAGGAGCAATAAATACCTCTCCATCAGGCATATTTCTATGTCCGCAGCATTTTATTGCTTGCCTGCCTTTAATGCTAAACCTCAAATCAGTATTCTCTCCAGTTATCCTGATTTCCTCTCCTTGATCCAGCATCTTTTTTAGTTTTTGCTGCTTTTTGGCTTCTAATTTCCAATCCTGCAAACAGGCATCATAGCTAAAATCCTCAAATTCCTCCAAGCTCATCTCACTATCCTGTGCCAAAGAGTGTGTTGGAAACTTGCATATAACCCAATTATCTTTTTTAATATGAATATCACTAACCTTCTTTGTTACTCTCCTCCTTACTGCAATCTTCTTAGGATCTATCCTGGTTAACTCCTTTGTATTATATTCAGCTCCAATATAGATAGAACCATTCATTTTCCTTGCTTCATAATATGCTATCTCAGGAAAATGATTCAATTGCTCTTGAGAAGCATTCCTATAATAAGCATAACCAAAGCCAGGAACACCGGCATTAACAACAGGATATGCTCCTTTTTTCAAAATAAGCTTATAGCATTCTAAAGCAAGCTCTTTTGCATCAACTCCAAAACTTAATTCAATCAAATCTCCTTTTTTAACTTTGATAGAATAATTTACAAGAATCTCTGCTAATCTCTTTGCTCTTGGATCTGTCATAACAAATTAATAAAAGAACACTTATTTAAAAGTTTTGGAAATTCTAAATTTCCAAAACCCAGCAAGGCGAAGTCCTTGCGCTGGTTTTGGTAACCTTTATAAACATTTTAGCTTTAATTAAGAATATGACAACAAAAGATAAAGAAATAGATCGAGTAATATATTCATATTCAACCTCTTCTAACCAGTTTGAAGAAGAGAACAGATTATTAAAAGAAACAATTAAGCAGCTAAAAGAGGAAAATGAAAGATTCAAAAAAGTTCCTTTAATGATTTGCTTGGTAAAAGAGATTATTGGAAAGCAGGCAATAATCCAAATCCCTAATGGCAATGAATTCTTTGTTGAAAATACATCAGAAGACAAAATCAAGCCTGGAGATTCTGTCTTAGTTGAGCAAAAAAATCTAACCATAATAAAAAAAATACCAAAATCAAAAGCATTTGCAGTTGAATCCTTTGTTATAATGGAAAGGCCAACTTTAAGCTGGAAAGAAATTGGAGGATTGCATAAACAAGCCCAAGAAATCCAAGAGGTTGTTGAACTTCCATTAAAAAAACCAGAACTATTCAAAGAAGTTGGTATAAAGCCGCCAAAAGGTATTCTATTGCATGGACCTCCAGGAACAGGTAAAACATTATTAGCAAAAGCAGTTGCAGCTTCAACAGGCTCAACATTCATTGAAATCGTTGCTTCTGAACTAGTCCAAAAATTCATTGGAGAAGGAGCCAAACTAGTAAAAGAAGTCTTCCAACTAGCAAGAGAAAAAGCTCCTGCAATTGTCTTTATTGACGAAATAGATGCATTAGCTTCAAAAAGAATTGAAATCGGCACTAGTGGAGAAAGAGAAGTCCAAAGAACATTCATGCAATTTCTTGCTGAAATCGACGGCTTCAAGCCTTTAGACAATGTTAAAATAATCGGAGCAACAAACAGAAAAGACATCCTAGACCCAGCAATAACAAGGCCAGGTAGACTTGACAGAATGATTCATTGCGACCTTCCAAATGCAGAAGCAAGAAAAGAAATCTTCAAAATACATTCCAAGGATATGACACTAGAAAAAGGAATCCCAATCAAAGACGTCATAAAAAGAATGCTGCACTTCTCAGGAGCAGAGATCAAATCAGTCTGCACAGAAGCCGGCTACTTTGCAATCAGAGAGAGTCGAACCACCATCCAAAAACAAGATTTCTTCAAAGCAATCGACAAAGTAAAACAAGAAGAAGAGCAGGAAGAAGGCCATAAGGCAATGTTTGGTTAAAATTACTATTTCTATAAAGTCTATGCATGCTCATCAGTTACTTCCGTCGGTCATTGCTCCGAAGAGCTACCTCGGTGTTCACCTAATCATCGCATGTTGCACCTTTATAAGACTTTAACATCAAAGCAAAGTCTGTATTCTCTTGGCCCAACCTGGCCAGCTTTCACCATTCTTAATATTCTGCACTTCTTTTTAGCAATATTACAGGCTTTTTTAACCTTCGCTTTTCCTAAGTCAAATTCCCCTTCTCTCTCAAAATCATAGAAATATATCACGCCATTTTTCTTGATTGCTCCTAAAGCAATATCTAAAAAACCTTCAGCAGATTTTGGCAAAGGCATTGCTATCCTGTCAAACTTCCTCCCAAGCCTAGGAACAACCAATCTTACATCTCCTTTGTACAACTTAATATTATTTAATTTGTTCAATTCAACATTTTCTAAAGCAAACTTATGTGCAATAGGATTTATCTCAACTCCAACTACAGATTTGGCTTTAGTGTTCTTAGAAATAACCAAACAATAAGGGGCGCAGCCAGAAAACATAACCAACACTTCTTCATCTTTCTTAACCTGCTGCATAATCCTTTTCCTTTCTGTTGCACTTCTCACAGAATAATAAACATTCTCAACATGCAGCTTAACCCTAACATTATTCTCTTTTGTTTCAGTTGTTTTCCTTCTTTCTCCAGCTAAAATCTTTAGCTTTCTTTTCCTATAAACACCCCCATAAATTCCAGCTTTCTTAGCAACAACCTTAATATACTTATGCAGCTTTAATAATGTTGAAGCAATCAACTTCTCTTTTTTCTCTAGCTCTGCAGGAATCTCAATAATAGCAATATCCCCGACAACATCATAACTTCCAACCAAAGCTGCCAGCTCTTTCTTGTTCAATTTCCCTTTCAATGCTTGTTTTAATTTCATATTATAACCAAATATGCTCCTATAATCATAACTAAAGAAACAAACAATCTAAAATATATATACCTTTCGTGAAAGAATTCTCCCCCTACCCACACAATAAACAAAGTACTTAACATCAAAACAGGAGCAACCAGGCTTACATAAGCTAATGACAAAGCCTTTAATGCCAACAGATTTGCAGCAAGTGAAAGCCCTCCAACAATAAAAGGCCAATATTTCACCTTCTTAAAACATTTGACTGTATCTTTATAACCATACAAGAATATATGTACTAAATTAAAATTTACTGCAATAAACATCCAGACCAAGAAAAAATAAGTAAAGATATCCAAATAATTTGTTATAATATATTTATCAAGAACAGCACAAACACTAAACATCAAAACTGCAATAACAAAGAAAATACTATATTTATCATTAATAAAATGTTTTATAGGCTTTAAAAAATCAGAAAAATGATGGTCCGATTCAAGCAAATATGCTCCTAAAAGTATCACAGCAATGCCTACTATCTGCCTTGCTATAATTGTCTCTCCTAAAAAGAAAAATGCCAGCACAGCAACAAAAGCAGGCCTTATATTTCCCAAAGGAGTTATCAAAGAGATTGCTTCATGCCTTAATGCTTTTGAAGCAAGCAATATCCCTGCTGTCCCTAACACAGAAACAAGATAAGTCAATAAAAATACTGTTCCGCTTATATTTAGATCAATAAAAGGAATCAACAACAAAGCCAGCAAAGCAACAGACAAGGCCCGGGTAGATTCAAAATTCATTGAATGGACTTTAGTCAATGCTTTTTTCCTTGTGATTTGGAATAAAGTATGCAGTAATGCAGAACCTATAGCAAATATCCACCAAGCAACCATTATTTAACCCAATCCCCTAATCCTTTTTGTTGTTTTTTCTTGTCAGCTTCAACCAATGCTTTCAAAGCGTTCTCCACTCTCTCCTCTGAAAAATCATGCTCCTCAACTAACATCTTATACAATTTCTCCTTATTTACCTTTCCCCATTCTAATTTATAATCCTTCTTTACAGGCATCTTTTTAATCAAATAATATATATCCTTCCAGTCAATATTAACATGTTCCTTCCACTTAGCCTCATCAAACAACATATCAAAATCATGTTTATGTTCCTTAACCAGCTTCAAAGCTGTTTTCGGTCCAATACCCTTAACACCTCCAGGATTATAATCCGTCCCTACTAACATAGCCAGCACAATCAACTGGTCATTATCAATTCCTAGACTATTCAGATTCTTAGACAAGCTGATGATCTTTGGCTTGACAGTAACATAAGCTGCTCCAAACTTCCTTCTTCCGCTTATAGTCAGATTCTTGATTAACTTAGGAACTCCATAAAGCAAAGAATCATAATCCTCGCTGATTCCAGCATAAGCATCTCCTTTTCCCACAATAAAAGCTACCTGCGCTTCTCCTTCTGAAGGGGCCTGAACAACAGGCAACCCCAAAGCCCTGATCAGTTCCTTGCTTTCGTCAACCATATCCCCTGTCAATCTGGAAGTTCTGGCAGCATATTTCTTCATTGCTTCAATATCCTTTTTCTTAGCAGCTTTCTTGTATTGCTTTAAAGCTTCTTGCTTCAGGACAAATCTCCTTTCCCTTTCTTTTGCTTTCAGTTCAGGAGGCTTGCCGTCAAAAACAAATACTAATTTCAGACCTTCTTTCATCAGCCTTGTTGTCCTATTAAACAATCCTGTCAAATGGGATGTTATCCTTCCTTTTGAATCCTTTAAAGGAGTTCCATCTCTCTGTCTTATTGTAGTCAAGAACTGATATAAAACATTAAAACTGTCCACAGCCAGGACTTTATTCTTCAATTTATCAATGCTGATTTCATCCATAACAAGAAGATCTTTTAAATTTGTTCCCATTATCTACCTCTTTTTTTAGATTTTCTTTATTACTAAACCCTTTTTTAATTCAGTATTTAAAAATTCTTTCGCTTTTTTACTAAGCTCTCCTGTTGTCAAAAACAAAACAGGCAGTTTCTTTAGCTGCCCTTGAACCACGGCAGAACTCAAATCAGAGTCATTTACAGTTTTCTTGTTCTTTGCTTTGCAGTAATATTCCAGACCACCCATCACAGACGGAATCCTTATAACCATATCAATCTCTGATTTCTTCCTGATTATTTTATGCTCAACAACTTGTATCTTCTTCTCTCTAAAATTCATCATCAATTGTTCTAAGAAGGGGTCATCCACTTTCTTTGCTTCTTTTTTAACTCCCTTCTTTGTCTCTATCTCCCTAAGTAAGCTCTGTCTTTCTAATTGTATTTGTTTTTGCAGTTCTTCTTTTTCTCTCTGGAATCTTTTCCTTTCTTCTTCTAATTTCTTTCTTTCTTCTTCTATTTTCTTGTCCTGTAGCCTTCTTTCTTCAATCCTTTTCTGTCCCTCTTGCTTTCTTTTTTCTTCCTCGGCTTTTCTCTTCTCTTGTTCTGTTCTTTTCTGCTCTTCTAGCTTTTTCCTTTTTTCTTCTTCTAGTTTTCTCTGCTCTTCTAATTTCTTTTTTTCCTCTAATTTAGATCTTTCCTCATCAATAGTTGATTTTGGCTTTTCTAATTTCCCTTTTATCAAATCTTCAGCCTCTTGATTAGAAATCAGATACCATTTCCAGAATATGATCTTGTTTTCTCCTTTTATCACTTGTAATGGAACAGCAAAATCCTTTATTGTCCTTAGACTCACTCTTGTCAACTGGTCTAATCCATCGTCCCGAAGTATTTTTTCCTGTTTTAATAAGTCAAAAGTCTTGTAATCCTTCTCATTCAGATTAGATGCAAATTCCTGCAGCCTTCCTTTCTGCCCATCAATATAATAGACAGGGCTTCCTCCTACTTTAGTATTAGAAATCAATACTTTTTTCTCGTCAACCAGATTAGATAAATGAGCAGAAGCTATCAAAATATTTGACCCTATTGCTTTAGCCAGCTTTGCAGGAAGCAAAGGCCCCTGCTGCCTAATAATCTCTATTATCTGTTCTTGGCCCACAACCATAAAATTAATAAGAAATCTATTATTTATATATTTTTAGGGTCTAACCCACCTAATTTCATAATAAGTGACATCGCCTTCTACATCAACTACACCTATCAATAATTTCTTCCTGGTAGAATGTGCCACCCTGTTTTTTGCTGAAAATTCGTGCCATGTTAGTGTGCTTCCTTCATGGACAGGATAGACAATCCACTTTGCGTGGTCTTCTCCTGGCTTCACTCCTCTTGCATAAACTCTAAAATCAGCTCCAAACTTCAAAGCAGTCTTGATAATATACCCTCTATCCCTCATATCTTTGAAAACAGAATACTTTATCCAAAAGTTCTTCTCTAATCTCTGCGCTTTCTTCAAAAAATCATCAAACTTCAGCTTCTTATTCCTTCCGTCAACTACATCCAGCTTTTTCTTCTCAAGCAAATATAATCCTTCTAGCAAAGAAAGCTGCACTTTTCCATCTTCCATCAAGCTTCCAAATCTGCTTTGATCATACAACTCCTTTGCTTCGCTGCTGACCTCTGTAATAATCCTCTCCCTAGCAAAAATAGCCTTTACTTTCTTCCTGCTTTCCTTCTTAACTTCCTTCTTTACTAATTTCTTTTTCTTTGGCATAGAAAATTAAAAAGATTAGTTCCTTAAAAACCTTTGTATTTAAAACAAACCTTTAAATACATTCTCAGATTCAATAATTAAAATGCAATTAATCTTTTTAGGCACTTCCTGTGCCAAGCCCACAAAAGAAAGAAACCATTCAGCAATTTTCCTTAGCTACGGCTCTGATGGGATTTTGTTTGATTGTGGAGAAGGCACGCAACGCCAGTTAACAATTGCAGGAATCAAGCCGCCAAAAATATCCAAAGTCCTAATCAGCCATTGGCATGGAGACCATGTTCTAGGTCTGCCTGGTTTAATTCAGACACTAGGAATATCAGAATACAATAAGACATTAAAGATATATGGCCCAAAAGGAACAAAAGAATACTTCAATCATATGATGCAATCAACTGAATTTGAAGAAAGGATCAAAGTTGAGTATATTGAAGTAGAAGGAAAATTCTACTCAGGAGCCAAATATTCAATAGAAGCAGAAAGAATTGCTCACAAAACTCCTACTAATGGTTATCGCTTTATTGAAAAAGATAAAACAAGAATAGATTTGTCAGCAGTTAAAAAATTAGGAATTCCAGAAGGCCCTTTGCTAGGGCAACTACAAGAAGGCAAATCAATAAGATTCAAAGGAAAAGAAATATCTCCAAAAGATACAACATATAGTGTAAAAGGTAAAATAATTACATACATCCCTGATTCAGTTCCGTCAAAAAACTCATTAAAATTAGCGCAAGATGCAGATCTATTGATTTGTGAATCAACCTATTCCAGCAAACTAGAAGAAAAAGCAGAAAAATACCAACATATGACTTCAAAACAAGCAGGATTAATCGCTAACCAAGCAAATGTAAAAAAACTCATACTCACACACTTCTCAACAAGATATAAAAACACATTAGAATTAGAAGAAGACGCAAGATCTGTATTTGACAATGTTATTGCTGCAGAAGATTTTATGAAAGTAAGTTTATAGCACTGGTCACTGGACAGCACCCCTCAAAACATATATAAACTATTTCTGCTATCAATAAATTATGTCATTAAAATCAAAAGGAATCAATGCAGAACGTGAATTGATTCAGATGTTTTGGAGTAATGGATGGGCTTCTACAAGAGTAGCTGGTTCTGGCAATTCTCAATATCCCTCTCCAGATGTTATTGCTTCAAATGCTAAAAGAAATCTTGCAATAGAAGCAAAAGTAACAAAAGACAGATACAAACACTTTCCAGCAGATGAAATTGCTCAATTAAAAGAATTTTCAGGCAAATTTGGAGCAGAGCCATGGATAGCAATCAAATTCAATAGAAAAGGCTGGTTTTTCCTGAATCTGGAGAATTTGCAGCCTACAGGCGCTCATTACTCAATCTCACTAAAATTAGCACAAAACAAAGGATTAGCCTTCTCAGACCTTATAAAAGACAAATAATCCTTTAAATAAAAAAAAGAGCCCAAATAATTATCTAAATTAAAAATAAAATATATTAAGCTAACTTTATAGAATAAAAAAGCCTTATTAGTGACTTATTCAACAACAGTTTATCCTTAATTCTCTTTTCAACATTAAATAGTAGCAAAAACCTTCTTCAAAATACAAACTTTTATAAACCTTATTCACTAAAAAATAGTTAGAAAAACAGCAAAAAAATGCTCTTTTTTAGGTAAATTTGGGTGTTTTACACTATGAGACTTACTAATAAGATTGTAGAGGATGTTGTCAGCGAAGTAGCTGGAGAAGACGTAGTTCCTTTAATTCAAGCTCTAAAAAACAAGAAAAACGTCTCTGAATTCAAGCTAGCTGAATCAATAAAAGAAGAAGTCAACAGAACAAGAAACATGCTTTATAGGCTCTATGATGCTAATCTCGTTTCATTTATCAGAAAAAAAGACAAGAAAAAAGGATGGTATATCTATTATTGGACATTTGATTCAAAAAAAATCAAGCATTTACTCTTTAATCTAAAGAAGAAAAGGCTTGTAAAGCTAAAAGACAGGCTTGAACGCGAACAATCAAACCAATTCTATTCCTGCGGCTCAAAATGCATCAGATTGGATTTTGATCAGGCAATGGAATTTGAATTCAAATGCCCAGAATGCGGCGAACTGATTGAGCAGGAAGATAATTCTGAAGAGATCCAAAAGCTCCAGACAGAAATCAAAGAACTAGAAACAGAATTAAAACAAGCTAAATAAGATCAAAACTTTAAGATTTGAAAAATCTTAACAGTTCGAGCATCTCTGATGCTCAGAACATCCAAGGATAATTCCTTCTGACTTCTTGAACAAAAACTTCAGGTTTATATACACCCAATTCAGAAATTATTCCAGTTATCAAATTAGAATCAATATTCTCAAATGCTTTATTATCAACAATAACTCCTTTTGGAGCAGCTGGCCACACTTCCTTGCCAGTTCTTTGCTCGATTTCTTCTTCATAGCCAAACACAGATAAAGGATCAAACTTCCATGAATCAGTGCAGACATAGACAGGAACATCATACTTATCAGCAATCTCTGCAAACATCTCGCTTCCAATCTTGTTTATCACCTTCCCTTCTGAAGAAATAGCATCAGCTCCAATCAGCATAATATCTGCTTCTTTCAGAGCTATCCTCCCTGCAGAATCAATAAAATGAACAACAGGAATCCCTGCCCTTGCTAACTCCCTCGCAGTCAGCCTTCCTTGAAACAAAGGCCTTGTCTCAGTATTGTATACTTGAAATCTCTTCCTCTCTTTTTTAGCTTTTAATAATATTCTAACAACAGCGCTGCTATGGCAATGTGTAAAAACTATACTCTTATTCACAACCTTCTTAGCCCCAATCTTAGCTATATCTTCATTGACATCATCAAAATGCTTCCTGACATACATCATCCTTTCATTCAGCTTCCTGATTACTTCTTCTTCCTGCTCTAACTTAAATACTAAATAATTCAGAACATTCCTCATGCCAGGTTCAGTCGGCCTTGTCTTTAATAGAGTCTGTTTTGCTGTATTCAAATGAAATAAAAGTTCTTTTCTAGAAGCATCCCTAAACTCATTTGCAACAATCCCTATTGCCTGTGCTGCTGCCCTAGCTACATTCTGAGCTCCTTGTATCTTTATCTCTTTAATATCTGCAACAATAGATTGAAAACTTACCATAATTCAGAAAAAATTTTATCTCTTCTTTTTCAAAATCTTTTTCTCCATCTTCTCTATCATCACTTCCTCTTTCAGTATCTTCTTAGTCATCTTTCCAATATTCTCTTCCATCCTTGCTACCTTTCTCTCTAATAATATCAGATATCTAAATGAATACACTATTGCTGCTAAGGTTCCAAGAATAACATAGAGTGTTAATTGTTCAATAGACAAAGCCATTTAGTCCACCTCTTTTTGATTATAAGAAGAAATAGACTAATCCCCTATATAAAAGTTTCTTTTTAAGCTGCCCTATTAAACTTGTCAACTGGCTTCATATTGCTCCAGCATTGATCAAAGAAATTCTCTAGTGTTTTGGCAAACAATTCTGTATTAACCCAAACACCAGCATCATAAGTTGGATGGACATTTGCATCATCTAACAGCATAAATGCAACTTGCTTTCCATCAATGACGCAGAATCTTGATTTAGCATCTGTATTCTTTACTTCAGCACAATTTGATAGCTCCTTAACAGAATTTTTTGTTTCGTTTGTCAAAGGAGCTGCAATCCTTATCTTGACTCCCCTTTTCTTGGCTTTTACAAAAGCATTCTTCAAAAGCTCTGCTTTTCTTACTAAGCCCTGGCTTGTTGTCATGATTACAATTGAATTCTCGGCATCCTTGATCATTGTTTCAAAATGGTTATACAAATTGGTTCTGCCTTTCAAGCATCCGCTTAATTCAGTAGGATCAACTAAATCAACTCCTTGATTGTGTAAAACGTTCAACTCTGTTAAAACATCACTTTTCTTAATAGAATTGACCATGCTTATCTGTTTATTAGCATCGTCTTCAATCTGTCTCTTGACTCTCTCTAAAACTTCAGATGGAGGGACAGCAACATACTTTATTGGCTTTCCTACTTTCATCAAAATAAACCCTTTTTTCTCTAAACTCTCAAGAACATCATAACTCCTGCTTCTAGGAACACACGCAATATCACTAAGTTCTCCAGCAGTTGAAACCCCCCTTGATAGTAATGCTGTCCACAATTTGCTTTCATAAGTATTTAACCCAAAAGCCTTTAATTTGTTTAAAAATTCTTCTTTAACAATCATTTAAGCATCCCTCATAATCAATATTAAATAATTCTATCTGCCTCTTATCTATATTACATTGAATAAGTATAAGTACTTTATAAAGCTTATTGTTTTTGTTATTAACCAGTAACAACTTTAAAAGAAATAAAGGTCATATTATCTCATAAAACTCGCCTCACCCCATTATTTCCAATGGAAATACATTTTCAGCTTTCATCAACTTCTTTTTTTTCCTTTTTTTCTAACCTCTTTTTCTTTTATATTTTTATTTATTTATTTTCAATATAGAAAATAAAAGAAATAAAGAAGAAAACAAAAACAAACTCAAATATATATTTTACAAAACAACCATTATATAATACATAACATAAAACTAAAATATATTTAAACACCAATCAACAACATTAATTCTCCAAAGGAAATAAAGGACTCAGACTCACAAAACAAAAAATATTTATATACATTTCATCTGGAAAATTTAGGGGGTGCTTAGATGCAAAAAGAAATAGATACTTTTTTTGAAGAATTTCTAGATAAAAAATCAATCTTTTCTAACAAAAAAGCCCTACAATCCAACTTTACTCCTGATACAATCCCTCACAGAGACAACCAAATCCAGCAGATAGCAGACATCCTAGCACCAGCATTAAAACTAGAAAAACCATCAAACCTATTTCTCTATGGAAAAACAGGTACAGGAAAAACACTCTCAATAAAACATACAACAAACAAACTCCTGAAAGTTGCTGAAAAAAGAAACATTCCATTAAAGACAATATACATGAACTGCAAACTAAAAAAAATAGCAGACACAGAATACCGCTTAATAGCTCAAATATCAAAAGAACTCGGACAAGAACTGCCTTCAACAGGCCTTCCAACAGAAGAAGTATACAAAATAACTTTCTCTACAATAGAAAAAGAAAATTGCTTAATCCTTATTCTTCTTGATGAAATTGACCAGTTAGTCAAAAAAACAGGAGATGAAATCCTCTATAATTTAACAAGAATAAACTCTGAATTAAAAAACTCACAGATATCAATAATAGGAATCTCAAATGACCTGATCTTCAGAGACAACCTAGATCCTAGGGTAAAATCCTCTTTATCAGAAGAAGAGATCATCTTTCCACCATACAACGCATTGCAGCTTCAAGGTATCTTGAGGCAAAGGTCAATTAAAGCATTCAAAAAAAATTCAATTGAGTCGGGCGTAATAGAAAAATGTGCAGCCTATGCAGCAAGAGAGCATGGAGACGCCAGAAGAGCATTAGAGCTTTTAAGAGTAGCAGGAGAACTGACTGAAAGAAAAGGGCAGGAAAAAATACAGCTCGCTGATATAGATCAAGCAGAAGATAAGATAGAAAAAGACAGAATAGAAGACATAATCAAAACACAGCCAAAACAGCACCAAGCAATCCTCTATTCAATAATATCCATATGCTCACAAAAAAACTCCCAGATATTCACAGGAGAGGTTTATGAACTCTACAAAACCATCTGTATAAAGACCGGAGTCCGCCCATTGACCCAGAGGCGTGTTTCAGATGTTATTGCAGAATTAGACATGCTCGGAATAATCAATGCCAAAGTAATTTCCAAAGGCCGCTACGGAAGAACAAGGGATATTGATTTATCAATCCCAAAATCCTCTGAACAAAAAGTCAGGACAATATTAGAGGAAGGATTAAACCTATCTTAAGCAACTACTTAAGAAAAATCCTTCTGATCTGAAGATGGAACAAGAAAAACAAAAACAAATTATAAAGTATTTTTTGAAAAAAGAAATATTATTGTCAAAAGGGTTTCTAGATTCTTTAACAGAAGATTTCAATTCACAGCAGCTCCACTCAACTTTATCCAACAACCTAAAATCAAAAAATTTCCTCCTTCTCTCATCAGATGTCAAGAAGATGATTGACAAGCAAGCCAGCATGGACATCAACTGGCTTGATTTTGACAAAGCCCGCGTTTTATTAGAAAAAGGAAAAAACAAAGAGCTATATTTCAAATTCATAGAATTCCTGCATTCAGAAGAGATAACAGCAGACTCTTCTAAATATCCAGTAAATGTAATCTTCTCCTATAAAGAAGAGAGCAAAAAACGGAATATCCAGGATTTTGTTGCTTACTTCAATGCCCGCTACAAAGCTCTAGAAGCAATCCTCAGAACAAGACAAGAACTCCAAAATTTAACCTCTATTGCAAGATTAAAAAACAAAAAAGACAAGGAAACAATATCAATCATTGGCCTGGTAAGAGATAAACGCACAACATCTAAAGGCGGACTGATGCTCACAGTAGAAGATCCAACAGGCTGGATTAAAGTATACATAAACAACAACAAGCCAGAATTATTTACACCATCCAAAGATATAGTATTAGATGAAGTTATAGGCATAATTGGAGTCAACGGAGAAAAAATAGTCTTTGCAAACAATATAATATGGCCAGATGTCCCGTTGAACAAAGAACTTAAAAAATCTCCTGATGAGGCTTACGCAGTTTTCTTGTCAGACCTGCACGTCGGTTCAGATAAATTCCTTCCAAACGAATTCAACCAGTTTTTAGAATGGATCAACGGAAATGTCGGAAACGACGAGCAGAAAGAGATCGCCAGTAAAGCAAGATACATCTTTATCGTAGGAGACTTAGTAGACGGCTTGGGCATCTACCCTGGCCAGGAAGATGAATTAATAATCAAAGACATCAAAGAGCAATACACAGAATGTGCTAAACTTCTCAAAAAAATTCCTTCCCATATCAAACTAATAATATGTCCAGGAAATCACGATGCAATGCGTATTGCAGAACCACAGCCAGAACTCTACAAAGACTTTGCAGAATCTATCTGGCAGCTTCCAAACACCACAATGGTCAGCAACCCAGCTATTGTTAATATCCATTCCTCAGAAGAATTTCCAGGGTTCGATGTCTTGCTCTATCATGGTTTTTCCTTTGACTACTTTGTTGCCAATGTAGATTCAATCAGAAACCAAGGAGGCTATGACCGCGCCGACCTTATAATGCAGTTCCTCCTGAATAAAAGACACCTTGCTCCAACCCACACCTCCACATTGTATATCCCAGACGTTAAACAAGACTCCTTAGTAATAGAAAAGCTTCCTGATATATTCATAACAGGACACATCCATAAATCTACAATAAAAAATTATAGGAATATAACTTTGGTCTGCGGCTCATGCTGGCAGGCAAAAACACCATTTCAAGAAAAAGTAGGCCACAACCCAGAGCCAGCTAGGGTTCCTGTCCTTAATCTTCAAACAAGAAATTTCAAACTGCTTAAATTCGGAAAATGAGTGAACAAGCTTCAGAGGAAATTGAAAATTATTTCAAAGAGATAGATAAAAAAGTAACAAGCACGTACGAAATAGCAACAAAAGCAAGAAAACTCGGCTTTGACCCAGAAGAAAAAGTAGACATTCCTCTTGCAAGAAACATGGCTGAGCGTGTTACAGGCCTAATATCAGCAGTAGCTCCGCAGATTGTCAATTCCGGAGTATCAAAAAGACTCCAAGAACTTGAAAAAAAGTATGGAGTATTGGACTGGAGAATCTCCTTAATAATTGCAGAAGAGATCGCCAACCAAAAATTCTGTAAATTCAAAGATAAAAAAGAGGCAATGGAAGTAGGCATTAGAGCAGGCTTTGCATACCACACCCTTGGCTCTGTCGCTTCTCCATTAGAGGGCTTTGTAGAATTAAAAATAGAAAAAAGGCATGATGGAAAAGAATACTTCAAGCTTTACTTCTCAGGCCCAATCAGGTCTGCTGGAGGCACCGGCGCCTCAGTCTCAATCTTAATTGCTGACTACATCAGAAAAAAAATGGGATACGCTCCTTATGATCCAAGAGAAGAAGAAGTAAAGAGATATGTAACAGAACTTTACGATTATCACGAGCGTATCACCAACCTTCAATACCTCCCTTCACCAGAAGAAATAGAATTCCTAACCCAGCGCATCCCAGTTCAAATTGCAGGAGACCCATCTGAAAAAATTGAAGTTTCCAACTACAAAGACCTGGAGCGTGTAGAAACCAACATAATCAGGAACGGCGTCTGCCTAACTATTGGAGAAGGAATAGCCCAAAAAGCCCCAAAACTATGGAAGCAGCTCTCAACCTGGGGGCACGAATTCTCAATGGAGCAATGGGATTTCTTAAAAGATTTTATTGATCTGCAAAAAATAATCAAAGCAAGAGAACAAGCAACAGAAAAACAAGAAGCACCTTCTGCTAAAATAAAGCCAGATTTTACTTTTATTGCAGATTTGGTTGCTGGCCGTCCAGTCCTAACACACCCATTAGCACCAGGAGGCTTCCGCCTTAGATATGGGCGTTCAAGAACATCTGGCTATTCAGCCACATCCATCCATCCTGTTACAATGATAATCCTTAATCAATATATAGCAACAGGCACACAGCTTAAAGTAGAGCGCCCGGGAAAAGGCTGTACAGTAACAGCCTGCAACACAATAGAAGGCCCCATTGTAAAACTAGAAGATGGTTCTGTTATACAGCTAAACTCAGAAAAGGAACTAAAAGAATACTTGGAAAAGATAAAAGAAATATTATTCTTAGGAGATATGCTTATCAGTTATGGAGATTTCCTCAACAGAGCCCATGTCTTGATACCTCCAGGCTATTGCGAAGAATGGTGGATTCAAGAGCTTGAAAAAGCAACAGTGAATAATTTTGGCAGCTTGGACATCTACAAACTATCACAACTAGTCGAAATTCCTGAAAAACTTCTTAATGATTTAATAAAAAATCCTCTTAAAACAACAGTCTCAGCACAGCAGGCAATAAACATATCCAAAAAACTGCAAATCCCTCTCCACCCTTCTTATACATATCATTGGAAACTCCTTGACACAGAACAACTCACATCCCTGCTTAACTCATTAAAAGATGCTAATATCAAAAAAGAAAACAACACAATCAAAAAGATTATCCTCCCTCTTAAAGAAAACACAAAAAAAGCATTAGAATCAATCGGCATCCCGCATATTGTTGTTAACAAAGAATTTATTGTTATTGAAAAAGACCACGCAGTTGCACTCTCAGCCCAACTAGACCCATCAAAAATTTCAGATATCAAAGAAAAAGAAATTTTTGATGTAATCAAAGAAAATTCCTCAGTAAAACTTAGAGACAAATCAGGGATATTTATTGGAGCAAGGATGGGCAGACCTGAAAAAGCAAAAATGAGAAAACTGACAGGCTCTCCGCATGTCTTGTTCCCTGTTGGAAAAGAAGGAGACAGATTGCGCTGCTTCCAGGCAGCAATGGAAACAGGCAAGATCCGTTCTGACTTCCCAATATTCTTTTGCAAAAAATGCAACAAAGAAACAATCTTTTCTATTTGTGAATCATGCAGCAAAAAAACAGAAAAACATTTCCATTGCAACATCTGCGGACCACTTCCAGAACCAACCTGCCCAAAACATGGCCCACTTCCCAGCTATAAAACACAAGATATTGATATAAAACATTATTTTCAAGCAGCATTAAAAAAATTAAAAACAAGAACATACCCTGATTTGATAAAAGGTGTGCGCGGAACATCTAACAAAGACCATACTCCAGAACACCTGATAAAAGGAATTCTTCGTGCAAAACACAATATCTATGTTAACAAAGATGGAACAACTCGCTATGACATGACCCAACTTCCAATAACACATTTTAAACCAAAAGAAATCGGAACTTCAATAGAAAGACTAAAAGAGCTTGGCTATACAAAAGATATAAACAGCAAGCCACTGGAAGATAAAGAACAGATTCTTGAATTAAAACCACAGGACATAATCCTCCCAGCATGCCAGGAATCTCCAGATGAAGGAGCAGACAAAGTTCTTTTTAATCTTGCAAACTTCTGCGACGAAATTCTAAAAGAGATGTATGATTTAGAACCGTTCTACAACCTAAAATCAGAACAAGACCTAACAGGCCACTTGGTTTTGGCTTTAGCTCCGCACACCTCTGCTGCAATTGTTGGAAGAATTATTGGCTTCTCCAACACCCAGGGCTTTTTTGCGCATCCTGTCTTGCATGCAGCAACAAGAAGAGATTGTGATGGAGATGAAGCATCTATCATGCTGTTGATGGACGCTCTGCTTAATTTCTCCCGCCAATACCTTCCAGCCCACAGAGGCTCTAGACAAGACGCTCCACTAGTAATGACCTCCCGCCTAACACCATCAGAAGTAGATGATATGATATTTGACATGGACATTGCCTGGCGATATCCATTAGAATTCTACAATGCCTGCTTAGAATATAAAAACCCATGGGAAACAGAGATTGACAAATTCGGCAACCACCTTGCAACCCCAAAACAATACCAAGGACTTGGCTTTACCCATGACACCACCAACATCAACAAAGGAGTAAGATGCTCTGCCTACAAAACCCTTCCAAGCATGGAAGAAAAACTAAAAGGCCAGATGGACATTGCAGAGAAACTAAGAGCAGTTGACACAGTTGATGTTGCAAGATTAGTAATTGAAAAGCATTTCATCAGAGACACCAAAGGAAACCTAAGAAAATTCTCAATGCAGCAATTTAGATGTGTAAAATGCAATGAAAAATACAGACGCCCACCCTTAATAGGCAAATGCGAATGCGGAGGAAGAATCATCTTCACAATCTCAGAAGGTTCTGTAATAAAATACCTCGAGCCCTCAATCTCCCTTGCAAACAAATACAATGTCCCCCCTTATCTAAAACAAAGCTTGACGCTGTTGCAAAGAAGAATCGAAGACGTCTTTGGAAAAGAAAAAGAAAAACAAGAAGGCCTTGGGAAGTGGTTTGGTTAAAAATCATATCCTAATAACTTATTAACTAAAGGATGTTGCCCAGTTGCGCCCATATATGCACCAATTGCTGCATTCGCAACAACCAACACCAACCCAATTATAGAACAAATTAAAGCGGCCATTGCAAGTTTTTCCTGATTCTTTATACCTCTAACACTCAAAACCAAAGCAATTATTGCGATTGGAAGTCCTAACAAAGGAAACAATGCAAAAGGAATACTCAATATGCCAAGTACCAATGCAGGAACCGCTCTTTTTTCTTTAGCCATAATTATCACCACAATTAACAACACATCTAAACATTATAAGCTTTTCTCTAATCTTCCTGAACAATAACCCCTTCTGCATGAGGCACTCCTTTTATTCTAATCACTCTATCCTTATCAATTATCCCTGCTTTCACACCAAGTTTAACAGCCTTCTCTCCGCATAAATTAACAATATGAACAGACTTCATCAGATTCAAAATCCTCTCCTCATCCATCTCCTCTCCTTTGTAAAAATTAGAACTCAAATCTAATTGCTTCTTGCCTTCTTCATAACATTTACCAATAATATCAGAATCACAGACAGCAAGAATCACTCTTCCTTCATGAGACTTGTGCAGTTTTGCAATCATTTTACAGGATGCTTTGCTCCGCATGCCAGACATTTCAAGAACACAACATCTCCATCTTTAACCAACTTAGTATCTGGCTTTTTGCATTCAGGACAAATAACAAACAATTCAACATATTTCTGGATCTTTTCATTGATTCTTGCAGCAGGAACCTTTGCTCCAATTATCAAGGCGCTCTGCTTCAGCTCACCAGGAGCAGCCAATTCCTTAAGCACAAACTTCAGCAGATGCTCTACCTTCCTGTGTAGAACAGCAGCAATCTGATGAAAATTATTGATTATTGTTCTATTCCCTTGAATATGCCCTCTGACTTTAGGAATCTCAAATCTTTCTACTTTCAAAACAGAGTCAGGCAGTTCTTTCCTTGCTTTATCCAATAATTTCTTATAATCCATAGTCAATAACAAATAAAAGACCTTATTTAAAGTTAATGTTTCAGGTACCCACACGAACAAAGTGAGTGTGACTCTTCGCAACCAAATTATCAAATACAAAAATTTATATACCAACTATTCCCTTTTTTAATCATGGTCCTAGAATCTATTATTAATCCATTAAGAGCAGAGAAAAAACCATGGAGCATGTTCTTTATAGGCGCAGCATATTCTTCTATTGCCTTATTCCTAGGAAACTGGATATTCAATGAATACGCTTCTTTGATCATGGTTTTCCTGACTACAATGGCATGCATCCCTTTATTATACAAAACAATGAGGACAGAAGAAAAAAAAGACACAGAGATAGAACCAGAAAGCGCATTGATAAAAGAACACAGCAAAGCAATAATCTTCCTGATGTTTTTATTCCTGGGAATCACAGCAGCCTTTGTCCTCTGGTATGTTGTTCTTCCTTCTGGCTTTGTTCAAAACTCTTTCCGCTCCCAGACCCTTACAATCCAGTCAATCAACACAAGAATCACAGGAGACGCCCTCAACATAAAAACCCTCACAAACATACTATTAAACAATCTCAAGGTCCTAATCTTCTGTATTTTGTTCTCTTTCCTATATGGAGCAGGAGCAATCTTCATCTTGACATGGAACGCATCAGTGATTGCAACAGCAATAGGAAATTTCATAAGAACAAACATTGCAGCAAAAACCCCCTCTATAGCATCCTATTTTCAGATAGTCTCTTTAGCTTTGCTCCGTTATCTGATTCATGGAATCCCTGAGATAGTGGCTTACTTCGTCGGAGGCCTTGCAGGAGGCATAATATCAGTAGCAGTCATCAGAGAAAGATTTGGAACAAGAAGATTTGAAAAAATAATTTTTGACTCCTCAGACCTTATCATTCTAGCTGTTCTTATCCTTATCTTATCAGCATTAATAGAAGTATATATAACTCCAATATTATTCTAGGACTTATGAATAACAAGTTATTCAAAGTTCTAGAATCTTCTATTCCAGAACTTTAACTCTTCCAGGCTTAACTTCAAATAACTCTCCCTCGCTCAACAAATTCTTGACTTCTTTTTCATCCTTAAACTCATTAACAATCTCTTGAATATCTACTCCATCCCCCTTATCATTATTCCTTACAAACTCAATTATCTTATCTCCCACACTTTCACTAATTACGGTTTCTTCTACAGCCTCTTCTTTTACATTTTCAATTTCTTTCTTTTCTTCAACAACAGTTTCTTTCTTCACTCCTAGCTCCAACCTTCTGACATCAATCCATTTCTTATTCTCAACCTTCTTGATAATCTCCAGCAGCAGATACTTCTCATTTCCATATTCTCTTGGCCTACCTATGATTAAAACAACATCTCCAACACTAATCCCTGCTAATTTGCCCATATCCTCTCCAAAAACCCTCACAGAAATAGTTCCGCTCCCGTCATCCAGGACAATTGAATTATAGTTAATCTCCTGCCCTTCTTCTTTTTCAACAACAGCTCCGATGATATTCACTCTAGATATCCTTCTGCTGTCATCCAGTTCAATGTAGTTGGGATTCCAGCCTTCTTCCTGAATATACCTTCCGCTAAGAATATCCTTTACCCTTACTTTTTCAGCAATCTGCCTTTTTTGAGGCTTTTTCTCTTCAACCATAATTAAAAATCACCACTAAATTTTTTGTATAAATCCTCTCTTAGGCTCAAAAATATCTCCGCTTCTCTTCAGTTTTTCAATAATATCATCAACATCTCCTACTCCCTGAGCCTCAGCTTCTTTGATCACATCATCAAGAGGAATTGTTTTCCCAATCTTATTTTCAAGTTCATCAATGATTTCTTTCACAATATGCACTTTATTTCTTTGAGAAGCTGTAATGCCGCTTGTTATCCTGTCAATATCAATCTTTCCTGTTTCAGGATCAACTCCTATTTCACTTAGACAATAATGCAGTATATCAATCGCTCTTCTTGCGTCCTTTTTAGTAATCTTGTCGCTCAATCTTGTTCTTGCTGAAGCTTCTGCCAATCTTACCAAAGCCTCAAGCTGTCTTGGAGAGATGGGTATTGCTCTGGTAGCACCCTCCTCAGACCCCTCTCTATTTCTCATATCAACATAATAAGTCTTTATCTCTTCTAAAGCAGTGCTTGTCAGTTTTGGTTTGATGTTCTGCCTGGCATAAGCAATATATTTCCTTAATAATTCTGTTTCTATCTCAGGCTCATCTATCTCAGGATTCTGATGCATATCTAGGATATGGCTGGCCATCTTATCATCTCTGTCCTTATCAGGCAGATCTTTTATTGGGAATATCAGATCAAATCTGTTGATTAATGTCGGAGGCATGTCAATCTGCTTTGCTAGTATATCATAAGGGTCAAATCTTCCAAACTTTGGGTTAGCAGCTGCAAGCACAGTAGTCCTTGCCAATAAAGTTGCTTGGATATTTGCTTTTGAGATAGAGATTGTCTGCTGTTCAAGAGCTTCGTGCATAGCTCCCCTGTCTTCAGGGCTCATCTTATCCATCTCATCAATACAGCAAAGGCCTTTGTTGGCTAGCACCAAAGCTCCGGCTTCCAAGCTCCATCCTTTCAAAAACTCATCCCTTACAACAGAAGCTGTCAATCCAGCCCCGCTAACTCCTTTTCCAGAAACATACCTTCCTTTTGGAGCAACAATATTGATTCTTTTCAGCATCTGGCTTTTTCCGCTTCCAGGATCTCCAACAAGCAAGACATGCATATCTCCTCTTGTGATGACACCATTTGTTCTCTGCTTATGCACTCCTCCCATTAATTGTAATATCAAAGCTTCCTTGACTCGCTCATGCCCATAGATAGAAGGAGCAATAGAACTTATTAGCTTTCTATAAACCTTTGGATCCTTTGCAAGATCTTTTATTTTCTTCTCTTCTTCCTTATTTATTTCAACTTCATAAAAATTCTCTTCAACAGATTCAACATTGTTTGCTTCTATCAACAGGTCAAATCTTGTTGTTTGGCTCCCTGATCTGGAAAAGATAGGTACCTCCTTGACACTTCCTACAATCCTTATCTTGCTTCCAGGGTTTGTTTTTCTCTCGCTCAGCGGACTTACCAGATCATCTTTCAAAAGAACATTCATCCTTTTTGGCTGCTCTCCTCCTTCCAGTTGTTCAGGATCCTCTTCCAGCACAATACCCTGTGCATCTACCAGCTCTTTTTTCAAAATCCTGAATTTTCCTTTTCTTCCACAGCCGCATTTAGTAGGTTCTTTAAAACTGCTGTCTAATTGCAAAACATTTATCACATTGCCGCAGCTAGGACACTCAAATTTAGCTGAAGTAACTTGAGGCCTTACATCAGATTTCTGCCTGACAACACCATCCATCATAAGCAATTTTCCAATATGGTTGCTTCTTATATTCCTGACCAGTATTGTCTGGCTCTCAGGAAGATTTCCAAATCTTATATTGAACTTTTTCAGTTCAATATCAGAACAATCTTCAATAGCTTCTTCAGCAGCCCTGACAGCCTCTTCAGGATAATCAAGAAGATAATCAGACAGCTCATGGTCAAACTTCAGAAGTTCAGAAAAATCAACTATAAGATACTTCCTACCTTTTCTAATACTGTCTTTTAATTTTGCTTCATAATCCTTTTCAAAAAATTCCTTAAATCTTTTGATTGTTTTAGCAGCTTCCATACTCTACAATAAGACCATCCCCCCTTAAATGTCTTACGTCTGTACTTGTCCAGTGACCAGTGCCACAGGACAACCACCCCTTACAGCTCCCAGCCCCTAATATCTGCTGTTTAGGGCACTGGACACATCTATAATAAGAAACTTATTTTGGCTTGACTACTTTCTTCAGCCTTTCAATAAGCATATCCAATGCTTCTTTTACTTCTTTCTCGCTTTTTGTTCCAGTGCAAACTATCTTTCCATTGCTGAAAAGCAAGAAAGTTGCCTTTGCCTCATCAAGCTTGTATACTAGCCCAGGAAATTGCTCAGGTTCATACTCAGTATTCGGCAATTTCATTGCCAAAGTATTCAGATTCAGATCCATTCCAACCTTTCCGCTAGCTACAATGTTTTGGATATTTATAACAGGCTTGATTGTGATATTAATTCCAATCTTTTTCAGGCTCTGGATGATCTTCTTGATGCTTTCCTCAACCTTGTCCATGCTTCTTGCTCCTGTACATACAACCTTTCCAGAGCTAAAAATCAAAGCACTTGTCTTAGGCTCTTTGATCCTGATAACCAACCCAGGAAACTGTTCTGGATTATATTCTGTATTGCTCAAAGTTGCAGCCATCTTCTCTAATGGAATATCATGCTCCAAAGAAGTGCTCACAACAATATTAACAACTCTTATCTCTTTTTTTGTAGATTTTCTTGCCATTTTTATAGCCTCCATTTGTTTCAGCTTTTGCTGAAACCTTGTTGGCTTTAGCCAACTTTGTCTCAATTTGATTTAATAATATGCAGTTATATATAAAGATATGTGTTTATAAATGATTTAAAAATAACATATGTTTTAAACAAAATATAACCCCTTCATTTCCTATGGAGATATACTGTTTTATATATAATTATTATCATTCCAAAGGAAAAATAAGAACAAATATTAATACAAAAATAAGTAAAATAATAAGTATATTCCCAAAAACCTTTATATCAACATAGAAAATCCTAGTTTTATGCCAAAATCTCAAGATATAATCAGTACAGTAGAAAAAACAACAGCTTCTACTATCCAAAAATTCAAACTATTCACTAAAAAACACAAAATCTTAGTAGCTTGCTCAGGAGGCAAAGACTCAACAACAATCCTATACATACTAAACAAGCTTGGATATTCCCCAGAAGCAATAACAGTTGATGCAGTCATTGGAAATTACACAAAAACCAACCTTAAAAACCTGAAAAATTTCTGCAAACAACACAAAATCAAGCTCCATATAGTCTCTTTCCGCAATGAATTTGGATATTCTCTTTGCTACCTTAAATCACTGCTAAAGCAGCGCAAGGTTATCCTGACTTCATGCACAATCTGCGGAGTCTTAAGAAGATATTTGTTAAATAAATATGCAAGAAAACTCAAAGCAGATAAAATAATAACAGGCCACAACCTGAATGATGAAGCACAAGGCATAATAATGAACTTATTAAAAAACAATCTTAATCTTCTTGCAAGGCAAGGCCCCATAACAGGCACTTCAAAAAACAAAAAATTTGTCCAGCGCGTAAAACCCTTATACTTTATAACAGAAAAACAAATAACATCTTATTCCAAAAAAATGAATTTCCCAGTCAACTATACTCCATGCCCTTGCCGTGTCGGAGTCTACCGCTGCCTAATAAATGAACAACTAACAAAACACGAACTTAAATATCCTGATACACATAAAAAAATAATCAATTGGTTCTTGTCAGTCTCTCCAGAATTAAAACAAAAATTCAAAACAGATAAAAAACAACTGTACTGCAAGAACTGCAATGAGCCATCCAAAGGAAAACACTGCATGGCCTGCCAAATACTCTCTAAAATCTCTTAAAAAACAAATTTAAGTAAAATTTATATAGCTTCTATTTCTTTAACAAATCATTATAGTAAAAAAGGGTGTAGAGTGAAACATACGAAACTAATTTTGTTTTCAATAGTTTTCTTAGTTTTATCTAGCATTGCTTATTCAGAAGAAGGCAATTATTCAATATATGGAATAAGCAAGAATAATACAGCCAGCCAATGGGTCAAATGCACAATTTCTGAAGAGGGATGGAAGACATGTACTTATGATATTGAAGATTTTAAATCAGTGAAACCCAATAAATTTCGCTTCCTGAATCAATCTTATTGCAAAAATTGGAGATTTCAAGAAGCGCGTGGAATACAAGGAGTAAGTATAGAATATATCTTACCTAATGGTTCTATATATACTTCTTGTAACACTGACAATCTTTACGAAGTCTGCAATATAAAAAAAGAGATTGTAGGAATAAAGATGGGCATCCTTGCAGTTAGAATAGAAAGGGATCCTCTTACTAAGCAACCAACATTTGAACATTATGCCAAAGGAGAAATTCGATGCACACAAATAAAAAAAGCCCCGTCTCTTACAGGTCCTCCTGAAGGCCCAGCAGTTGTTGACTACAATAATCTAGACATTACACTTACTTCCAGCAGCCAAATACCTATTGATAAAGATCTTGTTCATTTCATAGCAAAATCCACAAATCCTAAAGTCAAATTCTATTTTCATTATGCAAACTCAGACCATGACACTGTTGATAGCGACACCGCTGCTTCTGGCTTTGATATTAAAGCCTGTTTAGATGATAATCAAAACAACAAATGTGATGTAGATGAAAACGCAGACCTAAATGAAGCCAATTGTATAGCAGCTGGAATTGATGGACAGTGGCTAAACTATGATGCAAATCCTGCTACATTTATAGACAATTGCTGTGGAGATGATCCTCCACGACCCCCATTTAAAGAAGATAATGATGGTATATCATATGATGAAGGAAGATTAATAAATAATGATTTTCTGTGCGCACACTTTCCAAAAACAAACCGTTATGAATGGTTGCTTCGAAACCAAACAGCAGGCATTTATCGTATTCCAGGAGACATCTATAATATCAGTTATGGAAAATTTGATGTCATGTCTGACGGAGATAATTGGATAGCTTGCGATTCAAAAGCAGACGGCACTGGAGGAAGGGATGTTTTTTCTGCTGGTGGAGGTGTTTTTACAGGACCTACTGCTTCTGACAAAGAAATAATAGCTTATGGAAGCGGAAGACCTGGAGAACTGTCTCATGAATATATATGTTATACAGACCCAGACACAGATATTGAGCATTTTGCAGAATGCGCAGGAGATTCAAAGGAATATAATGATAATCCAAACACAGAAACAAAGTATGCAGGCCAATCAATTGAAACAGCTCCTACAGAAAGAACAAGAGTGCAATGGGAGTTAGAAGCAGAATGGGCACCCAAACACACAACTCCAATCAGAAGAGATGACTGGACAATAAATTTATCAGATTATAGAGGAGACTTTGGTGGAGTAACAGGCTGCAGCATTTTTGATGGAACCATTGTATATGTTGAAGGCATAAATAAAACTACAAAAAATTGTGCAAAAGTTGATGAGGATGAAGAATTTGTTTACTGTGAATGTCAAATAGAAGAATTTACATATGAACAAGAATCACAAACCCTAACACGCACAATAAATCTCCTTAACATACCATATCAAATCAGTTCTACTGAATCTGCACTGCCAATAGAAAAAGAAGAATTCAATGTTAACTACACTATTGTATCTGACAACAGCGCATTAGTTGATTTCTCTTTTTCACCCACTGAATCGATAACAACAAAACAAGCAGAATACTATATTGAACAGAAATGGAGGTGGTGGAGAGGTTATGAAGAGGTGATACATAGAGAAGATCTGCCAATCTATGCAATACCTGTTTCTGAAACAATAACAGGCAAAATCTCTTATTTCTGCACAAACAAGGGAAAATGGGTAACAGACCTGGACAACACAGATAAAGACACTTGCGAAAGTTTTCTTTTGGAATGGACCGGCTCAAAATGCTGCGGAGATGAAACAGGAGACACTTATAATGATATTTGGTGGCAAGATTTCAGCAATCAAATCGGCGGTTGTTTTGATGAAAAGAAAGTATTCCATAATCATGTGTTAAAATATACAAACATAGTAGAAGATTCCAACTTTAGTGATATCCTAAATAAATGGACAAGAATAGGTGATGCTTCTTCAGACCCAGAATTTGGATTAGTTCTAGAATATAGTGGAGATGGTGTTTCGCAAGACATCACAGAAAGACTAATGCCAGGAGAATATCTGCTCACAACCGCTTTCCAAGCAGAACTGCAAGACAGCAATGTTAGTGTTTCAGTTGAAGTAGATGGTCAAATACACACATTATCTGTAGAGAAAAAATATATAACCCCAAAAATCGAAAAACTAATATTCACAGTTCCGCAAGGCTTTTCAAATGTAATAGTAAGAGCAGACTCTCATATTGACAATCAATTATCCTATGTAAATTATATTACTGTTCATCAGCTCACAACAAAAATCATGAACCATAATGGAAGTTTCTATGGATGCTTGATGCAGGATGATGAAATAACCTACTATAAAGATAATAATGGAAACAACCTAATCTCTGCAGATAAAAATCTTAACATATGCAACGCTGTAGGAACCCATTTCTGCTCGCCAGACGGAAACTTCCAGTCAAACACATTTGGAGGAATATTTATTGACCCAAGAAACCACTCAACGTATCTTCCGCAAGACTATATTGATTACATCACTGAAACAACACCAGAGATTACCCAAGGTTCATGCTGTCCAGAAACAATGTGCTGGAATGGCTCCATTTGCGTTCCAACAGAAACACAAGCAATACTGCAAAACCCTATAGAATTTGAAGACACAGTCTATTCCTGTATGGAGGGAAACTGGGCAAAATCAATGAACAAATCAACATGGGACAAAGAAGATTATGGAAACTGCCCGTCAGATACCCAATGCTTAGTTGACCCAATAGGAAATTCTGCAAATAACGATCTTCCAGAAGAATACAAAGGAGATTTAGCACACTCAACCAACCCGCAGTGCATTGAATCAGGACAATATATTGAAGACCACTACTGCGACAATGGAAACTGGTCATCAAGAACAAAACTACTGGCAAAATACCTCTTGACAATCCCAGATGATGGCCTTGAAACAGACTATGCTATCTACTGTGGAGACCACACCTCAACCTTAAACAAATATGATTATTCATCAGAGCAAGGAAGAGCAATAGAAGAATATATTCTTGGAGAAAAGATTCCCCTATATTTAACATATTTTACATACATATGTCCTTACTTAGGATATGATGGCTCTACTTGCACAAACAATTTCTGCATACTAAGATATGGAGACCAGATAGTTGCAGCAACAAGCCTTAATCAGCCATTAGATGTAGATGAACTTTCCTTCTTAGAAGCACTAGGCAAAGATTCTGATTACTGCGACAATCCAACAACAACAGAAGATTCAGACTTCAAAAATTGTGAAGAAGAAGGAATAGTCTGGTATAATGAATCACTTAACTTGATAATTTTCAGCAAGCAGGAAATTGACTTAACCCGTAAAGGGCTCTTTGAACGCCTATTAGATTTATTTATCCACCCAATTCAATCATTCATAGCATTAATAAATCTAGAATCAGAAAGCACAGTTCCACTGGCATATGAAGCCCAGGATTATAATAATTTCTATGCAGCTGTTGAAGCAGGAAAAACAATCAATGCAATATTTGAAAAAAGAATAACACCAAAATTCTTAGTTGCAGATTACAAAGGCTTTAGTCAAGATATATGCATAGCAATTGAAACATATGATGATTCTAAATGGCCAGACACAGACGTAATATCTTGCAATGAAACAGAAGACAGCACTTATCAGGTGTACAGCAAAGAAGAAATATCATTAGATTTGTTATGGAAAGACCTGACAGCAAAATTAAGAATAACATAAAATGAAGTTTAGAAAAAGAGGTGGTAAAAAGTCCCAGATAACTATGTTTATCTTGATAGGAATCTTCATAATGGTCGTTTTTTTTCTTATGTATTATTTAATAAATATAACAACCCAGGCAAAAACACAGACAGCAGTAGAAAAAGCACTTCAAACAGCCCTAAACACCCAGCCAATTTCTGGCTATATAACAGCTTGTGTAGAAAATGCACTAGAAGATGGACTGGCTCTCTTAGGAAAACAAGGCGGATATATCTATCAAGACCAAGGTTCTATTATTCCAAAAAACCTGATTCAAAAAACACAAGACAACATTGCATACTTGATCAAGCCAACCCCAGTTCCAGCTCCGCAATACCCTTGCACAGAAGATTGCGAATTCACAAATAACATCCAGAAATTCCCAGACCTATTCTCTCAAAGATATGGAAGAAACACTCTCCCTTACCTGCTTAAAAAAGATGGAGACCTTTCAATACAAGAACAGCTTGAAGCATACATCTCAAATTATGTAAAAGACTGCGCAAACATTTCTGCATTAAAGACAATACCAGACTTAGCAGGCTACAATATAACAACAGGCACTCCTTCTTCTGAAATAACTTTTGGGATAAATGATGTGTCTGTCATCACAAATTTCCCAACAACAATCCAGATCCAGGATAATGATTTAACCAAGATAAACCAGTATGGAGCAAAAATCAAGATAAGATTCAAGAAAATCTACAATGCCCTAAATCAAATAATTGAACTGGATAATAGTTATCTCGATTTTGACCTAACATATAATCCGCAGTCAGGATTCTTTACAGACCAGAAAGGCAACACAATAACTTTAGAATTTAGGGAATTGATTGGAGCAAATATCACAAAAACAAGGCTCCAGGAAAACATCCATAATTTCATTATTACAATCAAAGACCCTTTTTATCAAATAAGAAATCAGCCATATATATTCCAGTTTGCAGTCCAAAACAGGCCTCCTGCACTTGACTATATTCCAAGCATTCTTGTAACAGACACAGGCCAGCAATTCTCACTCAGTCCTTCAGCAAAAGATCCTGATGAAGACCCAGTAGCATTCTTCTATGATGGCTGGAGAAAATCATATCTCCCTGCTTTTACTATAGACTCTACTGACTTAGGCTATAAGATATTCAAAGTGACAGCTTCAGATGCCCAATCCCAAGATTATCAAGAAGTAAGAGTTCTGGTCTGCAAAGCCTCTGGTGTAATAGATGCAAACATCTGCATAACAGATTGCGGAGCAGAACTAAGATGCAACAACAAAGAAAGAGGCTCCCTATTTAATACATGCAGTCATGCTAAAGATCATCTTCAAGATATGTGCAATGAAAACTGCCAACAAGCAGATTATCCATTATGCACAGAAAAATGTTCGCAAGATCAGGAATGCTTCAACAAAGCTCCAAACACACTTATCCCTAATAAAGCGTGGTGTGACAACAGCTGCAGTTATTGCACAACAGAAATAGTAGATGTAAATGACAATGACATCATTGACCAAGAAGACCTCTGCGATTGCAATACCCGTTATGGCAGATTTGGCCTTCTTAACTTTGATTGTTCCCCTGATTTCACAGGAGAATTCAAAGGCAAATGCGCTGGCCCTGAAGAAGGACCATACACTTGCTCTTAAATTTATTTCTAACCAAAAACTTTATATATAAGAAATTAGTAAGTATACCTAAGAATACTTAAGAATAACTTAGTATATTTAGGTATACCATGCAGAAACTTCAAAAAAAGAGGGAAATTACCACCATCAAGATTTCTAAAGATACTGTTGATGCTCTGAATCAGCTAAAAATCCACCCCAGGCAGAGCTATGAAGAGGTAATTCTTGAATTATTAAAGAAAAAGGGTGATAAAAAGAAATGACTGCTAAAAAGTTCATTTTAATCACAGTATTGCTCATTTCCTTAGCTTTAGCAATTTCTACAATATACTCAGCAGATGAAGATGAATGGTGCTGCATTACACAAACACCAGACCCATGCGACTTAAGAAATCAATCTTCTTGTGCTGAAATTGGAGGAACATTCCATATTAACACCTTATGTATTGATATCCCAGAATGTGATTATGATCCCGGCTGCTGTGTAGATACATGTACTCCAGTAGATTATCCAGCATCATGCAGCCAAGGAAATTTCAATACAAATGCATGCGATAATGTTTCGCAATGCCAGGAAGGCTGCTGTTATTGTTATGCTCCATCTCCAATTGGAGCAACATGTCCAGGCATCTTTAATCTAGAAGATTGTCAATCAGAATGTCAAGACAGAAATGCGTTATACGCCTATGTAGATACATCAATAACAGAATTAGCAACTTGTGAATTACAATGTGGACAAATAATACCCCCCCCAGGAACAATAACAGGCTTTATCCTAGATTCACAAGGAAATCCAATAGAAGATGTATACATAGTGCCTCCAGCAGGAATAACTGTAGCATACTCTGCAGCAGACGGCTCTTATACATTTACAGATGCTCCTCCAGGAGATTTTCTTATTCAACTAAGCAAAGAAGGCTACAAGCCAACCTCTTCAACAGCAGAAATACTTCCAGGACAAACAATACAGCATAATATAACACTTCCATCATTCATAGGAGGAGCAATATCAGGAATAGTTAGAGATTCTGAAACAACTGAAGGATTAGAAGAAGTTTTAATAATAGCAATAGGCCCTGATGTAAAAGATACAATCTCCCTTGAAGATGGAAACTATTCAATAACAGACCTTGACCAAGGAACCTACACTGTAATTGCGAAAAAAGACAGATACATACAGTCAGAAACAGAAGACATCGAAGTAATTGATGAAGAAACAACTATATTTAATATAAACCTAATCCCAGAACCATTTGGAAAAATACAAGGAACAATAAAAAATACAGAAGGACAGCTAATTCCAAATTCTCAAATAATGATTAATGGAGTAATAGAAATAAAAACACCTACAGGAAATTTTGAAAAAGAACTTCCAGCATCAACAGAAGGCATCACTTACTATATAAAAGCATTAGCTCCTGGCTACAGCCAGAGCAATCCTCAGGAAATCATTATTTTAAAAGGAGAAACACCACCTCTAGAAGATTTTATCCTATCTCCAATTGCACAAGAATGCATCTATCCAGCTTCCCCGCAAGTTGAAACATTTGAAGCAAATCATATCAAAGGAGAAAAAGCACTTAAATTAAACTGGACACCTCAGCTAAACTGCCATAGCAACATAGGAGGCTACACAATCTTTAGAAATGACGAGCAAATAGCATTTATCCCAGTCACAACCTCTCCTTATAACCATTCAAAATCATATATTGACAATAATGTAGAATGGCAAACCACCTATACATATTCAATAATAGTAACCTATATTGATGAAGTAATAAGAAACAGCTCAAAAACATACACCCCACAAATAAGAACAGGAGACCCAGAATGTGAAGGAACATACACTCTTCAAGGCTTTAAAGAATTCTGCTTAAGTATTTCTGTGGTTAAGCAATGCGATGAATTCAACAAAGCAAAGACCATTGACACCTGTGATACTGAAGAAGGTTTCCGCTGCTCAGGACCTGATTTAAGTGGAGTTGCTTATTGCAAGGATTCAGGTCCTTGCAACCCAATAGACCAAGAAGCACTGCCATTTGGACTATATTATACAGAAGAGATGTGCAATCAAAACACCTATTGTTATTATGATTACTCAGACACAATAGTTGATTCCTGTTATCTGTGCACTCAAGAGACAACCTGCTTTGATTACAGATCAGAATCAGCATGCACAACAGACAACTGTCTAGCAGCACAGAATTCAGATTGTACATGGCAGGAAACAACATACACAGACTTAAACAAAGGAATCTGCTATGAAACTAATTATAATGGAACAGATTACTGCCATCTGTGTTCCTCTTCAGAGTTATTCCAAAACATAGGCTGCACTCAAGATATCTGTTCAAAACTAGGAAGCTGCTATTCAGATGGAACATCCTGTTCCTCTTGTAACCAGACAGCATGCGAATCATACACAACACAAGAAGCATGCATTGGAGAAAATGAGATACAAATCTCTGATTGCTCAGAAACAGTCACTCCTAGCGATGATGCCTGCAGCCTGGGAAAATGCAAATGGAATTCAACTGAGGAAACATGCTATAAAGATGGAAATGATGATGACCAGCCAGATTGCCAGGATTCCTTAGATCAATGCAAGACAGACACCAATGCTCCAACAACAAAAGCCCCAGACACCTACTTGATAACAACCCTAGACACACCAATCACACTAACCTCTGACTTTGATGCAGACATCTTAACCTATTGCATCTATAAATCTGAAATATGCTGCCCATCAGAAGAAATCAAATTTGAAAATGGCATTGCAGAAATAATCCCATCAGAATCAGAAACATTAGAGCAATTATACCTGGCACAAGGACATGGAGAATATAATATCAGATACTATGCAACAGACACCCATGACAACCAAGAGCAGTTAAAATCCTCTCCAGTATATATAGACTTTTCTCCGCCTTCAATAAACATAGAATATGAAGTAATAACAACAGACCAGATATTAGACGGCTTTATCTTGTCTGATTTAATATTCACAATCAATGCATCTGAAACAGTAACCTGCTCAGACACTTTGATAGAATCAATAACAAAAGATCCTTTCCCTCAACAACTTTCATCTGAAACAGGAACATCCTGGCAGACATCTTACAGAGTAGAAGACGGAGATTATCAATACACAGTAACTTGCTCAGACCCCTTAGGCAACACAAACACAACCATTATAGATATAGAAGTAGATGCATGGCCATTCATAAGAATAATCAACCCATACAAGCCATCAACAAAAGGCGAGACAGATATTGAGTTCATAGTAAAAACAAATGGAACAGCAAATTGTAGCTGGCATTACGAATCTCAAGTTGTACCATTCCAAACAGCAAACCAACTGCACACCTTGCCAAGAACACTACCAAGAAATACCTATTATGATAACATTGCAGTTGAATGCACAGAAACAGCCACAACCAACAGAAAAGACAAAGCAAGATTCCTATTCACAATAGACCAGCTTGCACCAATAACAATAACCACCCTAAAAATAGGGCAAGGAGAATATACCTATAACAATACTTGGACTATCTGGACAAATGACCCTGTTGAAATCTCATTTGAATGCATAGAAACCCTTCCATTAAGCTTTGGCTGCAGTGAGGAAATTAAATTTTGTAAGCATGGTACTACCGAATGCTATCCAGGAGACACATACACCACACCATTTACAATATCAGACAACAGAACAGTCTGTTATCAGTCAAAAGATAAAGGAGAAAACATAGAAGAAAAAAAATGCAGCCAGGTTATATTTGGCGCAGGCATTGGATTAAATCTTGTAAATCCGCCTTATCAAGTATCTCCTGTTCCAGTCTTTGATGTTGTGATAGATACACAATCCCCTTACATAGAGGAATGCGAATTCTCTACTTATGATAAATTCACCTATGGTAGGGGAGTAACCTTCAACAGAACAGGCGTTAACAGATTCACTTATTTCAATTTCGATGACATCGATCCAGATAGGCCTCGCCCTTATTATATGTATATAAGATGTAAAGACAATGCAGGAGCCATAACCTCCCCAGCATTAATAACCCTTTATTATGATCCAGACAAGCCAATAATAATCGACAGCCATGCAAAACCAAATCCACTTGTACAAGGAACTAACATAACCCTTCATGCAGATACAACCCCTCCAACAATCTGCAAATATGATTCCTCTGCCTCCAGCTATAACAATATGATAGGAGAATTCCCAGGCTGGAAACAATGGGGATATCCAAATCAGCCAATCTTCAGTGGCTCTCATGAAAGAGATATAGATATAAGCGGCTATGAAAATGGAAAATATTCTTTCTATCTAGCCTGCCAAAACAGAGCAGGACTGATTTCAGACACCTCTACCATTGACTTTACAATAGACAGAGGAGAAGAAGCGCAGATAAGAGAGCTGCTTCCAAAAGGCTCAACAAACTCCAGAGACATAACATTAACAATAATAACAAACAGGGACGCAGCCTGCTTCCTTGAGAATGGACAACCACAAAAATTCAACACAGCAGGTGATGGCTTGACTCACACAATTAACAAAGGATCTCCTAAGGAAGGAGTCTATAACTATAAAATATACTGTAATTTTGCTTATGATGGAAAAACCATTACAATCAGTGATACAATCTCTTTCATAGTAGACCGAACACCGCCAACCATGAACAACATAACAGTTCCAGAAAGAATTTGCTATGGCTCTAACATACAGCCTTCTTTTAATGCAGAAGACGAGCTTTCAAAAATAACCCTTTATAATCATTCTATCTATGCAGTAGAGCTAAATAGATTGATTTCTGACTGGCAGACAACAGACTCAGACAATCCGTCAATAGATGAAGACCAAAACGGAGACCCCCTTAACATGACAATTGGCAGCCTGTATTATATAAAAGCCAAAGCACAGGATGAAGCAGGAAATTGGGGAAGAGAAGCAGAAAGCGATGACTTCCTAATAATCTCAGACAACCTGACAGAATGCATCAGAGACAACGCTCCACCAACAATAACAATAAAGACAGAGCCCATAACAGGAGGCTTGAAGATTACAATGCTCTGCAGCGATGAATCTGGCTGTGATGAAAAACTAATAGGAACATCTTTCTTAGATGAATCCTGCAATGCAACACAACTTTATCCAGAAACAGGCATAATCATAACAAGAACAAAAAGAGTGTGCTGGAATGTATCTGACACCAAAGGAAATAGGGCCACAGGCTCAAAAATAATATCTCTTGATGATGAGGATGGAGACGGAGTTTCAGACAATAAAGATACATGTCCAGACACACCATATGGAACAAAAGTTGACCTGGCTGGCTGTCCTGTATCAGGAGATGACGATAATGACAGGATTCCAGATATCTATGATATATGCCCTGGCACTCCTATAGAAGAAGTTGACTTGGTTGATGCAGACGGATGCGCTCCTTCACAAAGAGATATAGATAATGATGGTGTTTCAGATAATCTAGACAAATGCCCTGGAACACCTGTTGGAGAAGCAGCAGATACAGAAGGCTGCGGAGATTCTCAAAAAGATTCAGATGATGATGGAATAGACGATGCTTATGAAAAACGCTATAACCTTGATCCATTCAACTCAGCAGATGCAGACCAAGACCCTGATGAAGACGACTTAACAAATCTAGAAGAATACAACTACTTTAAACAGACAGGAAGGGATATCTCTCCTAGAGAAAAAGACACAGATGGCGATGGTTATTCAGATGGTTATGAAGTAAACAATAACTATGATCCTACTAATCCTTTCTCAAAACCAAGAGGAAAAGCACTTTCATTAACATTCATCATACTAGGCTTATTACTGATGATAGGAGGTGCTGGTTATACAGTTTACATGAGATCCAGAATAGGAGAACTTCCTCCTACTCCACCGCCAACAGCAAGACCTCTTCCGCCAGCTCTTCCGCCGTCAAGAGCACAGATTGAAGCAGCAGAAGCAAGAAGAAGAATGCTCCTGGACCAGCAAAGAAGAAGAAAAGGATTAGACCAGAGAAGAGCAGAAATAGTAGAAAGAAGAAGAAAAGAAAAAGCAGAAAAAAGATCCAAATTCTTTGAAGCATTTGCTCCTAGAAAACCAAAAAAACCACCAGTAATGCCTGCAAAATTAGCAGAAGCCCCCCCAATA
>JAHWIR010000007.1 GCA_019322435.1 Candidatus Woesearchaeota archaeon
ACAACAGTAACATTATATGCAGTTACACTTCCAAAATTACTAACTAAGATAGTATAATTCAGGAGTGACCCATTGAATACATGGTCAGGATTGTCTGACTTTGTGATATTTATTTTAGGGATAGGTAAGCATGGTCCTATAATATCTCCATGCTTCAGATGAGCAGACAATGCCTTTTCAGTCACGCATTTGGTCTGTTCAGCAGGAGTTCCTGGCTTGTGGCAGCAGATAATGACCTGGTTTCCAGGGCAGTCAATAGGAGCATATCCAGTCGGGCTATAAGGAGGTTCAAAAGATACAAAGAAGACAGACAGCAAGAGTAATGCAATTACCAAGAAAGATACATCTCTGTTCAATCTGCGCTGATCCACTGATTGCCTTTTATCGATTCTCATTTTTTCTTCTTAACAATCTCCTTGATGACCAGATCTCCATCTATATTCATGACAATAAATACTTCAGTGCCCTGTTTCCAGCCTTTAACAGTGATTAAATCTTTAGGAATAGTCAATCTGTACTGCCCTTTATTGTTCTGTATCTTCATTTTAGTACTGATTTAATGCTTAATAAGACCTAAATTAGTACTATTCATATAAAAACCTTTCTATTATCTGCCAAAAAAACCAGAAATCCAAAATCTACAAAGTATATACATTATATGTTTTTTCGTAAACTTTTTAAAGAAACATCTGTTTCTGCTTAAAATATGGATAAACAAGAAGATTATAAGCAATTGATATTGTATTTGAATAGTGATAATCCTAATGACAGACTAGCAGATCTAAGACCTCATAAAAAAATCCAAAGAGTTATAGATGAAAGAAAAGAATCTATAGAAGGAAAAATCAAATGGCCTTTTAAAAGAGAAATAGACAATATTTACATAGCAATGTGGAATATATTCAAAAACAATTGTATGGATTATTCAGAAAATGATTTAGATGGGTTTGTTGGAAAAGTTGAACAAGAAATGTCTAAAAAAGGTTATACAAAAGTAAATGCAATCTCATTAGACGATCAGGAAAACCATAAATATACAGAAGAAGATATATACAAAGCCATATCTTCTCTTTATGCAGAAATTATTTCTATAGAAAGCAAAGGATCCACAAAAAATATCAACAATGGATATCATAAAAGATTGGGTGCCTGTTTAGATGACACAAAGCGCGATACAGGTTCTAGCACAAATACACCTAGTACTTATGGTGAATATAGCCAGCATTGAGTAAAAAGTAACCTTTAAATATTACTTCTAAAACTTATTCTTACTATGGGATCAACATATTTTTCAAAGCGTATTCCAGAAAGGACACCAGTAAGGAGAGCAAGAGCTAGGCCAAAGACTTTTAAGACAGAAGGAGCTGCAAAAGCATGGGCTGAAAAAAAAGGCCTTAAAGATTACAAGATAGTCAATCTAAAAAGTCCTGAAAGCAAAGAAAAAAAGCTTCAAATTGTTTCTAAATGAGGGTTTATAACAAGACTGTCAAGCAAAGCATAATTCTTGAGCTAATCAAAAAGATAAAGCAGAAAAAAGAACTGGCTAATGTCAATGATTCATTGATAGAAGAAAAGATTCAACAGCTTCTAAAACAAGACAAAAAACTATTGGCATTCTTCTCAGACGCAGATTTCTTTACTGCAATAAAAAAATCAAAGAACATTGATAGATTAATAAAACCAATAAGAAAAGAGCTTAGATTGATGTATGGAGTTTATCAATTAGATAATAAAAAACTAAAATCCCTTGTTGCAAAACTAAAGACAGACAAATCCTTTGCAGTCCACAAAAAGATTCTTGCATTGCATCTCTCTTCAAAAGAAAGACTAGGTATCTATCCAAAATTCTACAAAGACATCTTCAAGATAACTGGAATCCCAGATTCAATAATAGACATTGCCTCTGGATTAAATCCATTTTCATATCCATATCTAAAGACAAATCCAAAATATACTGCAATTGAACTAAACAAAAGAGACGCTGGCATAATCAACAGATATTTCAAGATAATGAAGATAAAAGGCAAAGCATTGGCATTTGACATAACAAAAAAACCAATCAAACAAAAAGCAGACATTGCATTTGCATTCAAGATATTTGACTTAATCCCAAACAAAGCTGTTGAAAGAATCATAAGACAATTAAAAGTAAAATATATAATTGCAACATTTCCAACAAAAACAATCTCTAAAAAAAGAATGACTTATATCAAAAGAGGCGGCTTCCAAAGGATGCTGAAAAGATTAAAACTTAGTTATAAAAAACTAGAATATTCCAGTGAACTGGTTTATGTTATTAAGAAAGACTAAACATATTTATTCATCCAAATCATTTCTCCATCTTTTTCATAAGCCAATATAAAATAAAGCATATCCTTGAACATTCTGCCAGGAATAGCACCGAAAGGATACCCTGCAATAACAACAGGAATTTCTTCATTCTCTTTGAGATCATCCATATATATTTTAGTCTCTTTTTTCTCTATTTTGTCATCAAACAAAGGATAAAGGATGTGGTGTTTAAGATTTAAATCATAATCTTCAACTCTGACATCAATTGACTTACTAGTTACAAGGCAACCAGCAAAAATACATAAAGTCAATCCTATCGAAGAAGCAATAATATCTTGTTTAAGTTGAATAGAAGAAGGATATATTGTTGTTCTTATGTGTTTATTAAATAAAGATTCTTCTCCGGAAATCCCTTCATTATGTTTATAATCATTAAATTCACCTTGTATCTTAGATACATATTCATCAATAGACATCTCATCATGAATTTGCTTTTTTTCTCTTCCCATATTAAAAACATAGAAACATCTTTTTTAAAAAGTTTATTGTAATCTAAGCCAATCTTTTCTTAACAGCTTGAAATCCATAAGCAACAATCCCGCCGCTAACAGCAGTAACCAGCTGCATAACACCCATTGCAGTCAAGAACATGATAGGAACTAATCCTAATTTATACAGCAATAAAGCACTCAAAAACAGGAATCCGGATTTTACTCCAGCTCCAACAGCCAATGTCAAAAAATAATTCATCTTCAACCGAAGCTTCAGCCATTTGAATGCATAGACTAATACAGCATTCCCAACCCAGATAAACGGAATCATGTAAACAAGAAATATTGTAAAACCGCCAAAAATCAACCCTCTTGACAAGACTCCAAGTGAAGGAGCAATAATCACAGGCAGTAATTTATATCCTTTCAGATTCAATGCACTTACAATAAGCATTGTATTGACCATAACTCCAACAAATATCTGTGGATGCCCAACTAACAATGGAAGGAAAAAACTGACAGCAGTATAGACAACCATCTCAACATACTGATGAGCATTGCTCAATATATAATCCTGCAGATTAACTAATCTATTTTCCATAACCATCTTTATAACGAACCCCTATATATAGGTTTTGGTAATTTAAACCGCAACTTATTTATAGAACTTCTCTCTAAATTCATCTAAAAAGGGGTGCATAGAGTAATGTCTTTTATACTACTGAATGAACTGAGAAAGATACAGAAGAAAGAAGGCTATATTTCTGAAAAAGCTATCAGAAAACTGAACAAAAAAACAGGCATACCTCTATCAAAAATATATGGAACAGCCACTTTCTATGCAATGCTGCACACCCAGCCGCAGGGAAAATACATTATCGAGATCTGCAATTCTCCATCATGCTATCTGAACAACTCAATAAACATAATAAAATATTTAGTAAAAAAATTAGGAATAAAATCAGGCCAGACAACAAGCAACAAGAAATTCTCATTGCACATCTGCTCATGCATCGGCTGCTGCAACAAGCCGCCTGCAATGCTTCTAAATGGCAAGCCCCATACAAACCTAACAAAAGAAAAGATTGATGCAATACTAAAACAATGCAAATAACAGATAAAACATTAGGAAAAGCATTTGCAAAAGCAAAAAGATTAGGTCCAAGAGCAACAATCCAGCTTCTAAAAGAAAAAGCATTGTTAGGAAGAGGAGGAGCTAATTTTCCAATAGCAACAAAATGGGAGATGGTCCTGAACCAGCAAGAAGGTACCCAGACGACGAAGGAGTCTGACTCTTCGAACGAAAAATATGTTGTTGCAAATGCAGATGAAGGAGAGCAAGGAACTTTCAAGGACAAGTTTATCCTAAGAAAAAATCCAGAAAACATCATTGAAGGACTGTTGATAGCTGCTTTTGTAATCAATGCAAAAAAAGCCTTCATCTACTTAAGAGGAGAATACGCATACCTGCTTCCAAAATTAAACAGGGCAATAAAGACAATAAAGCAAAAGACAAGATCAAAGACAGAGATTGAAGTAATTGTAGGCCAGGGAGCCTATATCTGCGGAGAAGAGACAGCTATAATGCATTCAATAGAAGGAGAAAGAGGACAGCCAACCCAACGTCCTCCATATCCAACAGAAAAAGGAGTCTATGGCAAGCCAACCATCCTCAACAACGTAGGAACATTAGCAGAAGTTCCATTGGCAATCTCCTATAAAGACTACAATCCAAATCTAAGGCTTCATTGTATATCTGGAAACGTCACCAAGCCAGGAGTCTATGAGCTTCCATTAGGAACAACATTAGGAGATTTGATGAAACTGGCAAAGCCAAAATATAATATCAAAGCTGTTTACTTTGGCTGCTTTGGAGGATGCGCTCCTTACAGCCCAGAATTAAAATTAGCTCCAGATGAAGTTTGCGGAAAAGACTGTATCCTAGGAGCATTAACAGTCATTGCTGTTGATGAAAAACATTCTATTGTAGACATGGCCACGAACATCGCAAAGTTCTATGAATTTGAATCCTGCGGAAAATGCACTCCTTGCAGGGAAGGAACAATGCGGGTTCTTGGCTTATTAGAGACAATCTCATTAGGCAAAGCAACAAAAAAAGACCTTAACACCTTAAAAGAATTAGCAGAAGTTATCAAAGAAACATCTCTATGCGGCTTAGGCCAAACAGCAACATCTCATGTACTGACTGCATTAAAACATTTCAGAAAAGAATTCGAGGCAAAATGCAAATAAAAGTAGATAATCAAACAATTGAAGTGGACCCAAACAAGACTTTGCTTATCAACTTAGAAGAACATGGATTTAAGATTCCTCATCTTTGCTATCAGGAAGGCTTAACTCCAGAAGCCAGATGCAGGCTTTGTGTAGTTGAAATAAATGGAAAACTAATAACATCCTGTTCAAATTACCCAAAACAAGGAATGGAAATCCTTACAGACACAAAAAAAGTTCAAAGAGCAAGAAGAATTAATACAGAACTGTTAATGCCAGAGCATATGGACAAATGTTTTCTAGAAGAAAAAGAACACGACCTATGCAAAATACTCCAGGATTTAAGATTAAGAGAAGTCAGATTTAAACCAACAAGAAAATACAAAGCAGATTTAGGGGCGGCGGTATTAAGAGATAATAATCTATGCATTAACTGTGGAAGATGTGTCCAGGTTTGTGCAGATGTCCAGGCAACATGGGCAATTGATTTTGCCAGCAGAGCTCATCACGAGCATGTAACTCCTTATTTTGAAAAAAATCTGTACGATATGTATTGCACAAAATGCGGGCAATGTATTGCAGCATGTCCTGTTGGAGCAATTGATGAACGTGAGCATCTCCAAGAAGTCCTGGCTGCCCTAAAAGACAAAACAAAGCATGTTGTAGTCCAGACAGCACCTTCTATAAGAGCATCATTAGGAGAGGAATTTGATATGCCTCCAGGAACATTAGTAAAAGGAAAAATGGTTGCAGCACTAAGAAGATGCGGCTTTGATAAAATCTTTGACACTAACCTCGGAGCAGACATGACAATCATGGAAGAAGCAGCTGAATTCCTAAAAAGACTGAAAAAAGGTGGCAAATTCCCAATGATAACAACCTGCTGTCCTGCCTGGATAAAATTCATGGAACATTTCTATCATGAACTTGTACCAAACATGTCCACATGCAAAAGCCCTCATGAAATGCTGGGAATACTGTCAAAAACATACTATGCAAAAAAAGCAAAAATCTCAAAGAAAGATATTGTTGTAGTATCTATAATGCCCTGTACCGCCAAAAAATTTGAATCAACTCGTCCTGAATTAAAATCAGGTGTTGACTATGTTCTGACAACAAGAGAAGCAGCAAAACTGATAAGGCATTTCAAGATTGACTTCAACTCTTTGCCAGATGAAGATTTTGATCCAACTCTAGGAATCTCAACAGGAGCAGGAGCAATCTTTGGAGCAACAGGAGGAGTGATGGAAGCAGCACTAAGGACTGCTTATGAAACAGCAACAGGAAAGCAATTGACAAAGATTGAATTCGACCAGCTAAGAGGCTCAGCAGGAATCAAACAAGGCACAATCATAATAAATGGACAGGAGTTGAAGTTTGCAGCTGCAAACGGCCTCCATAATGCAAGAGAATTGCTGAAAAGAAAAGATGACTATCATTTCATAGAAATAATGGCTTGCCCAGGCGGCTGCATCGGAGGAGGAGGCCAGCCCCTGCCATCAACAAAAGCGACAATCCAGGCAAGGATGAACGCAATCTACCAAGAAGACGCTAACTTGCCATGCAGAAAATCCCATGACAACCCTGTTGTGCAAAAAATTTATAAAGAATTCCTTGATAAACCATTAAGTGAAAAAGCTGAAAAGCTTTTGCATACTCATTATTACAAAAGAGAATTATAAACGAGGTGTTTATTATGACAATAAAAGTTGCGATCAACGGCTTTGGAAGAATCGGAAGAATGGTTCTAAAAGCAGGGCTGGCTGATCCTGAAATCGAATTTGTTGCTGTCAATGACTTGACAGACAACAAGACATTGGCTCATCTGCTCAAGTATGATTCTGTCCAGCCAAAATTCACAGGAACAGTAGAAGCTACAGACTCTGAACTGATAATCAATGGAGAGAAGATAAAAGCCTTGGCTGAAAAAGACCCTGAAAAACTTCCATGGAAAAAACTTGGAGTTGATGTTGTGGTTGAATCAACAGGATTCTTCAGGACAAAAGAGCTGGCTGAAAAGCATATCAAAGCAGGAGCAAAAAAAGTTTTAATCTCAGCTCCAGCAAAAGGAGATGATGTAAAGACTCTGGTCAAAGGAGTGAATGAGCAGGATTATGATGGAGAGATAATTGTCTCAAATGCATCCTGCACAACAAACTGCCTGGCACCGATGGTAAAGGTTCTTCATGATAATTTCAAGATAGTCAAAGGACTGATGACAACAGTTCATGGGTACACAGCTGACCAAAGAATAGTTGATGGCCCGCACAAAGACTTGAGAAGAGCAAGAGCAGCTGCTATCAACATTGTTCCTACAACAACAGGAGCAGCAACAGCAGTAACAAAAGTTATCCCTGAGTTAGCAGGAAAATTAGATGGTATGGCGATGAGAGTTCCTGTTGCTGACGGTTCTGTCACAGACTTTGTATGCGAGCTGGAAAAAGAGACAACAGAAGAAGAGATAAACAATATATTCAAGTCAGTGTCTGAAAACGAGCTAAAAGGAATTATAGAATACACAGATGAGCCGATTGTCTCAACAGACGTAATCGGCAATCCGCATTCCTGCATCTTTGATTCAGCATTGACAAAAGTCATTGACGGAAAATTTGTAAAAATCATTGGCTGGTATGACAATGAATGGGGATACAGCAACAGAATGATAGATATGGTCAAAATCATACATAAATGAGATCAGTCAAATCCTTTAAAGTAAAAAACAAAAGAGTTCTTGTAAGAGTAGACTTCAATGTTCCTTTAGATAAAAAAGGAAAGATTACAGACGATAAAAGAATAAAAGCAGCTCTTCCTACAATCCAGTATCTCATAAAAAACAAGGCAATGGTCATCCTTATCTCTCATCTCGGCAGACCAGATGGAGAGATTGTCCCAGAGCTTAAGATGGAAAATGTTGCCCAAAGACTGTCAGACCTGCTTAATCAAAAAGTCTACTACATAGACGACTGCATTGGCCATGATGTTGAGGATTTTATTGATGAGATGATTCCAGGAGAGGTTGTTCTGCTGGAAAATGTTAGATTTTATGAAGAGGAAAAAGCAAACGACCCTTCATTTTCATTAGGCTTGGCAGAACTAGCAGACCTCTATGTCAATGATGCATTTGGAACATGCCACAGAGCCCATGCTTCTGTCGAAGGCATTACAAACTACCTGCCCTCAGCAGCAGGCTTCCTTCTGAAAAAAGAGATTGACACAATGACCAAGATCCTAAGATCTCCAAAGCATCCATTCATAGCAATAATGGGAGGAGTAAAAGTCTCAGACAAGATAGAAGTAATAAATAGTCTGCTGAAAAAAGTAGACGCCCTATTAATAGGAGGAGCAATGATGTTCACTTTCTACAAAGCTATGGGCATTGAGACAAGTAAAAGCATTGTTGAAAAAGATAAGCTAAAGCTGGCAGCAGACCTCCTCAAAAAACAAGGCCCAAGAAAAAAGATAATCCTGCCAACAGACACACTGGCAGCATCAAAGTTTGACAGAAAAGCAAGAACAAAAATTGTTGACATCAACTCAATCCCAAAAAACATGCTCGGAGTTGACATCGGCCCCGAAACAATCGCAGTCTACAAAGAGGTAATCGCAGAAGCAAAAACAATCATCTGGAACGGACCATTAGGTGTTTCTGAAATCCCAAAATTTGCAAAAGGAACAAATGAGATTGCAAAAGCATTGGCATCATCAAAAGCAACAACCCTGATTGGCGGCGGAGATTCAGCAGCTGCAATCGAAAAACTCAAGCTGGAAAAAAAATTCACCCACGTCTCAACAGGCGGCGGAGCATCATTAGAATTCTTAGAAGGCAAACCTCTGCCGGCAATCACTGCTCTGGAATTGAACAAAATAAAGTTCAAATCATAAAAATCCGTCGAGGATTTTTAGGACACAAGGAAGCAAAGCTTCCGGTGTGCCAAAATGCTTCGCATTTTGAGCATCTCAAACTTTTGGCTTTAGCCAAAAGATTTAAGATAAACACCCTTCCTATTTATAGCATTAATTAGCATTATAAAGTAGTGAAAAGCATAATATTTATAAAGTAAGAACCATTTTTTCTACTCATGGGGGTGCTACTATAACTGTACTGTAGTGATTTTATGAAAGACAAAGAAACAGAGGGGAAAGGCATTCTTGGTAAATTAGGTAAATCATTAGAATATATAGTCAGTGGTTCAAAGTACATTGCATCCCAAATAAAAGAAGCATGGGATTACACATCATTCTCAACAAAACTTCTTATTGCAACTGGAGCTATTACCATAGCAACAGCTGCAGCAGCACATGGTCAGGAAAAAAATGATAAGCGCCCAAGCATTAATATTCCAACATATGAGGGACTTACTTTTCCTAAAAAAGCTCATGATATAGCAGCTAGATTTATCAAAAAAGCTGAAGACAAAGGCAAAACAACAGATGAAATAAAAAAAGCTCTTAGAAAAGTAGATAAAAATAATGATGCAGAAATAACAATTGATGAATTCAAAGAAGCATGGAATTTAAATGGCGATGGAGAGATAGATGACAGAGAATTAGGATATGTTATATATAATATGGAAGATGATCTCTTTGACCTTGATATTACAACAACATATGAAATAGACGGGAAGTCAGAAGCTTTTGATGCTTACTTGAAAAAAAGACTTCCTGAAGAGCATAACACCATATTAGAAAAAATCTTTAATGATTACCTTGAAAAGTTAACAGAAGAAGAAAGAAATAAATTATTAGAAAAAGAAGGACCTCATTTGATTCCTCTAGAAGAAGCTGATGCATACCTAGCAAAAGTAATAGAAGAAGAAATGAAAAAGAAACAGGAAAAACCATCAGCAAAAATAGATCACCGCATCGGAGTTGAGGCTGCGTTAAAGTGTAAAGATAATAGGGGTCCTGTTTATACATTTGATTATTTTCGCTTTGTAGATTCAGAAAAATCTATGAGATTTAGTGGTCAAATATTAGAACTTGAAAGATATCTTCCTGACCAAGACAAACCATCAAAAAGAAGAGGAAATGTTGGTATATTCGAACACAATCTAGGATGGCTAAATTATCATGTAGGAATAGATGCTTTCCAAGATACCCTTAATATTTTAAGTAAATATTCTACTATGATGGGTACACTTTCAGTAGATGAAAGAAATAATGAAAGATTTAATGATAAATCAACTCAAGCATGGGCAGGAATAGATTTCTCTCTTGGAAAGAACGCATTTGTTATCGAATATGGAAAAAAAGACATCATAGAAAAAACAACTAATAACAACCTTACTATTACTCAAGGAGATATATGGACAGAAATCTCTCCTGGAGTTTGGGGTTGGGTCCATTATTATGATGATTCACGCAGAACAGACACCAGTGAATTCAAAGATATCGCAAATATTATAAACTTGGAATACATAAGGGATATAGGGAATAAAACAAAACTATTTGGATTGGGCAGAGCTATAAAAGGAGAAATAACTTTTAACCTAGAATCAATCTTAAACGGCACTCCTCAAAACATTCCAGATCCAGATAGTGAAGAGTATATGATATGGCTTTTAGGAGCAGGGGGCAAATACCTTTCAGATAATTTTGCTGGATTAGCATTTGTTTATGGATTGAGCGGAACCAATGTTTCACCAGAAGAAAAAGCAGGACTGCACTTTGCAGGAGCCTGGCGTATTAACGACAACAATACATTTGGTGGAGATTTATCCTATCACAACAAGAACCTAGGAACAAGATTTTCATATATATATTCACCAAAGAAGGTCGAAATGAAAAAACATAGTGAATTCCTCAAAAGCCATGTATATGACTTAATACCAATAAGTGTAATATCAAGCAACGGCTGGTATCTTATCAACAGAAGACGTTACGAAGATATGGTAGGAGAGGGAGGCTTTGCATTTCATGGAGGGCCAATATTTGAAACCGGAGAAGGAGGAGGGGATAAGGATACCTTCTATATACTAGGATTTGCTTACGGTATAACTGAGAATATGGTGCTCGACTACATGAGAGTTCAAAATGAAATAAGTCATCTAGACAGCTTGGGCTTTAGCTTCTCTGCAAAAACTATTCCTCTCTCTGTGAAAGTTAAAGTAGGTAGAAGCAGCATAGAACATAATGAAGGAACTGAAGATTCCATGCAATATTCAGCTGGATTGGATTTCAGAATTTAAATGAAATCAAAAACCTTAAATCTAATAATAGCAGCTTTGTTTTTATTAGTTCTACTTTCAATAGCAGCTAGTGCTGCACCTAACGCACAATTATCAGCATCAGCTACTACAGTTGAAACAACTGTCATCCTGACAGCATCAGCTACTGATGTGACATCCACATTAAATAAACTTATATTATACAGAGACGGCGTTGAAATCCAGTCTTATGACTGCCGCCACAGACATTCCTGCATGTATATAAGAACAGAAATAGAAACCAATGCTACAACCCACATATACCAAGCAAAAGCTGTAAGTGATGATGGCAAAGAAGATTTATCCAATACAGTACAAGTGACGTTCACTGGATTTGTTTACGAATATCCTCAATGGTCAAATCCAGATGCAGATCCTGACAGCCCGGTTGTCTATGATCCTAACAGAGTATACACATTCACAGTTGATTGGGAATTATCAGATTGGTATCCTGACAAAGAATATGTTTTCTTTGAAAGCAACTATAGCGGAACTTGGCAAGACTATTCAACAACAAGAGATTATCATACATACACCTACACTGTAACAGGAATCAATGCAGGAACCTTTATATGGAGAATGCATGCTACTGACGAGCAAGGCAATTCTAACATCACAGATGATTACCCATACACCATATTAAAAGCAGATGCAACAATAGAGCTTACTCTAAACACAACTGTTTTTAATTACGCTGTAGAAAGGCTGTCAACTCTAATTGCAGAAGCAAGCGTTCTTGTAGGAGAAACAACAACAATGAATCTCTACAAAAATGATACATTCATCTCAACAATTGAAGAGAATGATCCAATTCCTATAGTCTTTGATGAAACTGGTTATTTTGAAATCATCTTAGAATATCCAGGAACAAACAACTATAAGCCTGTAAATGTTTCTTTGTTTGTTGATGTAACAGACACAATAGCTCCAGGACCTGTATCAGACATAAATGCAACAAACATAACAGACTATTCAATAACATGGGAATTCACACCTCCACCTGATGACGACCTTAACCATACAATCATAACATTATATGATATCACAGATACAATAATATCAACTCAGACTGTAGATAGCACAACAACAACTGTTACTTTCACAGGACTTGACTATAACACAGGTTATTACTCATCTTACCAAACATTTGATGAAGACGGAAATACAGATCCAGCCAATATAGTCAACAGCACTGTTGTAACAACACTTGATGATACATTTGCTCCTTTATGGTTTGATGTCTTTGCATTTCCAGAAAGTCCAGTAACATATGATCCAAATCAAACATATCAGTTCAACTCAACATGGACAGATGCAAGGCTGAACACAGTTGTCATTGAGCATAATTTCACAGGAACTCTGCAGAACTATACAATAACAACAAACAACAGCAATGAATATTATTATGATTATCCAACCATAGCTGCAGGAACCTACACTTGGAGAATATTCGCAGACGACACAGCTGGAAATGTTAACAGCACCCCATATTATCCATACATAGTCAATCCTGTTGCATCTGCATGTTCCTTGACAATTACACCAGGTTCTCCAACAACATATGGAACTCCAATAAATGCATCATGCTCATGCACTAATCTGGAGGCTGCTGAAACACTTTATAGAGATGGAATTGATGTAACAGCTGAAAACAACCAAAATGTAACTTTAGGAGCAGGAACCTATGATTATGTCTGCAATGTCTCAGCAACTCAAAACTACACAGCTGCAAGCGCATCAGAAACATATACTATCAATAAAGCAACTAGCTGGGTAACTCTTCTGCTTAATAATCTTGCATCAGACATAACAGTAACCTATCCAAATACAGTCAATGCTTCATTTACTTCAAATGTTCCAACAGCAATTATGTACAGAGATGGAGGGGATGTAACAGGAGAAAATAACATTGCTCAATTATTACCAGCAGGAATCTATAATTACACTGTTGAAGTTGTAGCTGATGCAAACACAACAGCAAGCTCAATAACAAGATTTGCAACAGTCAAGAAAGCTGCATCAACATGCACATTGACTTTTACACCATCTTCAGGATGGGATGACTTAACTCCATTAAATGCTTCATGCTCTTGCACAAATCCAGAAGCTTCTGAAACACTTTACAGAAACGGAACAGATGTAACAGGAGCTGAAAACAATCAATATGTTACATTAGCAGCAGGAGATCATGGTTATGTCTGCAATGTAACTGAAACTGCAAACTACTTATCAGCCACTGATTCAGAAGTAATCTCAGTTGCCTTTGCTCCAAGGCCTTCAGGAAATGTTGTAATTAACGAATACATGGCACAACCTTCTTCAGGAAATGATTGGGTTGAGCTTTACAATAATGATTCTGTTACAATAGATTTGACAGGATGGACATTGAATGACTCTGTAAGCACAATGGCGACCCTTAGCGGACTTTTAAATCCAGGAGCATTCCTATACATAGAAGTAAGCAATAGATTAAACAACGGAGGAGATGATATAATACTTTCAAACAGCACAGGAGGTTTAATAGATACATACACATACGCTGCTTCAATCGTTGATGTCTCTGTTGGAAGATATCCAGATGGAACAGCTAATTGGTATGATCAGGAATATCCAACACCTAATGCATCAAATGTTGGTCCAGATTCAGTAGCTCCTGTAATAAACTCAATCTCAGATTCACCTGATCCAGTTGACCAAGGACAAAACATCACAATAACTGCAAATGTTACTGATAACATTGGTGTAGGAAATGTATGGGTAGACATTGGCGGAACAAATTACACAATGAATTTAGTAGCTGGATTATATGAATATGCCTATAATACTACTGCATTAGCGCCTGGTTTAAACAGCTATACAGTTTATGCAGATGATATGTATGGAACTGAAGCTATTCCACAAACAGGAAGCTTTACTGTTAATGACGTAATAGGCCCAACAATTAATTCAGTTGCAGGCTCACCAGACCCAGTAGAAAGAGGAACAGACATAACAATCACTGCAAATGTAACAGATGATGTAGCAGTTAATTCTGTCCTATTAGAAATAGCTGGAACAAACTATACAATGACTTATTCAACAGGAGACTTATGGACTTACAATTATTCAACAGGCACATCACCTGTTGGAGTTAATAACTACAATGTCTATGCAGACGACAATTCAGGAAATCCTGCAACACCTGTAGCTGGAGCCTTCACTGTTCAAGACACAACAGGACCTTCGATAACAGGAACCTCTCCAACAAATGGAGCATCATTATCAGCAGGAACAACCTCTACAACAATAACAGTAACAACAAATGAAATAGCTATCTGCAGATATAACACAACAGATCAGGCATGGGCAAACATGACTGAAATGCCAACTACAAATGCAACAACCCATCAACTGCCTGTATCAGGATTATCAAATGGAAATACATATCATTATTACTTCCTATGTGAAGACAGTATTCCTAATCAAATGGCTTCAAGCTACCATCTTCAGTTTAGTGTATCCACAGGAGGAGGCGGTGGCGGAGGTGGAAGTAGTGGAGGTGGAAGCTCCAGAAAAACATACTATATCAACATAACAAAAGAAGGCGTTGGTGTTGGCTTAACAAGAAGAGACAGGGCTGTATTTGATTTCAATGCAAAACAATATGTTGCAGAAGCAGTCTCTGTTGCATCAACTTCCTCAACTCTAACATTAGATTCAAAATCCTATATCTTCAATACAGGAGATGAACTAACCTTTGACCTGGACAAGGATGGTGAAGAAGATATATCAATTGAGTTAAGCGAGATAAGATTAGGAAGGGCAACATACATATTCAAACTAGCGCAGGAAGAAGAGCCGTTCCTGCAGCCAGCAAAAGCTCCAACAACAATAAAAACAGAGGAAGCAGCTAAATCAAGACTTCCAGGATTGTTCAGGGAAGAGGTTGAAGAAACTTCAGAAGGAATAGGAGGAGCAACAATGTTCTTCAAAAAAATAATCAAATCACCTTATATGAAATATATTGGAATGGGATTGATTATACTTGTATTAGCAATAGCAGTCATCAGCGGAATAACAAATAAAGATAAGATAATATTGTTCTTCAAGAAAAAGAAGAAAAACAACAATAAAAAACCTAAGAAAAAGAAATAATAACTTCTATTGAAATTCTCTCTTTTATCCTCTCCTGCAGTCCATTCTTAAGTTCTTCAAGATTTATCTGATTATATTTCTTCTCAGTCAGCTCAACATCTTCTCTCTGCTTTCCAATGCTGAACATATCATGCTCAAGCTGATATTCAACTTCTTTAATCTGGGATTTTATAGGATTAGAATTTATATTTCTCTTGATCTCTTCTCTTTTGCTTTCCCATTCTCCATGCTCAGAGATGATTGTCTTCAGTCTCTGTGGATAGATATTCTCAATCCCCTTAAGCACTCTCTCTTTCTTCTTATCCCTCAGGTCCACGCTGCCTGATAAGATACTCTTTTCCATGTTCTGCAGCAGCTCAATTATCTTAAGTTCCTTGTCATCAAACAAAGCCTTGACAGGAGAATCAGCATACCCCCTCACCATCTTCTCATTCTCGAGAGTGATCCTTTCAAACTTCTTCAGCCCTGTCTGGATAGGAGAGAACAGCTCAATGATCTCATGCTTTTTGTATTTGAGCGAATCTTCAACCTCTCCAAGCCTTTTATTGTATTCCTGCAGTCTTTTGTAATCCCCGCTTTGCTTAAGGCTCTCAATCTTCTCCTCATTTGCCTTTTTCTTATTCTCCAGCTCTGCAGCTATCTCTCTTTTTTCCCTAAGCTGCTCCTTAAAATCCTTGTTTTTCTTTATTGAATCAATCAACTTAGTAATGCCTTGTTTGATCATATCAATCTCAGCAGCTCCGCTCTTCTCAATCTTCCCCTTAATCCCATTAGATATCGCTGATAATCTCTTCAGATCCTTGGCAACCTTCTCTAATTCCTCAGAAAACAGATGCTGCACAGCCTGGTAGCTTTTGGCAGTGCTCTTCCCGATCTGGGTCAGGCCTTCATCAATATCAAAAGCAACCCTTTTTCCCTCTGTATAATTGACCTCTTCTGGAAGCTCAACATTATTAACAAAATGGGACAACACCCTGCAGTAGCTTTCCCTATGTCCAATCACAATCTGCTTTACTTTATCTTGTATCTTATCAGCATCCTTTATCTCTGCATTATTCAAGACAGTCAGATTCTCTTTCAGATTCCCTAATATGGCTTTTATCTCATCAATATCATTCCCAATCTCCCTGTTCAGCTCTTCAAACCTTGCTTTTGTCTTCTCAGAAAACCAGCTAGATAAATCATTAACATTAACTTGTGCTTTTTCCAATTCTTTTTTGAATAAATTCCTAAACCATCCCATAACTAAAGAGAAATTACCTCTAATTATAAAGCTTATGGAGAATACAAATGACAAAGTTTTTTATATAACCCATAATTAACAAACACTATGAAAATACTCATACTTGGCTCTTGGAGAAAACAAAAAGCAATTCAATTTAAACAAGAAGCTGAAAAAATAGGAAATCTGCTTGCCAAAAGAGGCCACACCCTAATTTCTGGAGGAGGAACAGGAATCTCTGAATTAATTGTAAA
>JAHWIR010000001.1 GCA_019322435.1 Candidatus Woesearchaeota archaeon
ATAACTCTTCGCTAAGAATTCGACTTCGCTCATTCATAGCTCGTCCTTCCACTCTGAAATTTCTCACTCTCAAACACTTCCGCATTTGTGAGGAGAAATTTCGAGGTCAGGAGACCCCAACAACGTTAGAATCAATTGGCGTGGGCTCGAAAATTATAAATACTAGTTCCTAATATCTACCAATATGATAAACGCTGAAATATTTAAACCAACTAAAAAGAGAGTTTTGCTTTCAATTACTTTCATAATCCTGGGATTCATTATCTCCATTATTTTTGCAAGAATAATTGTTACTAAATGTATGTACATTCCAACCGGCTTACAGTTAGGTGACTGTGGTTTATGGTATGTTTTAGTACTCTCTATCTTATTTATTACATTAAGTTTTATTTCAGCGGTTTATTTAATTACAATTATAATTAAAGGAATTCTAGAAAAAAGATCTTCTAATTTATAATTTTCTTTATAGCCCACGCCAACTTCTCCACTTCGTTCCGACATTCCCACTCTGATTTCGCCAGGAGTGAAATGCTTCCGCATTTCCTCGGCTCAAACGAGGGGAATGGATTCTAACAACGTTAGCCGAAATATTACTCGAGCAAAATCCTTATATTTATATAGAATCATTTTATCTAATTATAATATGGAATATTTTGATATTATAGATGAAAATGATAATGTAATTGGAAAAGCGTCACGAGACGAAGTCCATGAAAAGCATTTAATTCATAGAGCAGTTACTATCTTTGTATTCAATTCTAAAAATGAATTATTTATGATTCAAAGAAGTAGAAAGAAAAAATTAAATCCTTTAAAATGGCAAGGTTCTGCTTCTGGTCATGTTGATTCTGGAGAAACATATGAACAAGCTTCTAAAAGAGAATTAAAAGAAGAATTAGATATTGATGCAGAACCTAAATTTGAATTTGATATAAAAGTTTATTCTGATGAACAGAAAGAACATTTTAAATTATTTAGTATTAATACTGATGCTCCGATTAAAACTAATGAAGAAATTGAGCAATCAAAATTTATGTCAATAGATGAAATAAAAGATATGATTAAAGAAGATTCTTCTCAATTTCGTGACGCTTTTCTCTTAATGTTTAATAAATATTTTTCTTAGAGGATTTTGCTCTGCGTCATACTCAAAACTCTTCGAGTTTTGCCTCACAGCACTGAGATTTCAGATCGTCATTCGCTTCCGCTCATGTCGTTGAAATCTCGTGGTTCGGTCGGCTAACAACGTTCAACTCGATAGTTCTCAGGACACACGACGAGAAAGGGGGCACACTTTTTAGAAAGGAATCGGGGAAAAATAAAAAATTAAGCTGTTTGTCTTAATTCTTCAAGAATCTTTGGAGGAATATTTTTTGCTTTATCCCAATTCTTTGCTGAGCGTAATTGTTTTGCAGTTAAATTTTTAACATCCTTAAGGTTTGCTCCACTAAGGTCTGCTTCATTAAGTTTTGCTTTATCAAAGTTAGCTTTAACAAAGATTGCTCCACTAAGGTCTGCTTCACTAAGGTCTGCTTCCATAAAATCTGCTCCTGAACAATATGCTCTACGAAGGTCTGCTCTAAAAAGAAATGTTTTCCAGAGTTTTGCTTCACGGAGGTTTGCTCCCTTAAGATATGCGCCACTAAGATCTGCTCCCATAATCCATGCTTCACTAAGGTCTGCTTTTCTTAGCCATGCTTCTGATAGATCTGCGCCTATTAGACTCATTTTTCTAAGGTCTGCTTCACTAAGGTCTGCTTTACTTAAGTCCAGTTTTGCTCCAGTGAATTTTATATAATCTCTTTCTAGTTCCATTCTTTCTTCTTGGGAAAAACCTTTATAATAACCAGCTCCTCTTAAAAATTCCGCTAAAACTTTTTTGTTTTTAACTATAATAGATAAATCCATCCAAGGCTCTTTTTCAGCAGTTGCTCTTGCTAACTTTAAAACTTGAATTAATATAGTGATATTTTTGCCTGCATCTTTTCTTAAATTTCCTTCTTTCCTTTTAATTGCAGCTTCTTCTGCAGGAGTTTTTCCTTTTCCTAATTTAGTCATTTTTTCAACAGCACCAATTGCATTTTGAGCAGCTGCTCTTGCAGAAGCAATTCTTTCTTTTAACTGCTCAACTTCAGCTAAATCAGGGAGATGTTTTAAACCATATTTTCCTCCTCTCCATTCTAATCTTCTGCCTTGTAGATTTAATTTCTTTAAATCAGATATTGCTCCTTTATAATCAGCAGAATCAGCTTTGCCTTTAGCATCAATTGCCCATCCTTCCATAGCAGCAATTTCATTTTTGATTGTTTGTTCTTCAGCCATAAATATCACCTATTAGTATGATATATCTCTAATTCAATCTCATTTATTTAAATATTTCTATATTACCCCCGATTCCCTACGTGTGCCCCCTGATACTATTATCCTATTGCTCACTTTGTTCGCCAGAAGTCGTGTGTCCTTGCGCTCCTATCTCTCCTCTCCTTGTTCGCTTCGCTCACAATGGAGCTCGACCTTTTAGCTCTGAATTTTGAGATGGTCAAACACTTCCGCGTTTGCCCTTCAAAATTCGAGAAAAGGGAGTTGAACGACGTTCAATAAAATTTGAGTTTGTTTAGAAAGGGGTTCCTTTTTTAGAAGGAGCGAGAAAACTTTTTAAATAAAGCAATTATTTCATATATCAAGAAGTAAAATGGACTCGAAAAGAAAAACTGCAATAATTGTTGGAGTATTATTCATAATTGCGACTGTTGCATACTCACTTAGCGTTATTTTATTAGACCCAATTCTAACTAGTTCTGATTATCTTACTATGGCTTCTGCCAATAGTTATCAAATGATAATTGGAGCGCTTCTTGTGTTAATTGATGCCATTGCAGTTGCAGGTATTGCAATTATAATATATCCAGTCTTAAAAAAGCATCATAAAACTTTAGCTCTTGGGTACGTTTGTGCTAGGGTTGTTGAGGGCACACTCTTTATGATGAATGCTATCTTCACGCTAACACTTTTAACATTAAGTTATAAATTTGCAAAAGTAGGGGCCTTGGATATTTCTTATTTTCAAACTAGAGGTCATGTGTTATTATCGTCAGGCAATTGGACATTTTTAGTTGGGTACGGACTTGTTTTTGGTCTATCTGCCCTAATTTTAAATTTTGTATTGTATAAATCAAAACTCGTTCCTCGATGGTTATCAGGATGGGGTTTTGTTAGTGCAATATTTGTACTTTCAAATTTCTTGTTACAGTCTTTTGGAATCAACTTTATTGAATTTTTAGATTTTTCAATTGCCATACAAGAGATGGTTTTTGCAGTTTGGCTGATAGTTAAGGGGTTTAATTAAAAGGAACCCCAGTCCTTCGACAGATAGTATTGACTTCGTCAAGATTGATTGGAACTCAAATTTTACTTCTTACGTTGGCTTCGCCAACTCCAGACCTAACATCATTAGTTTCAATACAGCTAAAGCTAACATAATTCTAAAAAAATAATAAAAAAAATAGAAATTTATTAAAACATTAATTTTAAATTTGAGAATTCTTACTCACTTAATTTAACATTAACTGCTTTTGGTCCTCTGTCTCCTTCTTCAACATCAAATTCAACAGGATCGTTCTCGTTTAATCTTACTCCTTCTTGTAGAGCTGATTGATGTACAAAATACTCTTTTCCATCTTCACCAGCAATAAATCCAAATCCTTTCATTTCATTGAAAAATTTTACTGTTCCTTTCATTTATTTCCCTCCAATTTAATCGCGAGATTTCTCTGCGACTTTTTCACATTGATTGCATAAATATCTTTTAGATGAGCCTTTCTCTACTACAAATCTCTTTCTACATAATCTGCAGTACTTGACAATTTTGTATTCAACCATTTTTTAAGCAAAATCAGAAATTCAAGAATTCCCAATATTTAATAGTAAATAATGAGGTTTCTTATATAAAACCTTGTTTTTTAGTTAGGTCTCCCCCTATTAAACTGTCTTCTTCTGTTAAAATGTCTTCTTTGGGGCCCCTTTATTGTTGCAATCCTTTTAATAAATGGCCTTTTCTCGCATTTTATGTTAAAATCAGGATATTCTCTGAGAACTCTTGAGAAATTATCATAATCCACATCAGCAAGGATATTGACTGCTTTTCCTTCTTCTCCTGCTCTTGCAGTCCTTCCAATCCTGTGCACATAATCTTTTGCATCCTTTGGGATGTCAAAGTTATATATATGAGAAACATTGTCAATATGCAGTCCGCGAGCAGCAACATCTGTGCATACCAAAACTCCGACTTTTGCATTATTAAACATATCAATTGTCCTTGTTCTCTTGTTCTGTGACAGTCCTCCATGGATTGCAATTGCCTTGATTCCATTTACCTTAACATTCTTCACAATAAAATCAACAGTCCTTCTTGTATTGCAAAACACCATAACTAGTCCAGATTCTTCCTGTTTAAGCAGATGCACTAAAAGAGACAGTTTCATTCCCCTTTCTACATTATAGTAGACCTGCTTTAATTTGCTGGGATCAACCTGATTCTTTGCTGCAGCAATTGAAGGATTGACCATATGTTTTCTTCCTAATTGCTTGACTCTTTCTGAGATTGTAGCTGAAAAAAACAATGTCTGCCTTTTTTTAGGGCACTGGCTTATAATTTTTTCAACATCTTCTATAAAGCCCATATCAAACATCCTGTCTGCTTCATCCAATACAAGAACCTTGATTCTAGAAGTATTAACTGTCCTTCTTTGAAGATGGTCCAGTAATCTTCCAGGTGTTGCAACAACAACCTCTGCAGTCTTCAGATCATCAATCTGAGGATTTATTGCAACCCCTCCATAGACAGTGATTACTTTCAATCTCTTTGTAAGCTGTCTTAGATTATCTCTTACTTGTTGTGCTAACTCTCTAGTTGGAGTCAATATCAAAGCCTGCAGGCCTTGTCTAGGCCTTACTTTATCTACAATACCGCATCCAAATACCAGTGTTTTTCCACTGCCTGTAGCAGATTCTCCAATTACATCTTTTCCCTGCATAGTGCTGGGAATAGACATTCCTTGAATTTGAGTAGGAGTTGTGATTCCCATCCTTTCAATAGATGTCAATAGTTCTTGGCTTAAGCCAAAATTTTCAAATAGTTTCATTTATTTTACCTCGTTAATATTCAGCACTTAAATATAGAAAAAGCGAAATGATTTACTCAAGTGCTCTCTCTGATCTATCTCTATGCTTTCTTATATAATTAGGGAATTTTGAGGGTTTATAAAGGTAATGGTTTTATGAAGTAAAGAAAAACTAAGAACGTTAATTGCAATTTGCCTCCGTCTAAAAAATCAATACATTTATATAAATAAATAATTTATAATAAAATTATTATGGCAGAAACAGAAAAAAAACGAGGCGCTTTACTAACCACTTGGTTAATTTTAATGTTAATCTTTAATGGGCTTACTGCTTTATCATATTTATTATTAGGAGGATTTCTTGCTTCTGTTCCTCCGATAACGCCAATGTGGACAAATTATTTTTTTGGTGTTTTTGCACTTCTTAATTTTGTATTCACAATATTCTTATTTATGTGGAAGAGATGGGCTTTCTTTGCATTCTGTGTAAATGCTGTAATAATCTTTGTCATCAATCTTGTTATTGGAATTGGAATTGTCTCTGCATTACTTGGTTTAAGTGGACCAGTAATCCTTTATCTAATAATGCGGTCCAAATGGGAACTTTTTGAATAACAACGTTAGGTTCAATTTTAGAAAAGTTTAATAACCCTCTCTGATTCTAATAGAAAAATGATAACTGGATTTATAGCTGGGCTGTTTGGGAAGGAATGTCCTTTGAAGAAAAGATGCCCTTTCAGAAAAATATGCCCATATGGAAAGAGGTGAATTATTATGATTCAGAAGATAAAACAAGGCACAGCTGAATTCAAGAGAAGAGTCAGGCAAAGAACATTGACTGCAGTGACTGCAGCATTCGCATTTATAATAGCTCTTGTGTGGAAGGATGCTATAAGAAAAGTTATTGATGCTTTTGTAGCAAGATTAAAAGTTCCTGAGACAGCCTATCTGCATGAGTTTATCATTGCCATACTGTTGACAGTTGTCTGTGTCATCGCGATAATGCTGTTTTCTAAGCTGGAAGTCAAGGAAGAAGAGAAATAATTATTTCCTTTTAGTAAACAAAACCTCATTATGAGGATAACTTAATCTTATGTCTTTTGCTTTGGCAAGATTATCAAATATGTCTTTTGTGACTATGCTCTGGAATTCCTGGAACTGTTTTGCAGGTGTCATGAATCTTATCCTTACTTCCATTCCGTTTGGATGCAGAGACAGTCTTGTGTAAGGTTTTGACTCTGTCTCTTTCATTATCTTTCTTGTGTTTTTCCTAGCTGCATCAACTGCAATCTCTACTGCCTTGTCTACATTGCTTTCAAATGTGATTGTAAAAGCAACCTGCGCCAGTACATGCTCAGTATCAAATGTGTAGTTGATGATGTCCTGCTCAAACAGCTTGGAGTTGGGAATCATGACAACTCTTCCTGAGTTTTCTTCTCCTCCGATGATTCCTCCTATCTCCTGGACATAGATATGGGTTAAGGTTATGTCAACAACATCTCCTCTTACCTTTCCGATTATTATCCTGTCTCCAAGTTCAAAAGGCCTTTTGATAATGACCATTATCCAGCCTGCAATGCCTGTGATTGGCCTTTGCAGTGCCCAGCCTAAAGCAGCAGAGAACAGGCCGATGCTCAAGCCTAATCCTGTCCATGAGCCAGCATAGGTGAAGACTGCAAATATAGCTATTGCCAGGAATGCTGTGTATTTTGCAATCCTTGTAAATATCCTTATATTAGATTTAAGGTGTTTTGTCTTTGCTCTTCTTAACAATGCCTTTTTTATTACATTTAATGTTATATTGAACAAAATTAAGAAGATAATGACAGTAACAATTGTTCTCCAAAGAGGGACTAGTCTTGCTCCTATGCTCTGCAAGAATGCTATAAAATCTGCCATAGATAATCTTTATAGTAACATATTTAAATAAGTTTCTATATTGAAGTTTAAATGGACAAAAAAGAGGTTGAAGCAGACAAAAAAAGAATTGTTTATAGCATCCTGCATCATAGGCCTGAATTTCATCCAAAAGACCTTCTTCAGGTTATGATTGGAGCTTCTATACTGGCTATTCCTGTTGGTTTTACAGAAGAGACATGGGAATTAGGAGAGATCCTGCCTTTATTGAATATTATTTTATTAATGGCGCTTTCTATTTTTTTTATCTCTGCTTTTGTCTATTATAATTACCATAAACATCATAGATTAGAAAAACATTGGACTGAATTTATTAAAAGGGTTATTTCAACTTATGTTTTTTCATTCCTTGTTGTCGCTCTTTTATTGACATTGATCCAGAAAACACCATGGATGACTGACTGGTTATTAGCTGTTAAAAGAATTATAATTGTAACATTTCCTAGTTCGATGAGCGCTGTTGTCGCTGATGTGATAAAATGAAACTAAGCATCAAAATAGCATATGCATTCACACTTATATCAGTTCTTTTGTTAGGGGGCACTATCTATTTTAACTGGACAGAAGGCTGGTCTTATGTTGATTCTTTTTATTTTTCAACCATGACCTTAACTACTGTCGGGTATGGCGATCTTGTGCCTACAACTGACGCCTCAAAGATGTTTACCTCTTTCTACTCTATCATAGGTATAGGTGTTATGCTGTTTACACTGACATCAGTCATCGGAGATTACTGGTTTAAGCAGGAGAAACGCCTTGAAAATGTCTTTACCAGATGGAGAAAAAGGCGTAAGAAAAAGAAATGATGTTCTTTGTTTTTAAAAGCATATAGACAAACTTTAAATACTACCAACTATTAAAGGTGCTATATGAAACAAGTTGGCCTTTGCCAAAATTGTGGAAGAGAAGTCTATGTGAATGATATAGACTTATGCAAGAGATGCCATCAAGAGGTTGGTATTGAAATTCTAAACAAACTGGATTATGTTGATGAACCTGAAGAAGAAGGGCCTGATATGGAAGCACTAGGCTTGGAATCTGAGGGAAGTGTGGTTACTGAATCTGAAGGTGATGATGAGGAAGAGGAGAAGCCAGATCCAGCTGATGAGCCTCAGAAAGTAAAGAAAAAAGAGTGATTATTTCTTAATTTGAGAAAATTTCCATATATCTTTCGACTATAGGCCAGCCCCAGTCTTTAACTTCTAGGTAGGCTTTTTGATTATGGTCCAAGGGCTTATTTTCCCGGTTGGCGCCTTCCTCAAACATCATCTTCATAGGAAATCTCTTTACTTCTGCAGGTGTATGGCCTTTTCTATAATATTCCATGAAGTTTCCTTCAAAAGCTAGTGCGTTTGTAAAGCTGTCAAAGCTCATTAGTTTTTTATCTTTAAGGTTTTTTAGGCCTTTGTATTTTTCTCCTTCTATAATCTTTATCAGGCCTTTGATATTATAATTTGATTTCATTCTTCTAAAGCTGTTTTGATTATTTTATAAACTTCTGGATACATCTCAATATCTCTCAGGTCAAGGTGCAGCGGCTTGAGCCTTGCTCTGCAGGTTCCGTTTATTATGTGGTTGTCTGCTCCTTCAAGATAAGCGTTTTGCGTAAGGACTGTTCCGTCTCCATCCAGTCCATCCATGTCGCAGCCAGAACCTATTATATTTGTAATAGGTATCTTTGGCAGAGGAGCTGTGTTCAGCTTGTTGATGAAGAGGCTGTCAGAATTCATATCACGGCATTCAAGGCCTTCTCCTATCACTGGGCAGTATTTTAGGATATCTCCTGTGATGCCTTTGTTTGGAGCTCCTATCATTATCAGTTTATTTACACTATCGCTGCCTTGTATCTTTAGATAGTTTCTTGCAACCAGGCTGCCCATGCTGTGTGCTATAATGTTTACTTTTGGTTTTCCTGTTTTTATTTTAATAGTTTCAATCAATTCTCCTAATCTTAATGCGTATGTGTCAATGCTTTCTGATTTTGCCTGGACTACAACATAGTTTTCAGGCTCTTTAAAGATATCAAAGTAATAGCTTGCTCTTAGTGCCAATGGTGTATTAAGCATATTCCAGAGTTCTCCTGCTTCTTGTGAAGTAAATAGTGTTATGGTTCCTGCATTTAGATAGCTGTCTTGTTCTAACTGCTCCTGGATTTTGTTGAATCCTTCTAAGCTGTATTCTGCACTTGTTTCTTTGTTGATTGCATGTCCGTGCAGGAATATAACCGGGAAATTGGTGTTTCTACATTCTGCTGTTACACAGCAGTCACTGCATTCATTGAAAACACAGCATTGAGGGACTGGGTCTTCATATGTTATGTTCAAGCTGATTGACGGCAGCTGTTTGATGTCTAATTTGCTTATGTTTGCCTGTGTTATCTGAGCTATTGTCCTGTTTGATATTACGCAAGATTCTGGCTTTTTGCTCAATTCCATGAATAATGCTTTTGTGAGATTGTATTCAGCATATTCATTTGTTGGAAGTATCTGTTCTCTTATTAATATCTCTTTGATCAGCTCTGTGTTTGGCTTGTCTTCAGGAAGGTCTATAAGATATTTTATCATCCTTTCCTGGTGGATATTGTTGACCTTCTTTGCAATCTCATCCCAGAATGACTGCACTTCTGGATAAGGCTCATCAGGCAAAGAGATATTGTCATATATCACTTTTCTTATTTTGTAGATATCAGAGCATGCATCTTTCATGCTGTATTCTGTCTCATCTGCTCTTTGTTCTATAGTAGGGTGTGGGATGCAGATGTCCAGTATTTCGCACAACGCATCATAGGACAGGTCTGTCTCCAGCTCTTTTGAAAGCACGTCTTTTTTTCTTTGCTGAGTCAGCTGCTCTACTCTTGAGGTTATCATCTGTATCTTTTCTGAAGTCTTGTTCTCAATCCCTTCAATAGTGTCTTTTGAGCTCAGGAGATTGACTGCGTTGTTGTATTCATTTATAGCATCATTAAGATAGGTTACCTGAATTGCGCTTACATAGGTCTTTGCTCTTAAAGATTCTAATTGAAGCTTTAGGTCTTTGAGACTGTCTATGATATCATTATATCTGCCTATTATCCCTAAAATATTTTGGTTTACAGCTGAGACCTCTTCTTCTGTTATGTTTGTTGTTATCTTTAGTTCTTTAATATCATTTTCTATCAATTGAAAATCCTGCTTTTTCCAGTTGACTTTTACGACTTTTGCCTGTATTATGTTCTGCTGCAGGTTGGATTCAGCCAGATTTAGTGCAGACCTGTCAATGAAGATGATGCTGGCATTATTGACTGTGTTGTTCAGCTTTAGGATGGTGGATTTTAAGAAGGTTAGTCTGTCTACTATGCTGTCCAGTTCCTGCCTTAATTCTTGTGTCTGGTCTTCTTCATTTTTTGTAAGAACAGATTTTGCTGTTATGAGTATGCTTCTTGAGGTTGGGATTTCTGATGTATGGCATAATACTGTTCTTCTGCTTGTGCATGCCAGTTCAAACCTGTACAAATCAATGTATTCTCCTATCTTTCTAGGCCTTATTGTGTATGTTTTTGTGAAAGGAACTGCTGGCCTGACTGTGAATTCATCTTTTTCAATCACAAAGTTGTTGCTGATGTCCTTGAATTTATAGCTGCACATTGCCTTGCAGAAAGGATTTGTTGTTACAGATGATGTGAATGTTA
>JAHWIR010000008.1 GCA_019322435.1 Candidatus Woesearchaeota archaeon
ATTCTAAGTAGCCTCCTAAGAAGTTATCAAAGTCTGGACATAGATTTGTTATGTTTGAACCGTCGCATTGCTCTCCTGTGTTAATGGTTCCGTCTCCGCAGAAGCCTGGTGGTGGATTTCCTGTACATTGTGATGTGTTCCACAAGCAGTCATTTGTGCATGTCAGGTTTCCTCCTGTGAAGCTGTCTATGTCTGAGCAGGTTAATCCATCTAGATTTCCGTCATCGCATTGTTCTGTTGTCCAGTTTATGAATCCGTCTCCGCATTGTGAAACTAATGAGCAATAAGAGGTATTGATTAAACAATTAGTGCATGTTAAGTATCCTCCAGTAAATGTATCGAAGTCTGTGCATAGCAAGTCAGTGTAGTTGTAGTCTGTTGCAGAAACATTATCACATGTCTCTCCTGTATTGATGATTCCATCTCCGCAAACTCCTGCTGTTCCTCCTGTGCAATTTGATGTGTTTATCTGGCAGCTAGAATCACAGCTTAGTGAGCCTGCTGTGAAGTCATCAAAGTCTGAGCATACTCTTCCACTCAGGTCTGCACCATCACAGGTTTCTCCTATGTTAACTAAGCTGTTTCCGCACAATGGAGGGATATAGGTATAGACTGTGGTTGTTTCAGTAGTTTCATCAAATAATTCACCACCAGTATCATTGTAGTAAGTGACGTTTGCATAGTTTGTCAACAGTGTATTGTTAGCTATTGTGCCATTTACAAATACAGTTATATTTATAGAGTAGGTTGTTCCATTGGTCAGATTGCCGAGGAACCATGTGGTGTTGTCTGGTGAAGTTGGAGCTGGAGATGCTGAGACAAATGTAACATTAGGATCATATACTTCTTTAACAGTTACATTAGTAGCGTTGTTTCCTGTTACGTCTATAATTAAGGTATAATTCAATAAGGAGCCATTATAAGTTGGGTCTGGATTGTCTGTTTTTGTCAGTGTCAGGTTGGTTGGCTCTACCCAAGCTAAGATGGTTATATTTACTATACTGCTATTCTGAGGAGATATATAAGCAGGATATTCTACAGACTCAAATATACTAAAGAATTCCCATACTGTTCCTGGAGTTCCATTTGCTATAACTATCCATGTTACATTGCACTGCTCTCCTGCTGTCATGCTGCCAAGACAAGGTGTGTCAGAGGCATTCTGCGGATTATTTGATGTTGTATAGAATGGACTTCCAGAACCTTTTGGTATTATTCCAGGTTTTGAAAATACTGAAGAAATGCTTGTTGTTTCATTGGCCTCAGTATAAAGTTCAGATCCAGTAGCATTATAGTAAGTTACATTAACATAGTTTGTTAATATGGTTGTACCAGCTGTAATGTTTGCTCTTACAGTTATATTGATGGTGTAGGTTCCTGCTGTTAGGTTGCCTAATTGCCATATATTATTGCTGACATTTGGGGCTGGTGATGCTGACTGGTATGTTACATTTGGATCATAGAGTTCTGTTACTGTTACATTTGTAGCATTGCCTGTTATGTCTAGGGTTATAGTATAGTTCAGCAATGAATCGTTGTTGACTGGGTCTGGGTTGTCTGTTTTTGTTACAGTTATATTTGTTGGCTGCTGTATAGGGGCAAGAATAGTTAGATTATTGCTGCAGTTCTCATCACCATCTTGAGATCCATCATTTGGAGTGATGCATGCTTTCCACACATCTCCAATTTCTGTCTCCTGTGAAACAATCAGATCTGTTCTGCTGTTATTTAAGGCAAGGATCTGTTCTGGTGATAATACTCTGTTAAAAATCATCACTTCGTCTATTGTTCCGTTGAAAAAAAGATTAATTGACTCAAAAGTAGCTATTTTAAGATAATGAGTTGATTGAGAAATATCTCCATTTACTGAAGAAATATCTGTTGTTTTTTCCTCAATACCATCAACATATTGGGTCATATTTCCATCTCTATTCCAAGTTACTGCAATATGATGCCAGTTTCCGTCTGAAACATTTTTTCCAGAATCTACGTTTACAAAATCTCCTGCATTTCCATCGCCTATTCCTGATTCTACATTTCCATCTTTTAAATTCAGATTAAATCCTTTTCCATTAGTAGCATAAGAAGAGCTTCTTTCTACAATCACGCCCATATAACTCGGACTGACAGTTGTTTTTATCCATGCTGTTATTGAAAAATCTCCGGTTCCAATATCCTGGGTAAAATAATTTTGTACATCAATATAATCATTATCTCCATCAAATTCATAAGTTCCTTTTCCATCATAACCGATTGATGGACCCCAAGCAGGATCTCCATTAACATCCCCGTCATATCCATTGCCAGAATAATCCTTTGTATAGGTAAAATTAGAACCTCCCTCAAAAGGCATGTTTAACAAAGTGATTGAAGTATCATTTCTATACCAATTTATAATATTCTTAACTGGATCTCCATCAGGATCACTTGTGCTTTGGTTATATACTGTAAGATTCTCATTTGTGCCATTATTTCCATAACTTGAATTCAATATTGGAATTCCTTGTGTTGGGGGGTTATTGACAGGCACAACTATTGTAATATTAACTCTGTTTGTATCATCATTAATACTCATATTAGAGGTTATGTTTGCATCAGCAAAGAACTCCCAAGTCAAACCAACTGGCCCTGTTGCATTTACCCAGAATGTTACTAACTGAGATTGTCCTGCATTTAATGTTATTGGATATGGGTTTGAGGATTTGTTTGTATAGAATGGAATGGTTCCAGGTATTGTTGAGATTAATCCTGTTTTTACTCCTGGTAATGGTGCAGATATATTTATGAATTTCTTTATCCACCAGTCTTCATCACTTGTTCCTGATATCAGGTTTTGTCCAGAGCCGGCTACGTATAGGCTATATCCTGTATTGTCTAAGGCTGCTGCATAAGCAAAATCATCATCTCCAACTCCGTCAAAACTAATATCCCAGTCTGAGGTGTCTTCTGTTGCATTTGGATAGAATTTCTTTATCCACCAGTCACCCTCGCTTGAGCCTGAGATGATATTATCACCAAAGCCCACAACATATACATTATCACTAGAGTCTATAACAACAGATCTTGCAACGTCAAAACCGCCTGCTGCAAAGGTCATATCCCATGCTGTGTCTTCTGTTCCATTTGGATAATATTTTTTAATCTGCCAGTCTCCGTCATCCCTTCCTACTACATATAGATTATCATTTGAATCAACTGCTGCTGAATAAGCAAAATTACTAGTAGAAAACGGCAAATAAAATGATTTGTTCCAGTTTGTTATGTATTCTGTTCCATTTGGATAGAATTTCTTTATCCACCATTGATAATAGTAAGGAGTTGGTGTTGTATCACTACCAATGCCTACTACATATACATTGTTATTTGAATCAACAACAACATCAAATGCTCTCTCATAAGATGAATTGCCGTCAAAAGTCTTGTCCCAGTTTGCTGTATCTTCTGTTCCATTTGCATATATCTTCTTGAGCCACCAGTCACTATCATCAGATCCACCGCAATTAGTGCATCCTACTACATATAAGCTATTATTTGAATCTAGTGCTGCGGATTCTGCAATATCCCATGAAGACATGCTAAAACTCAGGTTCCAGTGTGTTGTATTTTCATTTCCATCTGGATCAAATTTCTTGATTCTCCATTTTGAATTAGCATCTCCTACTACAAATATATTATCGTTTGAATCTATAGCTATTCCTTTAGCTGCGTGGGAATAAAGTTGAGAAAGGCTTTTATTCCAGTTTACACCATCTTCTGTTCCATTTGCATAGAATTTCTTAAGCCACCAGTAAGGTGTTACAAAAGTACTATTTCTATAGCCTACTACATACACATCGTTGTTTGAATCAACAGCCACATCATATGCTTCATCACCATTTTCTGTTCCAAATGTCAGATTCCAACTTGTGTCTTCTTGAACAGGGTCTAGGCTGACATTGATCTCTCCGCAGTCTGCATTCAGGCAAGATACATTTACTGTGAATTCAAAGAACTGGTTCTGGGTTACGTTTTTGTCTGTGGTTGGATTGTAAAGAGAGATATTTACTACTGGCTGGATTGTGGCTTCTATTCCAAATCTCTTTATCCACCAATCATTTCCGCTTGAGCCTGAGATTAGATTGGTTCCTTGACCAACAGCGTATAAGATAGGATTATTTGGATCTACTGCTAATGAATATGCTTCATCAACTCCTCCGCTTCCATCATAAGTAAGGTTCCATGTTGCGTTTTCTGTTCCATCTGAATGGAGTTTCTTTATCCACCAATCACCACTGCTGGCTCCTGAGATTAAATTGTAGCCATATCCTGCTATGTAAACATAGTCATTTTCATCTATAGCTAAGGAGTATATTCTATCAACACTAGAAGCGCCATCAAATGACAGATTCCAATTGGCTGTGTCTTCTACTCCTGATGAGCTGAATTTCTTGATCCAGAGATCTTGATTAGTTGAGCCTACTAAATTAGAACCAGAGCCAGCTACATAGACATTGTCATTTGAATCAATTGCTACTGAGTAAGCAATATCAGAGAATGTGCCTCCAGTACTAAATGTCTTGTTCCAGTTAGATGTGTCTTCTACTCCTGCTGAGCTGAATTTCTTGATCCACCAGTCCAAACCGCTTGAACCTGAGACTAGATTGTTTCCAATGCCTGCTACATAGACATTATTGTTTGAATCAACTGCTACTGAGTAAGCTGCAGATCTTCCTCCTTGTTTAAATGATAAATTCCAGTTAGCTGTGTCTTCTACTCCTGCTGAGCTGAATTTCTTGATCCACATGCCTTCATCAGTTGATAATGAAGATGTTGAATAAGTTCCTACAACATAGACATTATTACTAGAGTCAAAAGCTACTGACCAAGCCCAATCACGGCTGTTAGCATATCCGCTATCAAGAGTAAGATTCCAGTTAGCTGTGTCTTCTGTTCCGTCTGAAGAGAATTTCTTGATCCACCAATCATAACCATTTCCGGCTGTGAATAATTCAGCTCCAACAACATAGACATTATTATTAGAGTCAATAGATACGTCATAAGGGATTCCAAGATATACACTGTTTCCATATGTTTTGTTCCAGTTAGATGTATCTTCTACTCCTGCTGAGCTGAATTTCTTGAGCCACCAATCATAACTGCTTGTTCCTGAAATTAGGTTTTGTCCAGAGCCTATTACATAGACGTTTCCATTTGAATCAACATCTACTGAATAAGCTACGTCTCCTCCTCCTGTACCATCAAATGTTAAGTTCCAATGAGTTGTGTTTTCTTGTCCATCTGTCTCTGATGTTTGGAATGTTGCTGCTCCTGTAACAGCATTGCTGAAGAATGCCTTCAAGCTATTGAATAAATCTTGCAGGAACGGATCCAGAGTAGCATTTAGATTGCCGCATTCTCCTATTGTGCAGTTTACTCCTGCTGTGAAATTGAATGGGATTCCATTGTAGACGGTTCTGTTTCCAGTAACTGCATAAGGCACTAAGATGCCCCATGGCAAAGTCCAATTTTCAGAGTAGTTGTCTTGTCCGCCTGCATTGATGCAGGAAACATTTAATGTCCAATTTCCAGAATCCAAGATGTATTGATTATAATCATAATACCACCAGTCTCCAGAAGTGCTTGTATAGTCTCCATCTATTTTATTGTCATTGTCTTCTACATTTCTCAAGAGATAGGTAACATTTTCACCATAAGTACAGTTTACCCTAATTTGAGTCAGGTTGATTCCATAGGTCATATTAGAGCAGTTGATCCAAGCACTGTCATTATAGCATTGCACTTCAACTATTTGCGGTGCTGGAGGAGATGCAGGTAACAAAGGCAGATAGTCTCCTCCATTGTGGATTGAAGCAGAGCCGTTATATGGAAGTTCAGTGTCTCCGATATAGTCTCCTGAAACATTTGGGACTCCAACTAATGTTGCATTTCCATTGTCTGTTCCGTTATAATCATGCCAGAAGTTTCCTCCTTGGCAAGGTCCGTAAACTATAGTAAGATATCCAGGGATAGAGCAGTTATAGGTTGTATTCCATTGGTTGTTTCCCCTGTCGTCTATATTTATTGTGTTGTTGAAGTGATTGTTATAGAACAGGTTATTCTTGGCATATTCGTCTCTAGCAGATTCTCTTGTTACCCTTAAACCATAGCTGTTATTGATTATGGTGTTGTCCCTGATTGTATTGCCTTTAACATGAGCATATCTATCTCCTCCATGGTCGTCGCAGTCTCCATCATTTTTCTCTGGGTCATTGCTGAAGTATAAGGCATATTGGTTATATTGCAGCGTATTGCCTATTATCTGGTTATCATAGATATCTGCTGCATAGCAATGATCATCGCATGCGTATATTCCCCTATATTTGTTCCAGGCTTCGTCTGACAAGAAATAAATAGCCTTATTGCAATGAGTTATTGTGTTATCCCTGATGATATGGTTTCTTGCTTCTCTTTTATCCTCATAGTACAAACAGCCAGTAATGATGCTTGTTGCTCTTGCATCAGCATCTGCTTCAAATTCTATTCCTTTGCTGAAGTTTGATATGATGCAGTTTTTAATAACAGAATTCTTGAATGTAAAGTCTATATCTCCTGTTCCTACAAAGCTGATTCCTGAATAGCTTCCTGCTCCTCTTATATAATTTTGCTGGCAGTCTATGGTTACATCAGTGATAGTATCTTCAGGCAATTCGAAAGGAAATGCAATATTAACTCCTCCTTGAATATTTATTCCGTTGCTATTTGGGCAGTATAGGTTTCCATTTAGGATTACTTCTTTGTGGTTGTCTAGCGGAGTTATTGTCTCTCCGCATTCAAATACCCAGGTCCAATGAGCCAAAGGATGAGGATCATAGTCAACATTATATGGAGAAGCGCTTGTTTGCTCAATTACAGCTCCTCCGACAACTGAAAGATTATAATCACGTCTTGGACTATTGTCATAATCTGCCTGGCTGTAATCTGACCAGAAATTGCCTACTATTGAAGAATTCCAGTCATTGGTTCCTGCATCATATGCATTATTATCTCCTGTGTTGTTGAAATAGTTGTGATAGATTAATCCTGAATCAGAGGTAGAGGTGACATTAATACCAATATCATTCTGAAGAAGCAGGTTGTAGTGTATATAGGCATCATCTGAATTATCTACAAAGATTCCCTGGCTGAAATTGTAAAGAGCGCAGTGTTCTATCTCTGCGCTGTTGACGTTGCTTACATTGATTCCAATACCTGTTCCTTGTCCAGTTATATAGATATCATTGCAGTCAAGGCTTACGCTGTCTTCAATTATATTAAGGCCATTAGAAGTACAGTTTCTTAAATTATTAACAGCAGTTATAGTGGTATCTCCAATAAGCTCATCATTGCATCTTATTATTGCCAAAGGCAGATAATCTTGAACATTATCCTGCAGTCTTGTACTGTATGTTGGGCTCCAAGGAAGGAAGTCATCTCCAAACCCATCTCCATTCCTGTCTGTTGCATTCCTCTGCTCATAATAATCATACCAGAAATTTCCTCCTAAGCAAGGTCCTCCGATTATGTTTGTTTCTGAACAGTTTATTGAGGTGTTCCAGTTGTTGTTGCTTCCGTTATCACGTGCATTATAGGCATTATTGAAATAGTTATCATAGATTAAGTTGTTATTTGAAAATGGATTTGTATAGATGCCCCATCCAACTGATTCTGATATGTTGTTGGTTCTTATGGTGTTGTAATCTGAATAGTAAAAGAATACGCCTCTATTATTATTATAGAGTTCATTATCTAATACTAGGTTATAAGCTGGGTCTGCCGAATATCTAATCTCAATTCCATCAGTGTTATTGTGAATCAGATTTCCTATTATATTGTTGTAGCGGGATTGCAGATAAATTCCCTCAGCAGAACTGTTGTAGATTTTATTGTAGGTTATGTTGTTTCTTCTAGCATCATTACTGGTCCAAATTCCACGGCTTCCAGAATATTTAATAGTGTTATTTCTTATCTTATTGTAAATACCATAAGATGCGATTCCAGTACCTCCAGAATATTCAATAGTGTTATTTATTAGTTGGACATATCCCGTATTAAATGATGAATAAGCAGTAATTCCCTCTCCAGCACTATTGTATATTTTATTTGACACTATATGGCTTTTCTGATTGCAATATAGGCCATCACTTCCAGAATAATAGATTGTGTTGTTTGTTGCATTTGAATAAGAAGCCATATAGATTCCATCTTCGGTTGTGGTGTTATAGACAAGATTATTTTCTACAGTAGCATACAACCAAATACGGATTCCGCCTCCAGCATCATATACTTCATTGTCCCTGGCAATGCTGTGGTCAGACTGCTCAAAATCTATTCCCCAGCTAGCTGTATTATTAACAAAGTTTTCTATGACCTTGGAATAATCATAGCGGCAGCGTATTCCTGTGGCAGAAGAATTATAGACTGTATTATTGAAGAAATTTGTATGTGTAAGTGAACTTGAATAGAGTCCGTCACTGGATGAATCATACACTGTATTGTTCTGTATTGTTGCATTTCCTGTTGTAGAAGTATAGCTGGTTAGATACACGCCTATGTTGACATCAGATATGTTGTTGTTCTCTATATTTTCTGTGTATATAATTCCGTTCAGGTTTTTTGCAAGGTGAATTCCTGTCAAATCAATATTGTTTATAACATTGTTTTGGACTGAGTTGTTCATTCCATTGATTATATATATTCCGAAGTTGCTGTTGACAGTAGTAGAGTCCTTGACAACACTATTATCTGTTGCCCTCAGGTGGATAGCATCAGAGGTTAATCCAGCATTATCTATGGTTACATTACTGATGTAGGAATTATCTGAATTACAGAGTATGACTAATGAATATGCATCAGTGTCTTGAAGAATGACATTTGGTGTTAGACTTCTGTGGAATATTGGCTTGTTGTCGTTTCCTCCTGTGTTTGTATCATCAATATTATTGTAGCAACTTCCTTCATGCAGGATAGACCAGTCTGTATTGTTATAAAGCGTATTTCCAGTGAAAGTGTTGTTGTCTCCAGCACCTCCGGTGCCAGTACTGATATAGATTCCTGTATCTGAATTTATCGCTGTGTTGTCTATAAAGCTGCTTGAATCTACATATTCAAGATATATGCCATTGGTGTTGTTTGTCATATTGTTGTTGTAGACATAATTGTTGTCATTATCTGCTGTACATTCTCCACTAGTGATATAAATACCTGTTCCGCTGTTGTACTGTATTGTATTGTTTGTTATATTCATATTGTCTGCAGATCCTAATCGGATTCCTGCACCGCTGTTTATGATTGTGTTGTTATGGATTATAGTGTCTCTTATCCCACTTACACACGATCCACACCATGAGAAGATGCCAGAAGCACGTGAATTGTTTATCACGTTGTTTATGATTGTGAATTCAATTCCATTAACAGCTATACCATGTTGAGAACTGCCTGTATAATTGATATAGTTTGAATCAATGGTTATGTTTGTTGGGGTGCCGCTACAGGCTGAATCACACAGGCCTGAATATATAGCTATAGGAGTAGGATGCCCTACAAATCTGTTTGATTTTATAACAGAATGGTCAAGATTGCATTTCATAAAAATTCCAATACCAGAAGATCCTGAAAAATTATTGCTGGATATGTTGTGGCCTCCGCCACCACTGATGATATACATTCCTGCTCCTCTTCCTGTGAATATGTTATTCACAAAAGTAAGATTCTTGCTTCCTCCATAAGTAGTGTCTCTTGGGAAATAGAAGTGTTGACCATCACTTTCATATAAAAAGTTGTGTTTAAAGACAGAGTAGCTGGCATTTATCATGTGGAAACCATAATCAGCACCCTGGTTGTTTTCAGAGACATTGTTATATTCATAATTGCCATGATGGGAGTTTCTTGCATAGATGCCCCTTCCATTGTCATATACAAGATTGTGAGAGAAATCCAGATTATCTGAATAATGTGCCTGGATGCCAGCGACGCTGTTGTCTATTAAAGTGCTGTAGAAGATGTTGTCAATGGTTGTATTTTGCAGCACTATTCCATTTGTGAATTGGATGATTGTACAATTATTTATAGTGAAATTGTCATGGTTGGATACATTGATTCCTATTGCACCTGAATCTGAGCCGTTTATAGTGTTGCCGTTGCAGGCTAATGTTTTATTGGTTATATTATAGAGAGCGATATTTATGCAAGTGTCATTTGTAGTGATGTCTAGAGTTAAGTTAGCCACATCGCAGGCAGGGTCGAGCAAACTGTTCTGGCATGAAGAGCAGCTATTACAACTGCAGACAGTTCCAGTGATAGTGTATGTTGAATTGTCAATGCTATCAACTGTTTCCAGGACATCGATTCTTTCATATGTATCAATCATCACTCCATTTGCTTTCAAGTCATTTTCAATTTCTGAAGGTGCTACAGGCTGTGAAAGCTCTTTTTTCTCCTGGATGATCAATGCAGCTGCTCCTGCAACATGAGGGGTTGCCATTGATGTTCCGCTGTTTAGTCCATAGCCTCCGATGACTGTGGAGTTGATAGCAATTCCTGGAGCTAATAAATCTAGGTTAGAGCCGATGTTTGTTATGGAGGCTATGTTGTCATTTTTGTCAGTTGCGCCAACAGATGTTACATAAGAAAGGCAGGCTGGATAATTTATTCCTGAGGAGTAGCCTTCGTTTCCAGATGCTGCTGCTATAAACATTCCTTGATTGTTTGCTGTCAATAATACATTGTCTAATACATCAGTGCAGTCTGCATCAGTATGCTCTTGCTGGTCTCCAAGGCTTAGGCTTATCACAGAAATGGAATAAGTATCTTTGTTGCTTATGCAATAATCAATTCCAGCAAGGATGTCAGAGCCCATGCAGTCTCCATTATTATCGCAGACTTTTATAGGGACTATGCCTGCGCCAGGAGCAACTCCTTTCAATGCTCCGTCAGCAGCTGCAATACCTGCAACATGGGTTCCGTGATTATAGTCATCCATAGCAGAGCTGTCTTGTAGTTCATTATTTGGGCAGCATCCTCCTGAGCCATAATCAGAAGCAGTGCAATAGCAATGCTGGTCAAGGATTTTTCCTGAGAAATCAGGATGTGCTGAATCAATTCCAGTGTCAATTATGCAGATTGTCTCTCCAGAGCCGTCTATGTTGTTGCTGTTGATCTCTTTCAGCCATGCCTGGTCTGCCCTTATCAGAGGGACGCTTTCAGTCAGGCTTATTTCCAGAACAGGATCTATAAATACTGCTTCAACATTTGGGTCTGCTTCAAGCTTTTTCAGTCCTGATTTTGTCACATATCCGCTCAATGCATTTGTTGTCTTGTATTTGTGTGTCAGCTCAAAGTCAATGTCATCAAAGGATTCTACTGCTTTTCCCTGTATTGGCGGAACTTTTTTCTTGATATCCAGTTTTGACAGAACTTCCTCTTGCTGGGATTCAATTGTGAATGAAGTTTGCTTTAGGATTATAATGACTTTTGCTCTTTTTTTATCTTTCAATTCTTTGATAACTTTTGGATGGATTTTTTCAGATGGAGGGATGGACTCAGTTTCATTCGTCTGGTTATCTGGTTCTGTTATAGGAGGTTCTTCTATAATTGGTTCTTCAACAGGTTCTTCAGGCGCAGAGTCAGACTCAGTTTCATTCGTCTGGTTATCTTGTATTTCTTCAACCGGGGTTGTTTGATATTCCAAAACAAGATTGTTCAGAGTTATTACACCAGGAAGCTCTGTTGTTATCTTTATCGGAACAGGGCATGGATATGAGCCGCAATTAGGGATATAATCATTGAGGAGTTCAAGGAAATCAATTGTTTGCATTGAAGAATTCTCTTCTGATGAGTAATTCCAGTCAATGATTCCATTGTCAAGGATATCTAATTGAGGGTTCATTTCTTTTTCAAAAGAAATATCTATTGATGCTTTTGTATAGGTATAATTGCCTAGGTCAAGGTAGATTGTCTGCTCTCCTGATTGGTTAAAATTTAATACAATCTCATTGCCAATGCTTTGCTCTGAAACAGAATCTAGTGTAATGAATCCAGTTATGCCTCTGAACTGATTCAAAACAACAATACTTGAAACAAGGACTATTGTCATGACTATTGCAGTCAATGTTGCGAGTTCTGCTTTTTTGTTTTTATTCATTTTTCTTTAGTTTTTTCAATAGCTCTTTATGCTCTTCAATGAATTTTTTCATGTTGTTCTCGATATTTTTGGATCTGACCAGTCCAAGTTCTTCACAAAGCAAAGAGAAGTCTTCATAGACATCTGCATCTATTAGAAAGTTATACCTTTTCTTATTTGAACGTTTCTGCTCCATTCTTTAACTAGTGTCTCTGTGTGTATTATTGTGTAATATTATACTTATTTATATATTTTACTATTATTTTTGTGTTTTATTGTGTATTTTTTAAGTTTTATTGATGTATTTGTACACACGATATACATAAATAAAGGGGATTAGAGATACTTCTGCTTAACTGAAATTGCAGAAAATTGCACCTCTTTTAGATAGCCTAATCTAAACACCCCCTAAAGTTGAAATAAAAGAATTCATTTATATATATTTATGTTGTAAAACATAGATATCATTATTCAAATATACACACGGTTCTCGACGAGAAGAGCTTGATTTTTATCAATAAAAGATGTAGCAGTATACGTTTTTATAACTGTTTTGGAAAAGCTTAAATAGTAGTATTGGTAGAATAATAGTATTGGGGTGGTAAAGATTAAATTGGATCTTATTAGAATAAAAGATAGTGCTGTCTTGCACCAGCAGATTGAGAGAAAAAACGGACTTACTTTTATGAGAATGAAGAGAAGGGGCTTCTTATCTATTAAATAAGAAAAATATTTATATTTCAAAATCATAATATCCTGTATATAGGGTGTAATATAGCGATGGAAGAAGAAGTGCTTCAGCTTGGGGGGAATATTGAGCTTTCTGGATTTTCTAGTTTAGAAGGCGGAGCTATGATTGTTCTAAAGAAAATTATTGGAAATTATGCCAGAAAGATGAGTGACAAGGTTAATAATTTTGAGAAATTAAGCATTACAATGAAGACGGTGCATGGCAACCAGTTTGAGACGCATGCCAAACTGATGGATAATGGAAAACCTGTTAATTCTTCTGTAACAGAGAGGAATGTGTTTGTAGCTGTTGATACTGCTCTTAAGAAAATAATGAATGAGATAAGCAGATAATTATCTAACTTTCTCAGCGCCTTTTCCTTTTTTTCTGAGTCCTCTAGATTTTCTTGCTGTTGAAGTCAATCCGCGATAAGCTCTTCCTTTATGCTTGTTGCTGATTATCCAGTTGATGTCTTTGTCTGCTTTTATCACTGGAGATGCTGTGTCTATCAGGATAACTTCATACCAGGTGTGTTTTCCATCTTCTGCAACCTCATAACTGTTAAGAACTTCGCAGTTTGGATATTTTTTATTTGCACGCTCTTCTGCAACCTGCTTGTAGCTTTTGTCTAATACTAATCTTCTTCTAGAAGTTTTTGGGCGTCTTCCAGCTGCTTTGTATTGTCTCTTTTTTCCTCCTCGAGGAAGTTTTTGCCTTACTATGATAAATCCCTGCTTTGCTTTATAGCCTAAAGACCTTGCTCTGTCAATTCTTGTTGGTCTTTTGATTCTTAATGTAGATGGCTGTTTTCTCCACTTCAGAAGTCTTTCACGCCATAGTTCTGGCATGTTTGCTTTTGGTTTTTTCCAAGCATCTCGCACATATTTGTACATTCCCATTTTAGTTTGCCTCCATTATATTAGTACTTGTATAGCTTCAGGCGAGCAAGCCCACATTGCTATAGAAATAGGATTTTTAGGTTGTTTATAAAGGTTTTGTATAGAAAATCTTATATGTAAGTTATGTTTTCTTATTAATAGGGGTGTTATTGTGAATTACGATAAATCAAATATGCTGGGAGTTCTAGAGGCGTTTCCTGAGCAGTGCAAAGAAGCTGTTAAGTTGGTTAGAGGTGTTAAGGTCAAAGGTAAGTTTTCTAATATCTGTGTCTGCGGATTAGGTGGAAGTGGAATTGGCGGAGAGCTGCTGAAGCCGTTGGCTAAGAAGATGCTTATTTTTGCTCATCATAGTTATGGATTGCCGAGTTTTGTCAATAAGAACAGTTTGGTTGTTGTCGTCAGTTACAGCGGCAATACAGAAGAGTCATTGTCTGCTTATGCTGAAGCAAAGAAAAGAAAAGCCAAGGTTATTGCAATCACATCTGGAGGGAAGTTGGCTGAGAAAGATAAGAATGCTATAATTGTTCCTACTGGATATGAGCCAAGGGCTGCAATTGGTTATTTGTTCTTGACAATGGTTGCTGTCTTGTCTAGCAATGGAATCATTCCAAACCAGAGTGCTGCTATTAATGAGGCTATCAGATTATTGAGGCCAAAGGAATCATGCAAGATGGCTTTTATGCTTGCTAAGAAGCTGTATAGAAAGATTCCTGTATTTTATGCTTCTGAAGATATGGGGGCTGTTGCTTATAGGATTAAGACACAGGTAAATGAAAATGCTAAGCAGCCTGCTTTTTATCATGTATTTCCTGAGATGAATCACAATGAGATTCTTTGATTTAAGAAACAAGGAAATAAATTAGCTGCTGTGTTCATAAGGGACAAAAAAGATTTGATTAAAGTAAAGAAGAGGATGGTCATAACCAAGAAATTGATCAAAACCCAAACAAATATTGCTGAGATTCATGTCAGAGGAAAATCATTGTTAGCAAGAATGCTGAGCACTATCTATATAGGTGATTTGACTTCTTATTATCTTGCTTTGATGAATAAGATTGATCCAACTCCTGTTCCTTTGATTAAGGAACTGAAGAAAAGACTATGATAATTGGAGTAGATATTGGCGGAACTGAGATTAAAGCTGGGCAGGTTGCAGGCAAAAGAATTCTTAAGAAAGCTGTTGTTGGGACTGGTGGAAGCAGGAAGGAGATTATTAAGAATCTGATTGAATGTATTTCTGCTGTGTTTGATAAAAAAGCCAAAGGGATTGGGATTGGCATGCCAGGCCCTGCTGATTATGAAAAAGGTGTTATTGGAAAAACTCCTAACTTGCCTTTGAAAGGCGTGAATATCAAGAAGATTATTTCTAAGAGATTTAAGAAAAAAATTTTGATGAATAATGATGCTAATTGTTTTGTTTTAGGAGAGAGCAAAAGGCTGAGAAAGAAAAATGTTGTTGGACTGACATTAGGGACTGGTGTTGGCGGAGGAGTTGTTATTGACGGAAAATTATATGTTGGAAATGGTAATGCAGGAGAGCTAGGGCACTGCACAATAAAGTATGATGGAAAAAAAGGAGATTTTAATCAAGGCAGTTTAGAAAGCTATGTTTCTGGGAAAGCAATCATAAGAGATTATGGAAAATATCCTAGAGAGTTGAAATCTGCAAAAGCTTGGAATGAGATTGGTGGAAAATTAGGTATTGGAATTGCTAATTTAATCAATGCATTTGATCCTGATGCTGTTGTTATAGGCGGCGGAATTTCAAAGGCTTTTTCTAAGTTTAAAGCAGGGATGAACAAAGAGATTTCTAAAAGAGCAGTAAAGAAAGTTCCTGTTGTTAAAGGCAGTTCAGATTCAGGGATTGTTGGAGCTGCTTCTTTGTTCTAGACTATATAAAAACAATGCCCGGCAGAGCCGTGCAAGATTTTATATTGCTTACGCAATATAAAAATATATAAAATCAGAATTTATTCTTATTTCTGGGGCAATGTTATTAAAATCTGTTAAGCTAGAGAATATTAGGAGTTATCTAAATAGTGAGATCAGTTTTGAAGACGGCAGTACGTTGTTATCAGGAGATATTGGCTGCGGAAAGAGTTCTATATTGTTGGCAATTGAGTTTGCTTTGTTTGGGATAAGAGGAAAAAGGCTGAGTGGAGAAAGTCTGCTGCGTAATGGAAAGAGTGAAGGCAGTGTGGAACTGAAGTTTGTAGTTGATAGGAAGGAAATCATTGTCAAGAGGAAGATTAAAAAAAGCAAGGATAAGATTGGACAGGCTGCTGGTTATATAATAAAAGACGGGATAAAGAAAGAAGCTACAGCTGTTGAGCTGAAATCAGATATTATTTCTTTATTAGGATATCCAAAAGAGCTTGTGAGCAAGACAAAGAATTTAGTTTATAGATATACAGTTTATACTCCGCAGGAAGAGATGAAAGAGATTCTTGTTGAGGATGCTGAGCTAAGGCTGGATACTCTGAGAAAAGTGTTTGGGATTGACAGATACAAGAGGATAGCTGAGAACTGCATTGTTATTACAAGGAATATTAAGGATAAGAGAAAGGAATTAGAAGGAAGGATCAGCGGGTTAGAAGAGAACAAGCAGCAGAGAGAGGATGCAAAGAAAGAAGTTGCAGAGTTGGAAGGCAAAAAAGAAGAATTGATGCCAAAGCTGGAGCAAGCCAAGAAAGAGGTTATTGAGAGGAAAGAAAGTATTGAAAGGGTTGAAGAGAAGATCAAGGAGTTGACTTCATTAAAACAGCAGAGGAATTTGGCTGAGGTTGAGGAGAGGAACAAGCATGAGCTGTTTAAGAACATCAAGATTGAGGTAGAAGAGATTGAGAAAAGAGTTAGTGAGTTAAAGAAAGAGATTGCTGAAAAAGATGAATTTGATGCTGAAGAGCTTAATAGAAAGATTAGTGCAAAGGAGAATGAGCTTATTGCTGTTGAAAAAGTACTTAGAGAAGTGGATAGTGCACTGCATGAGTTTAAGGTAAAGAAGAAACAGGCAGAAGAGATTAAGCTGAAGATATTGAAGATAAGCAAATGTCCAATGTGCGAGCAGGTGGTTGAAAAAGAGCACAAGGATTTTATTATGAGAAGAGAGAACGATAGGATTTATGACTGCGATAAAGGGATTGAAAGATATTTTGAAAAAGAAAAAGAGGATGAAGCCAAGCTGGCTGGATTAAGGAGGGAGTTAGAGGAATTAAAGAATGTCATAAGCGAGTTTTCTGTTGTTGAATTGAAGAAAAAAGAAGTTATTGAAAGAGGAAAGAGGAAAGAGGATTTACTGTTAAAACAGCAGGAGATTAAGAAGTTAATAGGAGAGATGTATGCAAATAAAAATGAATTGGATAAAAATATCTTAGAGTTAAAAGGGATTGAAGAAGAATATAATAAATTAAAGATTAAAGTTGATGAAGCAATTGAAGCTGAGAGGAAAATAGAGCTGGATAAGGTTGGTGTTGAGAAAGAGATGGAAGGGATAAAAAGAACATTAAAGATTATTGAACAAGAGATTGATGTCAAGAAGAAGGCAAAGGAAATGCTGAGACATCTTGGAGAGTTATTGCAGTGGCTTGAGGGGGGTTTTTTGAAGCTTACTTCAACAATGGAGAAGCAGGTTATGCTGAATGTGCATGCAGAGTTTAATGAATTATTCAAGAGATGGTTTAATGTGCTTATGGAAGATGAGACAATCAATATAAGATTAGATGATAGCTTTAGTCCTGTTATTGAGCAGAATGGTTATGAGATTTCTATTGAGAATCTAAGCGGCGGGGAAAGGACTTCTGCTGCGCTTGCTTATAGGCTGGCTTTGAACAAGGTTGTCAATGATCTGATGGAAATAAAGACAAAGGATTTGATAATATTGGATGAGCCGACTGATGGCTTTAGTTCTGAGCAGCTTGATAAAGTAAGGGAAGTGCTGGAGCAGATTGGAGTGAAGCAGACAATAATTGTCTCTCATGAAAGCAAGATAGAAAGTTTTGTTGACAATGTGGTTAAAGTAAGCAAGAATGAGCATGTGAGTGAAGTTAGTTCTTAAAATTTTTTAGAAATTAAAAGGTGGTGCTGGCACCTTGAGCTGGCCAATGCTCAGGTTTTGCAGACCACCACCCCTCACTACTATATATAGTAGTTGAAGTATTTAATCTTTTCTTTTTGTTAATGATTACTAATAGGTAGTAAAAAACGAAAGGTTTATAAAGAAAATATCATACTATTGAAATATAATGACTGAAGAAATAACAACATTTGAGAAAATAGTGGATATAACATATGTTTGTTTATGTAGTGCTTTTATTCCTGCTTTAATAGCTATTGGTTTACTTGCGGGTCCTTCTCATAAAGAGATGGAGAGGGAAAGGGCAAGGCTTTATCAAGAATCATTAACTCCTGTTGTAGCAACTGTGTTAGAAGAATCTTATCAAAATACTCTTTCTAAAGTTCCTGAATATGATGGATGGGTAAGTCATTCTAATGAAACAGTAAAATTAGAGTCAAAGTATACTCTTAAATGCAAAAGAGATGATAATGGAAAGATTATAGCTGTGTCTGTTGTTGATGGAGAAAGCGTTAAAAAAGAATCTATAGATAGGTTAGTTAATAAGGGTTCTAGAATTAGTTTTCCTGCAGGAAATCACTACCAACAGTCAATCCCTTTAAGGGAGTTTTATCATCCTGATGAAACTTATTTTAAGGAAGGTACTTGTGCAGGAACTAAAAGAGCAGATAGAATTACTGTTTTGAATAAGTAAGCATCATATTTAATTCTTACAAAAACTTTATATATAAGTAAAGGACAATTAGAGTATTGATTTGAGGTGTGAAGATGAAAAAGATAATTATACTATTAATGGCGCTTTTATTGAGTTTGGTTGCTGTTTCTGCTGAGGATTTTGAGTTTGAGTTGAGTGAGATAAGGGCTGAGATTGATTCTGGAGAGAATGCGCAGTATCTGCTTATTATAACAAACAATATGAATTCAATCAAGGAATTTAGAGTGTACTCTCCTGATATTGAATGGGATGTTCCTACTGAAGATATCAAAGCGTATCCTAAAGGAGACACTAGCCATAAGCTGATCATCACACCTTCAAAATATGTTGAGCCTGGAAAGATATACGGCGTCAAGATCAATGTAAAGGATCTGAGTACAGATGAAGTTGCTTATACAGGCATTGCGCAGGTCAATGTAAGGAGCAGTGATAAGGCTATCAGTGCTTACAGGCCTTCAATAAGGGTTACAGTTGATATGCTTACAACTGTTGATCCAAGCAAGGCAGTCAATGTCAAGGTCAGGCTTGAAAACCAGAATCTGCTGGATTTATCTGATTTGTTATTGAAGATTTCAAGTGATGCTTCTGGGTTTGAGACAGAGCAGGAAGTCAAGTTGATCCCGCTTGGGAAAAAGATTGTTGAATTCAATTATGATATTGATCCATTACAACAGCCAGGAGAATACAAGCTTATTTTTGAGCTTTGGAAAGAGGGAGAGGCTGTCGAGAGGGTTGTAAAGCCTATAACAATAGCAGAGATAGGCTCTGCTTTTAAAGAAGATGAGACAGTAAGCGATTTCCTATTCAAGAAAAGGATTACAAAAACAGTGACAAGCATCTCAAATATTGATTCTGTTGAGATAATAAAGATACCTACCACAATAATCAACAACATATTCACTTCTGTCAATCTTGATGCAAGCACAGAAAAAGAAGACGGGCAAAGGTATATTGTCATTGATGTGCCATTAAAACCAGGAGAAAGCAAAGAGGTTGTAATAACTACTAATTACAGGATAATAATGTATTTGATAATCTTGGGAGCTATACTGCTTTTTATCTATTACAGATACAGAAGCCCATTGACAATCAGGAAAACTGTTTCTGATGTCGGCACAAAAGAAGGAGGCATATCAGAGATGAAAGTGACTCTTGGCTTGACAAGCAATGCCAAGAAAACAATCAAGAAAGCGACTATAACTGATTATGTGCCGAATATTGCCCATATTGCAAAAGAGTTTGGAGAAGGGACATTGAGGCCTAGCAGAGCCTTTAGGCACAAGACAAAAGGAATGGTCATGAAGTGGGATATAGAAGACATTGCTCCTGGAGAGGACAGGCTGATCAGCTATACAATCAAGTCAAAGCTGAGCATTATAGGAAAATTCAGCATACCTAGGGCAAAAGTGAGCTTCAAGAGAAAGGGGAAGACTATAACTGGTTATTCTAATCTAACAGGGGTAAGCACTTAAATAATTTCCAAAACTTTTTTATATATAGTATTTTACTTGTTCTATAGCCCCGCTTAGCTTAGTGGTAGAGCACTCGGCTGTAGATGAATTCACTCATTGACTATGCATTTTTTGCTTGGATGATAATGAGTCAGCCAATACCGAGGGATCGCTGGTTCAAATCCGGCAGCGGGGATTTTTTTCATTAAAAGGGCTCAAATAGCTGATTTTCAGAAACCTTTATATATTAAGAAAAAATCAAAGCCCTATGCCTAATTCATCTTTCTATAGTCTAAAGAAGCTTAAATAAGCTTCACATTTATCTATAGGTAGATAATAGGCTCTTAATAAATAAATGCCCTGGTAGTGTAGCTCGGCCTAGCACGAAGCCCTGTCGTGATGGTTAAAATCCTTATAAGGGTTTTATGCTTCGCAAAAAGGCTTCAACTCGGGTTCAAATTGGGTTAAAGGTGGAAACGCCTTTGGCTTTGAAAGTCCCGACCAGGGCGTAGGGCCGGTAGCTCAGCCTGGTAGAGCACTTGACTTTTAACCAGGGCAAAAAAGAAAGTCATCAAGTGGTCGCGAGTTCGAATCTCGTCCGGCCCACATTCATATTCACTTTCGAGCAATGCGAGAAAGCTCGTGTCGGAGGTGTCGGAACCGAAGGTTCTGACGTGGGGAACCTCTCCGGCCCACATTTTATTTCGGATAGGCAAAATGGCAAAGAGAAAAAAGAAAATAGTAATAAAGAAGCATATTCTCATCCCAAAACATGTTAAATTGTCTGAGAAGGAGAAGAAAGAGCTATTTCAGAAGTACAATATTTCTTTGAAAGAGCTGCCTAAGATCAAGAAAGATGACCCTGCTATTTTTAGCTTGACTGTCAAGGAAGGGGATATAATCAAGATCATAAGGCAAAGCCCAACTGCAGGGGAAGTTGAATTTTACAGGGGAGTTGTAAGTGAATAGATACCAAATATTGATAAAGAAGTATTTTGAAGAGCAGAGTTTTGTTGATTCTACTATTGAATCATTCAATAATTTTATAGAGCATGAGCTTCAGAAGATTGTTGATGACAACAAGGAAGTTGAGCCTACTATAATCCCGCCTGATGTTGATGAATTCAAGATAAGGTTTGACAAGATATGGGTTACAAAGCCAGAGATAACTGAAGCTGACGGCAGCAAGAGGGCAATATATCCGACTGAAGCAAGGCTTAGGAAGATATCTTATTCTGCTCCGATGTATATTGAAGTTTCAGCTCATATCAATGGTGTGCAAAGAGAGAGTTTTACAACAATGATAGGGAATATCCCAATCATGCTGAAGAGCAAGTTCTGCCACTTGAATGGATTGAACAGGGAAGAACTTATTGAGAGGGGAGAGGACCCTGATGATCCTGGCGGATATTTTATCATCAATGGGACTGAAAAGGTGCTGATCAATGTAGAGGATCTTGCTGCAAACAAGCTGCTTGTGGAGAAAGCATCTACTGGGCCAAGCGAGTATGTGGGCAAGATGTTTTCTGAGAGAGGGGCTTTTAAGATCCCCCATATATTTGAGAAATCAAAGAGCGGGGCAATATACCTGTCATTCACAAGAGTAAAAAGAGTTCCGATAATCATGGTTATCAAAGCTTTAGGGTTATTGAAAGATGAAGAGATAATGAAGGCTGTTTCTGAGGACAAGCAATATGATGATGTGCTTGTAAACCTGTTTGACTATACTGACATCAAATCTGAAGAAGATGCAATGGACAGGATTGCTAAGAAGATAGGGATAACCCAGGCAAGGGAAATAAGACTGGAGAGGATGAATGAGATAGTTGACAAGTATCTGATGCCTCATCTTGGAGTTGAAAAAGAAGACAGGCTGTTCAAAGCATATAACTTATGCAAGATGATAAAGAAGTTTGTTGATGTTTCTAACAGAGTATTGCCAACAGATGACAAAGACCATTATATGAACAAGAAATTGAAATTAAGCGGGGATCTGCTGTCTGATCTGGTAAGGATGAATCTTAAGGTGTTGATTGGGGACTTGCTGTATAATTTCCAGAGGATTGTCAAGAGGGGGAAGTTCCCGTCAATCAAGGTTATTATAAGAGAGAAACTGCTTACTTCAAGGATCTACAGCGCAATGGCAACAGGAAGCTGGGTTGGCGGCAGAAAGGGAATAAGCCAGAGAATCCAAAGACTGAATTTCCTGGATACAATGAGCCATCTGCAGAGAGTTGTAAGCCCGCTGTCTGCTTCGCAGGAGAATTTTGAAGCCAGAGAACTGCATGCTACTCATCTTGGAAGATTATGCCCGATTGAAACGCCTGAAGGAACCAATATCGGACTGAGAAAGAATCTTGCATTGTTGTGCAAGACATCCCATGACTCTGATGAAGAGGAGTTATTGAAGCATATCAAGAATCTGGGAGCAAATCTTATCACAAAATGACAATAACTGAACTTTATTTGAATGGAAAATATGTAGGAGGGGTTGAAGACCCTGTTTTGTTTATTGAGCAGTTCAAGAGCGAGAGAAGAAAAGGGAATGTTTCAGCTAATAATAATATCTATTATGATGATAAATCAAATATAATCAAGATTGAGGGCGGCAAAGGAAGAGCAAGAAGGCCGCTGATCATAGTAAAAGATGGGATTCCAATGCTGACTGAGAAGCATGTCAAGCAGCTGGAGCAGGGAGAGATCTCCTGGAGCGACCTCATGCACCAGGGTGTTATCGAGTTCTTGGATGCGAGTGAAGAAGAAAATGCTCTTATTGCTTTTTCTGAAAAAGAATTGAGAACAGAGCATACTCATCTAGAATTAACTCCAATGGATATGTTTGGATTATGCACTTCACTAGTGCCTTTTGCAAATCATACTCCTACTCCAAGGGTCAATATGGGAAGCAAGAACCAGAAGCAGGCTCTTGGATTTTATGCTGCAAACTATCTTGTAAGGATGGATATGGATGTTAATTTGCTGCACAGCCCGCAGGTGCCTGTTGTCAAGACAATGATGCATGATATCTATGGAGATGAGCATCATCCTAGCGGGCAGAATATAATTGTTGCTGTGATGAGCTATGATGGTTATAATATGGAGGATGCTATTGTTGTCAACAAAAGTTCAATTGACAGGGGCTTTGGCAGGAGCAGCTATTACAGGCCAAGCATTGCTGAAGAGCTGAGATATTCAGGAGGACTGGTGGATGATATCAGCATTCCAGACAAAGATGTCAAAGGATATAAAACCGAGCATGATTATAGATTACTGGAAAAGGATGGAATTATCTATCCTGAAGCAAAGATTGCAGAAGGAGATGTCATCATCGGAAAGACCTCTCCGCCAAGATTCTTGAGCAGCCTGGATGAATATAACTTAGCTGCTGCAACAAGAAGGGAGAGCTCTGTATCTGTAAGCCACGGAGAGCAGGGAGTCATTGATTTTGTCCTGATAACTGAAAATGAGGAAGGAAACAAGTTAGTGCAGGTTAGAGTTAGGGACCAAAGAATTCCGGAGATTGGAGACAAGTTCACTTCAAGGCACGGGCAGAAAGGAGTCATTGGACTGATTGTCCCTTCATCTGACATGCCGTTCAGTGCAGATGGTATAACTCCTGATCTGATCTTCAGCCCTCATGGTATTCCTTCTCGTATGACAATTTCCCATATGATTGAATTGCTAGGTGGAAAAGTAGGAGCATTAGGCGGAAGGTATATTGACGGAACTTCTTTCCATTCTGAGAAAGAAGAAGATCTGAGAAAGGAATTGCTTGCATTTGGATTTAGAGAAGATGGTGTTGAAACATTATATAATGGAAGGACAGGAGAGATGTACAAGGCCAAGATATTTATTGGAAATATGTATTATCTGAAACTGAAACACATGGTTGCTAACAAGATCCATGCAAGAGCAAGAGGTCCTATACAGCTGCTTACAAGGCAGCCGACAGAAGGAAGAGCAAAAGAAGGAGGATTGAGATTAGGAGAGATGGAGAAGGATACTTTTGTAGCGCACGGAGCTTCGCTGTTATTGAAAGAAAGGTTTGATGCAGACAAGACAATGGTGCCGGTGTGCGAGCAGTGCGGATTGATTGCAATCTATGATAGTCATAAGAACAAAAGCTATTGCCCGATATGCGGGGATAATGTAGAGGTAACAAATGTTGAGATGAGCTATGCATTCAAGCTGATATTGGATGAGTTCAAATCATTGTGCGTGTATCCTAAATTGGGGCTTGCTTATAAATATTAAAACAATGTTGGGCAAAGCCCAACAAGGTTAAAAATAAATTTTTAACAATGGCAGAAGAAATAGAGATTCCACAAGAGTATGTGTACAAAAAGATAGAGAACATTGTATTCGGGGTAGCGAGCCCGCAGCTGATCAAGAAGATGGCCACTGCAAAGGTAGTTACACCTGAGCTTTATGACAAAGAAGGTTATCCTGTTGACGGCGGATTGATGGATATAAGATTGGGAGTAATTGATCCTGGTTTAAGGTGCAAGACTTGCGGAAGCAAGCTGAAGGAATGCATCGGGCATTTTGGTTATATTGAATTAGCAAGGCCTGTAATCCATATCAGTTTTGTGGGGGTTATTCTTGATCTGTTGAGAAGCACCTGCAAGGACTGCGGAAAGATATTGATTCCAGGGGATAGGATAAACAGGTATAAAGATAAATTAGAGAAAGCTGAAGAAGAAGGGGATTTGGAAGGAAGAAGAGCAGCTGTAAAAGCTATTATTGCCAGCCTGAAAACAGTAAACAAGTGCCCTCATTGCAAAGCAAGACAGCAAAAGATTTCACTGGAGAAGCCGACTACTTTCCTTGAGAATGATAAAAAGATAGGTCCTATTGAAGTAAGGGCAAGGCTGGAGAAGATACCTGATGAAGATTTGGATGTATTTGGATTAAGAGCTGGATATGTAAGGCCTGAATGGATGGTGCTGACTGTAATGCCGATTCCTCCTGTAACAATGAGGCCTTCTATTACTCTTGAAACTGGTGAGAGATCAGAGGATGATTTGACTCATAAATTAGGAGATATAGTAAGGATCAACCAGAGGCTATTTGAGAATATTAATGCAGGAGCTCCTGAGATTATTATAGAGGATTTGTGGGATCTGCTGCAGTATCATATTACTACATTCTTTGACAATAATGTTGCGCAATTGCCTCCTGCTAGGCATAGATCTGGGCAGCCGCTTAAGACAATAACTGAGAGAATCAAAAGCAAGGAAGGAAGAATTAGGCATAACCTTGCTGGAAAGAGAACAAACTTTAGTTCTAGAACTGTCATCAGCCCGGATCCAATGATTGAGCTGAATGAAGTTGGAGTTCCAAAAGTAGTGGCCAAGAAGCTGACCATACCAGAGAAAATAACTGAGTGGAATATCGATTATCTGAGGAAGTTTGTTGAAAGAGGACCTGCAAAATATCCAGGAGCTAATTATATAGTAAGGCCTGACGGCAAGAAGAAAAAGATAACAGATGAAACACAAGAAGCACTGCTTGAGGAGCTTGAACCTGGATTTATTGTTGAGAGGCATCTGATGGACGGAGATATTGCAATATTCAACAGGCAGCCTAGCCTGCACAGGATGAGCATGATGTGCCATAGGGTAAGGGTATTGGCTGGAAGGACATTCAGGCTGAATCCTGCTGTATGCCATCCTTATAATGCTGATTTTGACGGGGATGAGATGAACCTGCATATTCCGCAGACAGAGGAATCAAGATCAGAAGCAGAGATGCTGATGGAAGTGCAGACACAGCTGATTTCTCCAAGATACGGGCTGAGTGTAATCGGCTGCGTGCAAGATGCTATATCTGGCAATTATCTGCTTACAAGAGGGACTAAATTGAGTAAAGCAGAGGCAGTTGATTTATTGATGGCTATTGGAGTTGATGATTTCTCAAAGCTTCCTTCAAAAGAAGCTATTAGCGGAAGGGATGTTTTCTCTTGTGTACTGCCTAAGGATTTTAGCTTTAAAGGAAAATCAAGAGGAGCTGACGAGCATGGAGAGAATGATGTTGTGATAAAGAGCGGCAGATTGGTAAAGGGGGTAATGGACAGGGATAATCTTGGAGAAGGGGCTGGATTGCTGCTGAGAAATATCCATAAAAAGTACGGGCAAAGAAGAGCTATAAAGATTCTCGGAAGGATATTCAAATTAGGCATAGTGTATCTGACAAGGCACGGATTTACAGCTGCTTTGTCTGACACTGACTTGCCAGAGCCTGCAAAGATAAAGATAAGAGAGATATTGAACAAGGCTGAGGATGATGTTAATAATCTGATTAATCTCTATCATCAGGGAAAATTAGAGATATTCCCAGGAAGGACTGCTGAGGAAACACTTGAATTGAAGATTTTAGAATTATTAAACAAAGCTAGGAACGAAACAGGAAAAGTAGTTGCAGAGCATTTGAATAAAAACACAGGAAGCTCTGTTATGAGTGATTCTGGAAGCAGAGGAGGTCCACTTAACTTAGCTCAAATGGCTGCTTGTGTTGGGCAGCAGGCTATGAGAGGAAAAAGGATTGAGAAAGGCTATATTGGAAGAACAATGTCAAGCTTTAAGAGAGGAGATTTGAGTTCAAATGCCCGCGGATTTATAAGAGATGGCTATAAGGGCGGGCTGACTCCATATGAATTCTTTTTTGGAGCAATAACTGGAAGAGATTCATTGATGGATACTGCCTTAAGGACTCCAAAATCTGGCTATTTGTATCGTAGATTAGCCAATGCAATGCAGGATTTGAAGGTTGAGTATGATGGCACTGTAAGAGATGCCAGCGGAAAGGTTGTGCAGTTTAATTACGGGGAGGACGGAATTGATGTCTCAAAATCAGAAAATGGAATATTGAATGTTCAAAGAATAATTGATAATGTGAAATAAAGATGGCTAAAGAATATCAAAAATACAAAGGAAAGATTCCAGGAAATATATTAGAAGAGGTTAAAGAGATAACTAAAGGGATGGGAGAAGGAAGAGTCAATAGGGTATTAAAGGAAGTTTATAAGGAATACAAGAAAACAAAGGTTGAGCCAGGAGAAAGTGTAGGATTAGTCAGTGCTGAATCAATTGGAGAGCCGGGCACGCAGATGACATTGAACACATTCCACTTTGCTGGTGTTGCAGAGATGAATGTTACAGTGGGGCTGCCTAGGATAATTGAGATTTTGGATGGAAGGAAGAATATCAAGACCCCTATGATGGAGATATTTTTGAAGAAACCGTGGAGCACTGGAAAGAACATAAGGCAATTAGCGCTTTCTATCAAAGAGACAACAATAAAAGAGGTCCTGGTTGATATTTCTGTAAGTATTGTTGATTCTAAGATTGAATTAAAGTTAGATAATGAGAAGATGAAAGAGATTGGAATCACCCCTTCACAGATTACAGCTTCTTTAGGCAAGCAATTGAAAGGGATATCTGTAAAGAAAAAGGATGATATGATTATACTGAAACAAAAAGGAAAAGAAGTTGGTGTAGGAGACATCTACAAGATAAAGGAAAAGATAAAGGATATCTATGTCAAAGGTGTAAAAGGGATAAAGCAAGTATTGCCTGTTAAAAGAGATGATGAATTTATTATTATTACTGCTGGAAGCAATTTGAATGATATACTCCCATTGAAAGAAGTTGATGAGACAAGGACTGTGAGTAATGATGTGTTTGAAACAGCTGATATTTTGGGTGTTGAGGCTGCAAGACAGGTTGTCATGAATGAGGTCAACAAGGTCATTGAAGCGCAGGGATTGAATGTTGATCTAAGGCATGTCATGCTTGTGGCTGATACAATGTGCTTTAATGGAGAGGTAAAAGGCATCACAAGATATGGTATTGTAAGCAAGAAAGCCTCTGTCTTGGCAAGAGCTTCTTTTGAGACTCCAATAAGGCATATAATCAATGCTGCTCTTGTTGGAGAGGTTGATGAACTGAATTCTGTTGTTGAGAATGTTATGCTGAACCAGCCTGTTCCAGTCGGAACTGGACTTCCTGGATTGATCACAAAGGTGAAATAGCATGGGAGCAATAGATGATATTAAAAAAGTTGTAAAAGAAGGAAAAATTGTTATTGGCACTAATAATGTTTTGAAGAATTTGAAATCAGGGAAGTTATCCAAAGTGTTTATTACTTCTAATTGCCCTGCTGATGTTAAAGAGAGTGTAAATCATTATGCTGAGCTGGCTAAGGTAGATGTTGTCCAGCTGAAGCAGCCAAATAGTGAATTAGGAGTTGTCTGCAAAAAACCATTTTCTATTTCTTTGCTAGGAGTAAAGGTGTAATAAGTTGGGAATAAAGATAAAATTTGACATTGATCTGATGAAGTTTATTTCTCTTTTTGAGAAAATCACTAAAGTTAATGCAAAGGACTGTTTTAAGCAGCATGAGAAGATTGTCTTTATTGTTCCTGAGGGTAAGGCTGGAATTGCTGTTGGCAAGAAAGGAATGAATATCAAGAAATTGGAAGGCATATTGAAGAAGAAAGTGAAGATTGTTGAGTACAGTGATGATTTGATTGAGTTTGTCAAGAATGTAATCCATCCTCTTGGTGCAAAAGAGATAACTGAAGATGATGGTATTGTTACAATAATTCCTCCTGATTCACAGACAAGAGGTTATTTGATTGGCAGAGAAGCTATTAATTTGCGGGGATTTGAAGATATAGTTAAAAGGTATTTTGATATCAAAGAGATAAAAGTTGTATAATAGTAAGGTTTTTAAATATATTATAAATCAAGAATGATACTAAACAATGGCAAATAAATCAAGAGGATTAGGGTCAGTAAGAAGATTGAAGAAAAGAAGCAGATCTAATAGATGGCATTCTAGTAAATATACAAAGAGGACGCTTGGGTTGAAGAAAAAGGCTGATCCATTGGAAGGAAGTTCTCAGGCAAAGGGCATTGTTCTTGAGAAGGTTCAATTGGAGGCAAAACAGCCAAACTCTGCTATGAGGAAGTGTGTCAGAGTGCAGCTTATCAAGAATGGAAAGCAAGTCACTGCTTTTGCTCCTGGTGACGGAGCTACTAAGCTGATTGATGAGCACGATGAGGTTGTTATTGAGTGTATTGGCGGGAAGATGGGCAGAGCAAAAGGAGATATTCCAGGAGTAAGATGGTGTGTCAAGAAAGTTAATGATCAAAGCTTGAATGCATTACTAAGGGGAAAGATAGAGAAGGCTAGAAAATGAAATTTTTAAATAAAAATTTCAGTGTTAAAATCGGAGATTTGAACAAATGATTAAAGCATTTGACAGATGGGATACAGGAGATATCAAGATTAAAGATAAGGGTTTAATAGAATATATTGTTGTTGAACCAAAGATTGTTCCTAGGACAGGAGCAAGATATGCTGGAGAAAGATTCCACAAATCCAAAGTTTTTATTATTGAGAGACTGATGAATAAAGTGATGGTTCCAGGGCATAAAAGCAAGAAACATTTCAGAAGTTCAGGACATATCACTGGAAAAGCTGGAAATGCATACAAGATTGTTGAAAAGGCTCTTTTAAAGATTGAAGCTTTGACAAAAGAGAATCCAATAAAAGTATTTGTCCAGGCTCTGGAGAATGCTGCTCCAAGAGAAGAGATAATCACAATCGAATACGGAGGAGCAAGGTATCCAAAAGCAGTTGAGTGCGCTCCACAGAGAAGGATAGATATTGCATTGAGATATTTCTGCCAAGGTGCTTATCAAAAATCTTTTAATTCTAAGAAAGCAATTGAAGATGCTCTTGCTGATGAGATAATGAATGCTTACAAGTTAAGCAATAATTCTGCAGCTATTTCTAAAAAGCTTGAGTTAGAAAGACAGGCTGACGCTTCTCGTTAGAGAAGTCTGTTGAGTTTAGTCAACTTTACTTCTAGATAAATTATTATCCAATCACCACTATATGGTATGTTTTTATTTCTTTGTTGTCTTCATCAATTCCTGGATAATAAAACACTTCTTTGAACTTTTCAAATGAAATTTTGAGGTTTTCACCTAAATAAGAATCATTGCATATAAAATTAGATTCATCAAAACCTTTTATCAATATAAAATGTCCTTTGTATCCGCTTCCCCTAGTGAGTATGTTTCGATTAATAACTGCAATCACAAGCTTTTTTTGTTCAATCTGTGATTTGATGAAATCAAGTGTTACTTCTCTTTTTTCAAATAGATTATTCTTCAAAACAAAATCAACGCTGGAGTCATAATGTTCTACGTCTACCTCTTCTCTAGGTCCTCCAACTTTTTTTAGTTCTTCTTCATCATTACCTATCTTCTTTAGGTCTTCGCTACTATGATATTTAGAGTTAATCCCAAATGAAGATAATAATTCAACAATATACATCTCAAAGAACCACTTTCCTTTTTTGTATCTCATTCTCTTATAAAGCTCTGAAAAAGATACATCTATATCAAAGAACTTCAATATCATCATCACAGTTGGTGGTCCTTGACATGAAGCGTATTCTTCTTTTTTGTCTCCTATAAAAGGAACATTTTTGATAATCATATTAAGAATTATTTTTATTGAGTATATAAACCTATTTGTATTGTTAATTTTCTTCTATCCTTTTGAGAAAAAACTGAAGATTTATTTGCCATCTTTTACCTCAATAAATATTCTTTGGCTATTGGGTGGCTTAAGAAATTGTTTGCACCCATACTTGAACCATATGCTCCTGACTGATGTACTACAACCAAATCCCCAATATTAGCATTTTTAATCTGGATATCTTTAGCAAGAATATCTGCAGATAAACATAATGGTCCACCAATATCTATAATTTCGTTCCTTACGGAGGGTTGTCCAGGATGGAGTAATGGTTTTTTCATAGAAATTATCTCTACTGGGTGGTTTGTTTCAGTTGCACATGGTCTTCTCTGATGATTGATTCCACCTGCTGTAATGATGTGCTTTTTGCCTTTAGACTCTTTTATGTCTAATATTTCAGTAACATAATAACCAGATTCACCAACTATATATCTGCCTAATTCAAGAATTAATTCTTTGTTTTCATATCCTTGTTTTGATATTAGCTCAGACATGTTTTTTCCTAAAGATACTATATCCAAACTTCTTCCTTCGCCTTTATAATCTATTCCAAAACCACCACCAAGATCGATAATAGGTATGCCCTCTCCCTTATTTTCTAATCTATTAACCATCCCAAAAATATAATTAAAATAATCTAGAATGATTTCATGATCAAGCACCCCATTTCCAGCAAATACGTGTATCCCTTGGAGGGAGATTCCTTCTAGATTAGATATTAATGCAGTTTGTTCTTCTATTCCCTTTTCATCTATTCCAAATTTAGAGGAAAAACCAGACATCAAAATATGTGCTTTTTCTGGAGAATAATCAATATTAACTCTTACTAACACATCTACTGGGTGATTTGTAGTTTTTTTAACTATTTCTTTGATTCTTATTGCTTCAATATAAGACTCAACATTTATTTGTCTAATTCCCTCTTCAATATAGCGTTGAAGTTCATATCTATTCTTTCCAGGGCCTGTTGCAATTATTTCTTTAGGTTCAAAGAATTCTAAGGCTTTCTCCAGTTCTCCAGCAGAGGATACCTCAATACCATTAACTTTTTGAGATTTTTTCAGGTGGCACAATATTTCCTTATTAGGGTTAGCTTTCATGGCATAATACAAAGCAACATTTTCAGGAAGATTCTCCTTTAAACCAGAAAGTTGGGTATTGATTTTATCCATAGAATATAAATAAAAATAAGGCTCTCTATCAAAATCTGCGCTTCTTACAAGTTCTAATATCTTTCTCAATATATTGCTGTTCATTTTAAGGAGTCTAAGACATTTCTAAGATTTAATGTAAATTTTGTAGGATCCATTGACATTGTAGTCCTAAACCAAAGCTCTTCTTCTTTTGTTTGAAATATGTGTCCTGGAGTAATACCTATATTTGTAGTTTCTAAAATATACTCAAACAATTCATGGGCATTCCCTATACCCTTTCTCCCTGCGTAATCTTTATTTATCTTTAAAAAGAATATATTGCCTGCTTCGGGTAGACATACTTTTTCAACAACTGGATGATTTTGACATAACTCCAGAGATGAGTTTACTCCTTGCTTAATTTTATTAAAAAAACTATCGAGTTCTTCAGAATATTGTAAAGCTTCTGGAGATGTGGCTCCTACATCCATACTTGCTCTCAATCTCATCTCGGCTTTCATTATTTCATCTATTGTTTTTGAAACACAAAAACCGGCGACCTCAGATGCTAAATTAAGGCTTTTTACAATGGAGGGGTCTCTAGAAATACTCCAGCCAATTCTAAAATCATTCATATGAGGTCGATCTTTACTTGGGCCTTTTATCTTTATCAATTTAGAGTAGTTTGATGTTGAAAAGAAATTGTGGCTTCTTGGATTTCTTGTTGCTTCTTCAAAGATAGCATCTAAAACAACCACAATACCTGAGGATTCTGCTAAATTAATTACATCTTCCAATGTATTTTGATTAATATAGCTACAACATGGGTTTCCAGGAGATGTGAGAAATATACATGAGGTTTTCTCTGTTATGCAATTTTGAATATCTTTTACATTTGGTTGGAATCTGTTTTCAAAGTAAGTAGAGGTCAATACTGGCTTTAGACCATTATAAATTACTCCCCTTTCTATCTCTGGATATGCTGGTATTGGAATAATAATTTCATTTTTACCATTATTTTCAGATTCTTTCTTTAAATATCGGAAAATACTATCAAAAGAACCAGTTACACCACCAGAATTTACAACTATATCTTCCTTAGAAAAGCCAGTTCCTTCATAATTAGATTCATGCAAGGCTACTAATTCTCTTAAAGAATAAGACCCTGCAGGATCATCATAACCTAACTCAACTTTGCCAGATTTTAATCTATCAAATGCGTCTTTTATGCAAGTCATAATAGGATATGATTCCATCCTAAAATTAGATGCATCTAATAGGACTGCTCCTTTTCTTTCTGCAATTTCAAAATAAGTTGACATGTCTGAAATTTTAATCATCCTCCTTTGCTGGCTGTTTTTTATTTCTTGTAGCAGCTATTATAGGGATATTGCCTCCGCTATCTAATAAGTTTCTTTCATTTTTTCTAAATTTAGATGATAAAAATTCGAAAATAAGATTGACTATATGGATACCAGTAACATTATTTGAATCAAATGAAGAGTTATACTCTACAAAATCTATGCCTTTTACATCTCCCTTCTTTCCTAGGTCGCAAATCAACCTTCTCGCAATACTATAATCAATGCCTGCTGGTTCTGGATAATTTGTCGCTGGTGCAATACTTGGATCTAAAACATCTATATCAAAAGATAAATAAATTGGTTCATTTTCTTTAATCTTATCTAATAATGAAGCTGGACCTTTATCTTTCAGCTCAGTAGATGTTATCACTGTATTTTGATCTTTAATGGAATCTTCAATCCCTGGACCTGTATTGAGATTTCCACGCAGACCACAATGAATTACCTTTTGTACATTAGGTAATTTACTAACATACCTCATTACAGAGCCATTTGGAAAATTAGGTTCATTAAGATAATCACTATGGGCATCTAATTGAACTACAGTAATCTCGTTTTCATATGCAGACACTGCTGGAAAAGTTATATAATGATCTCCTCCTAAAATAAGAGGAAAGCTATTTGAATCTAATATCTTTTTAATTTCCTTCTTTATTGTTTCTTCAATGGGTCTTGAACTAACATCTATATTTCCAGTATCATTAAAAGTGATTCCATCTAAGATATATCCTCTTTCAGGATTATACATTTTTATAGGCTGTGCATTACCGTCTATATTAGAATATCTTTCACTAAGTTTTCTTAATGCGTCTGGACTTTTTTCTAAATTGGATCCTATCCCTACCACAGATACTATCTCACTGCATTTAGACCTATCTTTTAGATATGGCTGATTCAAGAAAGTTGGCTTAATCATTTTTACCTCTGAAATTTTAATCACCCTCCCCTATTGATTGATTTTTGTTATCCGCAGTAGCTATTAAAACAATTATATCGTCCTCTTTTTTGATATTTCCTAATTCCTCTAAAGAAGCGTAAACCGATCTTGAAGAAAATTCTAAGTCAGGAAGTTCTTGTTCATGAGTTGCTTCTATTTGCTGATCTGTAACAGAAACCGCCACTCCTTTTGTTTTACTTAAAATATCCATTATTTTAAAGAAATTAAAGCAGGTATCTGATGCAATTGCTTCAGCTTTAGATTCTATTGGGTTCTCAATCACTACAATATCCATCCTATTTTCGATAGTATAGCCTTGTGTAATTGGGTCTGCTCCTTGTATTTGGACTGTCACAAATTTTGGCATTTTATCAGTCAGACCCATGTCTACCAAATCATTAAACCCATAATATTGAGCAACAATATTGCCACCACTACCTACAGGGATAACAACCAAATCTGGAATATCCTGCATTTGAAGGAATATTTCATAAGCAATGGTCTTAAGTCCTTGTGAATAAGGAAGATTAGTAACAGGAAAACCATTATAGACTGAATCATCAGATCCACAGAATTCGAAAAAATGTTCATAACTTCTAATTAAGTCTTGATCATATATTACTTCAGATTGTTTTTCTAATTTTTCTTTTTTTGGTGTGGGGGTGTCTTCAGGAACAAATACTATTGACTCTAATCCTGCTTTGCTTGCATAATATCCTAGAGATATTGCTGCGTTTCCTGTTGAAGGGATTGCTATTCTATTTTTTCCTGAGCTTAAAGCGTCAGAAACAAGCATAACCATTCCTCTATCTTTAAAACTTTGGGTTGGATTTTTCCCCTCATCTTTTAAGTAAATACCTTCCCGTAATTTCAATAAGGGCGTGCTTCCTTCTTCATCAGTAATTTTATCTACTATATCAAAAGGGATGCAATTCTTAAATCTCTTAATACCTTTTTCATCTGAGGTTAATGATTGTGGCAAAGTGTATGATGGAGTCCAAATATTCATTGGAACGCCACCAATAGACAATTCTGGATGCTTGTGTTCATTAGGATTGTTTGCCCTAAAGCTACAAACATCACAAGATAGATAATCTATTTTCATTTTATTCTCTTATTAAATCCATTATTCTTTGAGATATTCTTCTTGAATCTTTAATTGTAATTGCTGAATTCCAAATCGGTGAGCAATATTCACATTCTTGTTCATCATACAAAATATTGGCATTGTAAGTTTTATTGAATTCTTTTATTGCATTGATTATTCTTTCATTGCAATTAGCACAGTTTCCTGAAGTTGTATGTGGGAATAATTCATTTCTTTCAATTCCTGGAGCAACTCCCTGGCTTCCGCTTAATATTTCTTCATCAAAATAACCACCAAGTCTTAAGTCTCTACCTGCTCCTAATTCCTTAGTTACTCCTCTAACAACTTCTATAACGCTCCACAACCAAGGAACCCTATATGATCCTATTTGATATAGATAATCTGCGAGTGAATGTGCTTGTAAAGAAGTTGGCTCAATAGATACTGCATCAGAGCCATTATTGAAAGCGAATATTGAGGTTTCTACAGCATCATCTATTGCTTCTTTTTCAGTTAAAAAAGGCGGTTTTTGATTTACATAAGTTAAGGCCCTGAAATCATAGTCGTGCAGTGTTCTAATTGCTTCTAGATAAACATCTAAATTAGGCATATTTTTATGATGACATAGCTCTCTTATATCCGGGTTAGTAGATTCGAGTCCAATGCCTACTTCAATCAGACCTTTATTCACGCTTTTTATGTTCTCAATAACTTCTGGAGTTACATATTCTGCTCTAGATTCTATGATTGTTTTTTTAATTCCTAGCAAGGAGTCAATTGAAGAAAATATTTCTTTCATTGCTTCAATTGGAACCTCTTCTGGATTAAGAAAACTTCCCAGATTATATAAGCAAAGAACAGGATAATCGTTAATGTCAAAATCAAGATTCCTTTCTATTGAGCTTCCATCAATTACGCTTTTCCATTGAGTAATATACTCTTCTGTAGTTACTGGGGTATCTGTTGTTCCTTCATAATGCCCGCATGTTGAGCAGCCTTGATTTAATCCATAATGACTGCATCCTGTGGATCTTAGAACAACCATAATCCTATCTATTGTTTTGTTCTCAAACCAAAATTTATTTATCTCAACTTCGGCAGGTTTGTTATGATCATATTTTCTAGGGGGTGATTGTTTTCTTAATTCTTTTAGCTTTTTTTCCACAAGCTCCAAAGCTGTCTTGAATTCATCCATCCTGATCTCCTTGTATTCTGTTTAATAGAGAGATTATGGGCCTATATTTGTCTCCTGTATCTATTGGTGTTTCTTTAACCAAATGAACATTGACTTCCATATCTCTTGGGATTAATTGATATAGGCTTTCTTTTATTCTCCCTTTTTGAGCAGGACTTAGACCAAATCTACCTTTAACTATAAATAAATCTAAGTCTCCTTTTGTATTTTGAACAAGCTGGTATTTCAACCCATGAATAGGAACATCTAATTCCAAATACCAATTATAAGCCACATCCATAAAACTGCCCGCAGGTATTATTTCTTTATCATTTACAACAATGGAATCCATATATCTCCCTTGAGGAGAATCTATAACCCTAAAATTACTTCCACAATCGCAGTTATTTGTTCTTTGTATAGATCCAATGTCTCCTTGTGAATAACGTATAATTGGCGTGGCTTCGTTTAGCAAATTTGTACCTATAACAAGGCCTCTTTTTCCATTTTCTACTACATTTGTTGTTTCTGGATCAACAACTTCAACATAACAAGCGTCTTCTTCCAAGTGATACTTTCTACTTGTACATTCAAGAGCGATTCTTGTGAGCTCTTCACTACTGAACTCATCCAGTACATTAACCTTAAAGAAATCAGAAAGTTCTTTTCTTTCAGCTTCTGTTGACTGTTCTGAATGTATAACAATCAGTTCAACCCCTGAATTTTCAAGATTACATCTTCTTCCCATGATTCTTTTCAAATAAGTGGGATAAGTGGATAGCACCTTGGGTCTTAATTTTTCTATTGTCTTAACAGCTTCCTCGACAGGGATAGTGGTGGGGGAAAATTCTGTAGGATATTCCCCATCAATTGAAGATACCCACCAAGGACTTGTATAGATAAACAGAGCTAAATCTGTTGGATTATAATTGCCACCACTTTGAAAATAGAATTGCCTTGCTCCTTGAAGTGTGTCCATGTAAATAGCCTCAGAAGATACAGCAATAGTAACAAATTTTCCGGTTGATCCTGAACTTCTTGTAGTAAATTCTGTGCTGTGTTTTTTACTGATTGTTTTTTCAGGGAACCCGCTTATCAGTTCCTCCTTGGTCAATATAGGCAGTTTTTGAAAATCTTTCCATGTCTTAATGTCTTCTGGTTCAAAACCAACAGAAGAATATTTTTCTTTGTAAAGATCAACTGTCTCAAAAGCATGTTTAACTAATTCCTGGATTCTTTTAAATTGGAGATCTTTAATTTTCTCTAATGGTTGCTTATAGAAATCTCTTATTTTTTCCCATCTAAGATTCATTATTCTTCGAAGTTGGGCATGGTCTCTTTCAGTTTCTTTTCTCTTATTGCTTGTTCCTAAATTTAAGTAGATTGATTCACTAGTCATTTTAGATTCACTTTATCTCCATCATTAAGCACATAATCCCTCCCAACCATTTCTCCGTCATGGGTTGTTGAACTTCCAAAGATTTTAGCACCTTTAATTTTGTCTTTACCTAGACCTATTTTTTTTGCAAAATCTCCTACTGTTACTTCTTGGTTTCTGGGAAATATTAAAGGATCGCCATCTACCTGGCCATTTTTGAAACAGTATACCCTCCTGATATTTAGTAATCTATATATTTCATCTCCGATGTCAGTAGGAGAAGATATGTCCACTACATTATATTCTTCATAATCAAATTTAGACCATGCAGCCACAAAAGAGGGTTTTTCTATGATATCCTCTTTTGATCTGTATTTATGCTTCTTAGACTCAGAAACATTTCCGGAGATTATTATAAGATAATCTTCAAGAGTAGAGATAACAGAACTCAGCTCTTTTTTATCTCTTACAGCAACACAAATAACATCGGAATTTCTTATGAACTGAATTTTATTTTTATCATTATCTCCCCCATATAAAGAAGGCACTTCTGCTATTTGTATAGGAACGTCGTTGTATACAAAAATGCCTGCTTCTGGTTTGTATGTAGTAAAAGGTGCATCAGATATCTTTGGATTTGAATTTGTCAGCATTTGCATTAAGGTACTTTTACCAGAATTTGCTTCACCTACAATTGCAACTTGCCTGTTATATTTTATTGAACTGTAAATATTTTGGGGTGGTTGTTTTTTCTTAGAAGATGTTTTCTTTTTTAAGACATCTAATTCTTTTTTGAATTTTGTTCTCAATTCTAAGTCTCTGGAATCTTTTGGGTTAAGTACGACTAATTCTTCTAATAATCTTATTCTTTCTTGTTCTGTGCTTACATGATTGAGTTTTTGTTTTTTTAGTCTAAATGCTATATTCTGGTTTTTCATATTAATGCACCATGTTACCCCCGAGAATAATAAGATAATGTACTTTAAAAACCTTCGTCAAATTACTCAGCCATCTTCCACAGCATCTCGAAAAAAGCTCTGTAACTATCTGCTACTTCTTTTGATGTTATCAAGAAGACTATTGGGAGTTTTTTAAGGACTAGGATTCCAACGTGATTTGCATAGATGTCGACTGCTGCTGGTGTTTTCATGTTTTTTGGCATGTATTTTACTTTTGTTAATGGCAAGCTGGAATAGAATTTTCCTGTGGTTTTTGCATCTGCATTGAAGATCATTCTCATTTTTATGCCTTTTTTGATTCTTCTTCTTGTGTATTGCTTGAAATAAGTCTTTGCCATGAAGGATTCATCCTGGCCTCTGGCTCCAAACACCAAAATTTCATCTCCTTTTTTTAGTGTTGCAACAATATTATCATAAACATTCCTTACTCCTTTGTAGCCTTCGTAGGTTGTTGCTTTTTCTTCTGGAAGATGCTCTTTTTCAATTGCTTTTAATCTTGGGATTATTTCCTGGATCTCTCTTTTTTCTTGTTCTAAGAGATTTAAAAGAGTATTTGGGTCTGCTGCTGAGAAATGTTTTCTGTTTGCTTTTAGATGGAAACTTACCAGTCCTTTTTCTATCAGTTTGTTCAAGGATTCGTATACTCTTGATGTATGCAAGCCAGATTTGTGAGTTAGGGGGCCTGTTGTTGTGGTGCCTAATTCTAGCAAAGAAAGATAAATTATTATCTCATTCTTTGTAAGGCCTAGTTTTTCAAGTATTGGCTGCTCCATAGCAAATATTAATGTTTGTAACTATATAAACTTTCTCCTTTTTAGGAGGAATATTATTTAAGCTAAACACTTCCCATCTATACTGTATGAAGAAATGCCCATTATGCGGAAGGATTTTTGTTGGAGATTTTGATGCCAGCTGCATCGATTGCGGACATGACAATGGCTTAAAAATAAGCCATCGAGCACATTTTATCCAAAACGATAAAATGTTTTAAACTTTCACAATAATTTGAGCGGATTTTTTTTGGTTAGGGCTCAGGGCTTGATTTCTGTAAGGTTTAAATATAGCTAAATATTATTGGAGGTAGATTAAGATGGTTAAAAAGATTTTTTTTAAAGACCCTATCAGAGGGAATCAAGTTGTAAGCGGAAAGCGATTGATTTCTGCTAGTAGAAATCTAGTAGACAGAATTTTAGATCTTGAATCTGATGAAGCATTAGTTATTCAAAGAGACAGAGATATTATTCCAGGTGAGTATTCTGACTCAAAGAAGTTTATGAAACACGGCAAAGAAGTCAAGCCGAAGAGAACATATACTTTAAGAGAGATGGTAAAGCAGAGAAAGATTCCTGTTAAAATAAGGGAAGAGGCATTTGAAACTATTAAAAATCCATATTTCTGCGGATATTCTTTTGTTCCAGCAGGAAGAGACAAAGTAAAGAGAAAAGTAAGCCTTGTTGCTTGTTTAGAAGGAAACAGGATATACTGCTATGCGCACCAGGTTAGATTCACTGGGATTGACGTAGGACAATATGATGATGCAAGAAGAGTAGAGATAGAAGGGGCTACTGTTCCTGTAAGGGTTCCTTCAAGAACAAAAGGCCAGAGAAAACATGAATTTAATTTAAATTCTGTTGCAATAGAGGATACTCCAGACAAGTATTCTATTGCTTATGAAATTGAATCTGAAGGGCATCTTTGCAAGCATAAGCAATACATGTTCAGGTATAGGCCAAAGAGGGGCCATGAAAAATCTAAGATTATAAATATATGCCCTCATGAGATTGCAGCTTATATGGAAGCTGTTGACATGTACTGGAATGAAGACAAGAATATTATTCCTCTGCAGATGTCCCAGTTTGTTGTTCCGACACAATTCTTTGTTGACCAGTATAAGAAGATCTGCAGGCAGATTGCGTTTGAGAAAGACGGCAATTTAAAGGTTCCAAACTTTGCTCAAAAGGAGATTTTGCTGTGGGCAATTGTTCAAAGAGAAGGACATGATAAAACCTGCTTTGCTTCAGAAGGAACAAAAGTTAGAAGATATAATTGGTCTTAATTACGAAGCTTTTTTAAACCGCTTTTTCTTTCTTTTTTCTTATGGAGATGCTGTTTATTGAAGCCAAGAGCAAAGCTGATGTTAAGAAAGCTGTAGAGAAAGCTATGAAGTACTTACCCAAGAAAGTTGGAATAGTGACAACTGCTCAGCACAAGCATAAATTAAAAGAAGTTAAGAAGATATTAGAGGAAAAAGGAATCAAAGCTGAGATTGGTGGACAAGTGTTGGGCTGCGATGCTTCTGCTGCTAAAAAGATAAAAGCAGATGTTATTTTATATGTTGGATCAGGAAGATTCCATCCAATTGAAGTGCAGTTAGAGACAGGGAAAAAGGTTGTTATGGCAAATCCTTTGACAAATGAAGCAAAAGTGCTGGAGAAAGAGGAAGTTGAGAAATTAAAAAAACAGCAAAAAGGTGCTTTGATGAAGTTTTTGTCTTCTGATAATATAGGGATAATAGTCAGTACAAAGCCTGGGCAGGAAAAATTGAAAAAAGCAATGGAATTAAAGAAAAGATTAAAAGATAAGAACTGCTATATATTCTTGGCTGACACTATAAACCCTGCTGAGTTTGAGAATTTTCCTTTTATCGAGTGCTGGGTCAATACTGCATGTCCGAGATTTGCAGATGGTAAAAAAGGTGTTGTGAATTATGGGATTGTGGAAAAAACTGTCAAAAAAGGCTAAGAAGCCTATTGAATGGATTGAGATAAAGATTCCTAAGTTTAGGATTCCTGGAATGAAGAACTGGGAGAAGGAAGACGAGAAGCAGAAGGAGGAAGAATGAAGAAAGAGAAATATTTTGATAAATGGGCTGAAACATATTCAAGAGGAGAATATCCTTTGTTTGAACAGTGGAATATTGATAAATTGTTTGAGCAGATTGAGTTAAAAGATGATGATGTTGTGCTAGATCTTGGAACTGGGAATGGAAAACTGCTTAGAGAAGTTGGTAAAAGAGATTTTGCATGCAGATTAATTGGTATTGATTTTTCAAAAGAGATGTTAGATGAAGCCAGGGAAAAACTAAAACAAGAGAATTTAAATGCTCAATTAATCCAAAGAACATTACCTGATATTGGTTTAAAGAAAGAATCTGTAGATTATGTGATAAGCAATATTGCATTGCATCATGTTAAAGATAAAAAGAAACTGTATTCTGCGATTTATAATGTGTTGAAGAAAGGAGGAAAATTAGTTTATGTTGATTCTCATGACAAACCAGATGAGTGGTTTGATAAAGCAAAAAAAGAATGGTTAAAGAAAGAAGAAAAGTTTGCTAAAGCTTATAAGAAAAGTGCTGATGATACATGGCAAGAAATTCCAGCAGAGATAAGAGAAAAACATCCTCCTGAGTATCATATAACAACAGAAGAGGCAAGGGAATTTTTAAGAGAAGCTGGATTTAAGAATATTGAGATAATACCAAGCCCTTCTTATTTTATAGTTGTTAAAGCAGAAAAATGAAACCAGAACTGATATCTCCAGCAGGAGATTGGATTTCTTTGAGAGCAGGGATTGATGCAGGAGCTGATGCTGTTTATTTTGGGTTGAAAGAGTTCAGCATGAGAGCTAAGGCTAAAAATTTTGATTTGAAAGAATTGAAAAAAGTTGTTGATGAATGCCATAAGAAAAAGGTCAAAGCATATCTTGCATTGAATACAATAATCTATGAAGATGAATTAGAGAAGATAAAGAATATATTGAAGGAAGTTAAGAAAGCAAAGGTTGATGCTATCCATGCATGGGATCTAAGCATAGTGGGAGAAGCTTTGAAATTAAAGATTCCTGTTCATCTTTCTACACAAGCATCTGTCAGCAATTCAGAAGCTGCGAAATTCTATAAGAAATTAGGGATAAAAAGGATAATTTTGGCAAGGGAGTGCAGTTTAGAGCAGATTAAAGAGATAAAGAAAGTCAAAGGATTGGAGATTGAGGTTTTTGTGCATGGAGCAATGTGTGTTTCTATATCAGGAAGGTGTTTTATTTCGCAGTTTGAGTTTGGAAAGTCTGCAAACAGAGGGGAATGCTTGCAGCCATGCAGAAGAGAGTATACTGTAAGTGATGAAGAAGGAAACAAATTGAAGCTTGGAAACAATTATGTGATGTCTCCGAAGGATCTGTGTGCATTGCCTTTTATTGAGAAATTGAAATTTGTTGATGCATTCAAGATAGAAGGAAGGAACAGAAGCCCTGAATATGTCAAGACAGTTACTGAAGTTTACAGAGAGGCAATTGACAAGAAATTGACTAAAGCTAGAATAAAACAACTGATGAAAAAGCTGAAAACTGTGTATAACAGAGGATTTAGTTCTGGTTTTTATTTAGGAAAGCCAATGCCAAAGGATTTCACAGATGTTTATGGAAGCAAAGCAACTAGGAAGAAAGTATATGCTGGGAAAGTGCTGCATTATTATGGAAATATCAAGGTTGCAGAAGTTAAAGTGGAAGCTGGAAGCCTAAAAACAGGGGATGAGATAATGATTCAAGGACCAACAACAGGAGTGTATGAGCAGAAGCTGAAGTCAATGGAGATAAAGCATAAGAAAGTAAAAGAAGTAAAGAAAGGAAATGCAGTTGGTATTAAACTAGAGAAAGTTGTCAGAAAGAATGATAAAGTGTTTGTAATAAAAAAAGAAAAATAAAAAAAGGATTTTTATGATTTCCTTCTTCTTGTCATCAAATACCCGCCAATAGCAACTACAGCTATGACCAAAGCCATTCCTATTGTTGAGAACTCTGGGATGACTCCTGGAGCTGGGATTACGACTCTGTTATCATAGGGGTCTGATGGAACAGGGGTTGTGCCACAGTAAGGAGCTTGGCCTGTACAGAACGTGAAAAACCAGGCTTCTATTGGATAATTTATCGGAGCGGTCACACTTATGGTAGCACTTCCTAAGGAAGCTGGTCCATTCCAAGAGCCAATAACATCTCCATAATCATCAATAACAAAGATATATACCTGCATCTCGGGGCATTCATTTACACCAATAGTCCAACCAGCATTTAGTTCTAATTCTTCTTCATCAAACTCAGCAGAAACACTGGACAGGCTCATTTCAGGGCATTCTTCCTCTGTAATAGTAACCTTATAGTCTTCTACTTCTCCGTTAGGCCAATAACCTACAGGAGTTAATCCTCCTTCAATGCTAATTCTAAATCTTGCATAAGTAGGACCTAATTCTGCGTCGCATGGCACCATAAAACTCAGATTGATTACTCCTGCTACTGGCTGACTAGCAAAAATCTGCTCTGCAGGATGATCAAAAACACCATTTTGATTAAAATCAATCCAAGCATCAAGTAATCCTCCTTGTGGTGCTGTAACTGTTATGATTGCTTGTTGACATGGTATCAAAGGTGTATTGAATACAACACCATCTTCGTCATCAAGATTATTAATATCGTCTCCGTCTGCATTTGCTGTAGGTTGTCCATCCGGTTCAACATCTCTCTGATTCCCTAAGAAAGGTCCTATTGCAAGATGTCTTGCTCCATCGCTTGCTAACAATGTTGAATAGCTGTCTGGTGCATCTCCGAAGTCAAGTTCTTCTTCAGGCGGTGGCAGTATACACTGCTCCTTGTATATCTCGTCCAAAGCAGTTATTGTATACAAGTGTCCATCAGTTCCGTCAAAATTATCACCTATGATAATTGGTTCTGAACAAGAAGTGTGTTTTGTTGCAGTTGCTATCAGCTGTCCGTTTCTCCATACTTCTATTTTTGTCTCTGGACTTATCTTGTCCTTAAAGTTTCCTTTTGCGTCGCTGTTGCTGACTGAATTTATAGTCATGCTGATTCCTGTTGTAGTTAATGAGTCTATTATCAAATCATGCTGGCCGACATTATTATCCACATTAGAAGATGAAACTGTTGCTGTCTCAGAGTCCTTTAATTTTGTCTTTCCTGCGCCATATACCTTAACTTCAACTGAGTCTCCTTCAGTAAAGGAGTAATCAAAATCAACGCTGAGCGAGTTTAGTCCTTTGCACTCAGTACATACTGCTCCAGGAGGAGAATGATGAACATCTATGCAGACTTCATCTCCAGAGGATGGTTCTGGTATTGTTGCTGTATAGATTATTGGATTGTATTCAAGGTCAGCAGGATAGCCTGTTAATGTTATTTCTGGATCTTGGTCTCCGCCATAAACAATCCAGTCATATGATAAAGCTCCATTAATATAAATCCATTCGCCATCGCTTCTTAATTCATCAGCTTCAACTGTTCCATCACCATCATTGTCATGCTCTCCATATGATATATATGGCTTTGCTACTGAATCTAAAGTGGTCTTTATTTCGATGGTGGTTCCTTGGTCTGTAACTTCTACTTCACTGTGGTATCCTAATACAGAGTTATGGAGATAATAAACAGCATCTCCTGCATAATTAAAACAAACAGAAGACTGGTCTCCACCAGCTAAAACAATAGTGCTTAATAATGCCAGCACAAGGGCGTATAAGAAAATTTTCATTTTTTATCTCACCTTTAAAGTTTGAGTATTATTTAGGCTATACTCTCTAATCTTATTTAAATTTATCTTTTTAGTTTGTTATACATCTTATAGAGATATAGGGAATCTTTGATTTGCTCTCTTTCCCAGCCTTTTTTTATTAGGATAGTTATAATTTGTTTTTCTGTTTTTCCTTTGCGCTTTAATTTTCTTACTTTGGAGAGCAGTATTTTTCTTGACATAATCCTTAATAAGCTTCTCTTTTTCATTACTGAAGAAAAGAAAGATGGTTCGGTTTCTTTTTCATCTTTTTCAGCCAGGTATTTGTCATATCTGTGGAGGGCATCAATCACATGCCTTTCTTGCCAGCCTTTTTCTATCAATAATTTCTTTATTTTTCTATTTTCCAGTTTTTTGCGCTTTAATTTTCTTATCCTGGTGAACAATAGCTGCCTTCTGAATTTTCTCCTTATCCTTCTGAAATGTTTCTTTTTTAGTGGCAGGACAAGCGCAGGGATCTCTTCCTCTTGTTTTTTGATCTCAGCATCATACCTGTAGATTGCATCAATCTCGTGTTTTTTCTTCCAGCCTTTTTTTAGCAGTATTGATTTAATCTCGGTGTTTTTCAGTTTTTTGCGCTTTAGTTTTCTTATCCTTGCAAACAATAATCTTCTTCTAAATTTCCTTCTTATCTTGTGGAAAAAACCTGATTCTCTTGGCGGAATAATTATAGCAGGGGTTTTATCTTCTTTTTTTAGATGACGTTTCTTATACCTATGGAGGGCATCACCTACATGTTTTGCATGCCACCCTTTAATAATCAGTAATTTTTTAATTTCCCTTTCAGGAAGGCCTTTTTTGGTTAATTTTATTATGCGGTTGAACAATACCTGCCTTCTTATTTTTCTTTTTATCTTATGAAGGAGCTTTCCCTTTTTCAACACCAGGAAAAATAAGATGATGATGACAGCTGGAGGCAGTATCAATGCCCACCACTCTATTCTTTTTCTTTTCTCTTCTTCAATCTTTAACTCTATTTCTTTTTCTGCTTTCTTTGCTTTCAGGTATTCATTAAGAGCTTTTAGTACTGCTTCAGGGATTTCAGTTTGGTTATAATCTTCTTGAGAATCATCATAGACACTGATTGTTTCTGCTTCTAGCTGGGGCTCATCTTGTATTGTTTCTTCCTGCGCAGCAGCTGGCATAATCAAAAGAAACAGCAATACAGTTAAGGATATCGCCTCTTTTTTACTCATTTTGAGGGTGATATGTATAGTATAGTATTTAAGCTTTTTTATAAATTCATTTTAAATATTTCCGACGAGAAGTAATCGATAGATTTAAATACTAGTTCGATTTTAGACGAGAAATAAGACAAATTCTAGTCTTAATAAACATAAAACGGGGGTAAATTAAAATGGCAACTAAATGTGCAAAAGTTGGTGTTAAGAAAGAAAAAGGCTTTCTTTACTTTGTTGACAAGAAAGGAAATGTAGCAAGAGCAAAGATGGCAAGAGGAAAGAAGAAAGGCAAAGCAAAGATACAAGTTGTAGCTAAAGTTGGTGTTAAGAAGAAAGCTGGATTCTTGTACTTCATTGACAAGAAAGGAGATATTAGCTGTGCAAAGATGGTAAGAGGCGGCAAGAAGAAAAAGAAGAAAGCTGCTAAGAAGAAAAAGCCAGCTAAGAAAAAAGCTAAAAAGAAAGCAAAGAAAAAGCGATAAATTCTTTTTTTTATTTCTTTTATTTTTACAAAAATAAAAGTTTGAAAGCTTTTGCTTTCTTTATATTTTTTTTATTATTACTACTTCTTCAAGAAGTTTTTCAGCACTAGATATTATTCTGGCTAATGCTCTTTCAAGTGATTTTTCTGTTGCAGAAAGTTTTTCTTCTATTCTTGCTGCTGCTGAGGATTCAACCAGATAAAGATCATTTCTTATTACAGCCAATTGTTTTTTTAGTTCAGGGATAAGCGTGGAAACAGCAAGCTCTATTCTTTGAAGATCACGAAGTTCTTTTTCGATGTTTTTGGTTATTTCATTGATATTTGCTATTTTCAGCCTGTCTAGTATCTTGTCCAGAGCTTCTATCTCCTTTCCCAGCAAAAAGATATTTTTAGAGACTTCAATCTTTTCTTTTGCAAGTGGTCTTTTGAGTATTTCAGGGGCTCCTGCTGTCTCGTACAGACGCCTGGCTGTTGTCTTGATCTCTTGTTTCAAAAGATTAAGCTGATTTGCTATCTGCGCTGATTGTTTTTTATCAGCCAACTTGTCTACTTCTCTGTGGAACTGGTCCAATGCTCTGGATTCCCGGTAGAGGATTGTGTCTGCGTCCAGGCAGATGTTCTTTAGGTCTGATATGATGGAATCAATCTGTTTCAGCAGGTCAATTGTGTCATGCCTGATTATAGCAGAGAGCTCTTTAACAGTTGAGCTTTGTCTTGCGTATGTATCTCCAAGTTGAGGCTGCTTTTGTCTTAGTTTTACTTTTTGCACTGAAAGTTTTGATAATTCAGAATTTGCTTTTTTCAGTTTTTGAAAATTTGGCTGAAGTCTTTTGCTTATCCTTGCAATCTCGTTCCTGGATTTCAGGATAGTTGCTGCATTTTCCTGGATAGACCTTGATAAAGAAGTGGAGGTTGCTAATCTGAGCTTGTATTGAGCAGCCATTTTAGGTCATGATTTTCAGTTCTTTTTGCGTGTTTTTTAATTCAGAGCCGATTCCCTTGCCTATTAAGAAGGATTGCGGAGCAATGACTCCTGACAGCATATCTAAGATTGTTTTTTCTCTTTTGTATTCTGCAAATTCTATATCTTCTAATTCTAAGTTTGTTATCAGCCATTGTTTTGCTGTTTCCTTGTCTCCTGTTGCATCAATCAATCCAAATTCCAAAGCTTCGATGCCTAGATAAAATTCTCCTGTTGAGAGATGTTTTGCTTTTTCATAATCCATGTTCCTGTTTTCTGCAACTGCTTTTATAAAGATTTCATGTATCTTATTTATCTTTGACTGTAGGATAGCTCTTTCATCCAAGCCTAATGGTTTGAATGGGTCTCCAATGTCTTTATATGCTCCTCCAACTAATCTTTGATAAGTCATATTGTATCTTTCTAACAATCCTGCGAATTCAATGTATGAGGAATAGACACCAATAGAGCCTGTTACTGACATTTCATTTGCAATGATATAGTCTGTTGCAGAAGCAATCCAATAGCCTCCTGATGCGCCTACTTCTCTGATAACTGCAACAGTTGTCTTGTTTACTCTTTTGACTACATCTGCTATCTCTTTTGAAGCTACTGCAGAGCCGCCAGGAGAGTTGATGTCGAGTACAATTGCTTCTATTGCTGGATTTTTATCTGCTTTTTGTATCTGCTCGATGATGTCTGTTGAGCTTGCTGCTTGTGTGCCAAATGAAGAAGCTCCTTCAACTGTGATCACTCCCTTTATTGGAATTACAGCAACATTGCCAAATGGCTCCATGTCAATAAAAAAGATAGAGATAATAGAAACAAAGAAGAAACTTATTATTGCAAATAGGATTAGTGCTATTATTACTGCTGTTAACCTCTTTTTTGGCTGCTGCTCCATCTTTATTTAATTTGTTTAGATTGTATATAAAACTATCTAATCTTATATTTCTGTATAACAGTGATGTGGTTTAATTTTTGCATAAGTCTTTGATTTTTTGGGGAAGTGAGCATATAGAAAAAATCAACTGCCCACAGGATGATGAATATCTTTGCTGCAATAAATGTTATGTTGCTGAACAGATAGTTCCGGTAAGATGCTTTTCCTTCAGGCACAACATAGATCCCGAACAGTATCTGGCCTGGTGTCTGCTGGATCTTATACTGCAGGTAAGTAAAATAAAGCACTGCAATGAAACTCATCATAATCAAGACCGAATATAATCTAGAGACTATCAAGGGATTGCTTTGTATATAAGCCTGCTGCTGGGAAAATGTTCCTGGCGGGATGATCTTCCTGACTAGCCTGTCAAAAGGGAACAAGACAAAGAGGTCTAGGATTAAGATATCTATTATGAAAGCAAAGATTCTTTTTGGAATTGATGCTGGTGCTAAGAAGAATTTATTACTACCTCTTTTTTTCATAGAGATAGAGGGAGGGTATTTGTTTAAAAAAGTTGTTATTTTCGCAATGCTTATAAAGAAATCAGGGTTTTTAGAGGTAGTATGAGCAAAAAGAAAGAAGAAGCTGCAAGGCAGGCTGCGATTGAGCGGCAGATTTCTAGAATCAGGCTTCCTAGAGGGAAGCAGACATTTGGCATTGTTGACCAAAGATTAGGCGGCAGCAGGATGAAGGTTAGATGCTTAGATGGAAAGACAAGGGTCTGCAGGATTCCTGGAAGGATGAAGAGATATTTGTGGGTGAGAGAAGGAGATGTCATCATTGTTGAGCCATGGGAATTGGGCGGAGATGACAAAGGAGACGTCATCTACAAATATACAAAGAGCCAATTACAGTATATCAAAAGAAAAGGTTATCTAAAAAAGCTGGAAGAGTTTGAAGAGTTCTAATTTACTACTCTAGAATAAAAATATTTAAATAAGAGTTCTTTTTTTGTATTTGATATGGGGGAAAACAAAGGTTCATTTATAATAACACTGATAGTGATGTTCATACTTTTCTTAAGCTGGATAGCTATTGTGTTCAACCTAGGCGGAAGATTCTATAAAGGAGAGCTGATATTGCTGGTATTATTCTTATTAGTGAGCCTTAAGCTGACTTTTGGCAGCAACCAATGGAGAGGGCTTATCAAGTTCTATTCATTAATATGGGTTAATTTTCTTTTTATCTATTTCATGAGATTCAGCATAAAAGAGGTTGTTTTGCCATTTGCAGTGAGCTTTATTGGATGGCTTGTTGCTATTGTCAAACTAGATTCAGATGATTTTGAAGAAGGTGATTGGGGAGAAGGGGAAAGTTTAGAAGTCAAAAAAGAGTTCAGTCCTGGAAAGTATGTTGCAAGCAAAACAGGAAAAAAGTTTCATGCGCCTAAATGCGACTGGGCAAAGAAGATAAAAAAAGACAATCAGATATGGTTTGAGAGCAAAGAAGAAGCTGAAACAGAGAATTTAAAGGCTTGTGATTGTGTTAATTAAGACAGTTTTTTTACCAATGCTTTAACCTGCTTGAGAATAAAGTCTCTTGTTTTTCTGAAGTCTTCAATTGGGTGGCCTACTACGTCAGGGGTTTGCCATTCGATTATCTTTCCTTTGGGTATCATTGAGGGAAAATTAGGAAGATGCTTGTTCATCTTGACTATCTTGTGTGCTGAGTCTAGTTCATCAAATTCCAGATGGGTTGGAGCTTTTTTAGTTACTTTTACTTTGATCTGTTTCAGCACTTCAACTGCATTGGGGTCTACAGTATGGATAGGAAGGGTTCCTGCGCTTGTTGCTCTATAGCCTTTTGGAGCAAATTTGTTGAAGATTGATTCTGCCATAATGCTTCTGATGGAGTTTCCGTGGCAGACAAATAATATTGTTTTTGACATTTTCTTCGAAAATTTCAAACCTTACTCATTTCATTCGTAAGTTTCATTTTTTCATGTTTGTTTTAATCATATATATAATTAACCTTATTACTCCTAATGTTATGGCTATGTCTGCGATATTAAAAGCAGGCCATATCCTGAAATCAAGAAAATCAATCACATAGCCAAGATTGATCCTATCAATTAAATTGCCTAAAGTGCCTCCTAAGATTAATGCAGTTGCTATTTGCACGCATTTGTCATTAGGGACTGCATCATAGAAATAAAGGATAAGGCCTATGACAATTATTGAAAACCAAATCAGCAGGCTGGTGGATTGCTGGAACAATCCAAATCCAGCTCCTGTATTCTGGATATAGGTCAGATGGAATATATTTTGGATTATTGGGACTGATTGGAATAATTGAAGATTTCTTACTACAGAGAATTTTGTTAACTGGTCTAGGAGGACTACTGCGACTGATGTCAGGAGGATTATAAGTGCCTTGTTTTTTTCAGTAGACTTCTTGTTTTTGAGATTCATGTGCTATTCTCTCTATGTTTGCAAGCCGTTGGTTAATATTGTCTAAGATTGCTTTTAGTGAATCGAGTTTTGCATTAAGTAATTGTATGTCTCTTTCTACAGCTGCTGGCTGAGGCATAGCTGGCTGAGCCTGCGCATATGCTGATGGTGCAGGGGCTGGTGCTTCTGGCGGTGCTGGAGGAGCTCCTGGAGGAGTCAAACCTGTTGCTAATCCAGGTTCTGGCTCTACGCCCAAAGCAATATCGCTTTCTTTTCCCAGTCCCAGGTCAACTGTAGGGGCTGGGGTCGACTCTGGCTCTTTATGCTTCCAGAAGAATAATTTATCTAAGATTGCGATTTTTATTCACCTCTTTTTTGCAATTCTATCATTTTGCTATCAGGTATTTCAATACAAAAAACACAACTCCAACAACTGCTAGGAAGAATGCTGTATGGATTAGTTTTTTAGTGAACTTCAGCAATACAAGTGCTATGATTATTGCCAGAATGACTAAAATTATTGTTTTCATTTTATCACCTGATTTATTATAAATTTACAGACTATATAAGTTTTTCGTAGAAAAACAATACTTGATTTGCTTTGCAAATCAATGTATAAACTTTTTGCAGAATTTATTATCTTACCAGCCTAAGAATAATTTTAATACAAAATAAACAACTGCGGCAATTACAATGAAAATAATCAATCCTATTATCTTTTTTGTTATCTTCCAGATAATTAAAGCTGCTATGATTGCAGCGATAATATAAATAATTGTTTTGATGTCCATTTTATCTTTTATAACCTGCACTTATATAAACTTTTTGCAGAATTTATTTATCGGGCAGGTTTTGCAAGAAGGTTTTTTTGTGCAGTTTTGTTTTGCTAGTTCTACTAATAAAGCGTGGTATTCATTGTAAAGTTTTGGGGATTTTTTTAATGATTTGTGGAATATATTTTGTAATTCATGATATTCGCATCTGTCTTTACACATCCCGATTCTTGAGAATATTCTTTTTGTGTAAGCGTCAATTACAAAAATAGGCTTATTGAAAGCGTATAATAGGATAGAGTCTGCTGTTTCTGGGCCTATTCCTTTTACAGCTAAGAGTTGCTCTCTTGTTGGATTTTTGTTTTTGCTGAAGAAGTTTGCTACAATCTTTAATCTCTCTGCTTTTTGGTTGTAATAGCCAGATGGCTTGATTAGTCTTGCTATTTTGTCTTTTCTTGTTGATTTTATTCTTTCAATTGAGATAAGATGCTCTTTTTCTAAGTTGGATAAAGCTTTTTCAACATTATACCAGGCTGTGTTTTGAGTTAGGATTGCTCCAATGATTACTTCAAACTGCTTATTGTTTGTTGAAGTCGGCCACCAGTTTTGAGGGCCAAACTTTTTGTGGAGAGCTTTGTAGATAGATTGTATCTTGTTCATATAAAGAAGTATAAAATAAGTGATTATTATAATTATCTATATTTTGATTAGGATAGAATCTTGGTTACCTTTTTTTTGAGCTTTTGATAAGAATTCAAACTTTTTTGAACTCCTTTGCCAGTCCAACAATATGTACATAATTTCTCTTTAGGAATGCCTATTGCTTTAACCATATCATCCAATAACATATATCTCAAGGAAGTTACATCTATGTCTTTAGCAATCCAGTCAACCATTTTTTTATATTTTTCAGAATTTGGATCAAGGTATTCAGAAACATCTTCAATATCCCTGCCTTCTAAAGCTCTTATTGCTCTTCTTGCAACTAACTCGTCAATGCTTCTGGTAGATAAGTTATACATACAGGGAAACATCAAAGGAGGACAAGCAGGCCTTATATGAATTTCTTTAGCACCTGCACTTTTTAATTTAGTGACTGTAAAATTTTTGAGTTGTGTGCCTCTAACAATAGAATCATCACATAAAATTATTCTGTTGTCTTTGATTGTATCTTCGTTAGCTATTAATTTCATTAAAGCAATTCTATCCCTCTCTTCTTGCGATGGCGGGGTGTAGCTCCTGCCATAACCCGGGGTGTATTTAAGTAAAACCCTTCTAAATGGTTTTCCAGATTCCATGGAATATCCAATAGCATGGGCTGTTCCTGAATCAGGAACACCTGAAACAACATCTATTTCAACATTGTCGCGCATTGCTAAACATTTTCCGCAATTTTCTCTGACTTTCTCTACATTAATGCCTTCATAAGACGAAGCTGGAAATCCTGTATAAATCCACAAGAATGCACATATCTTGTTAATGTGGTTTCCTTTTTTCTTAATATCAATGCCTTTTTTATCAAGAAAAATTATTTCTCCTGGTTTAATAAACTTTTTTATCTTCAAACCCAAATTAGGAAAGGAACATGTTTCACTGGCAATTGCTATTTCATCTTCTTTTTCACCAACAACCAAGGGTGTAACTCCATTTCTGTCTCTTGCAGCATATATTCCCTCTTTTGTTAATAAAAGCAGAGAGATAGAGCCTTGAATCTTATCATACATTTTTTCAATACCATCTATAACAGAATCTCCTTGATTTATTAAGTTGGCAATAAGTTCTGCGCTGTTAACTTCTCCATCAATTACTTCACTAAAAGAAAAACCTTGTTTTATTAATTCTTTAACCAACACTTCTTTATTTGTTATAAGACCAGCATAACATATTGAAAAAAACCCAAATCTGCTTTCAAAACTTAATGGCTGAGGATCTTTATCAGATATTACGCCTATGCCTAGATTACCTTTTATTTCTTCAATCCATTTATGAAATCTTGATTTAAATTGTGAATTAGAAATAACATGGATCTTTTTAACAGGTTTTCCATTTTCATCAATAAAAGCTATTCCTCCATATTCTGTACCTAAGTGAGTATGGTAATCTGTTCCATGGTATAAAGTAGAGATACAGTCATCATTGCTTACAACACCAAATATTCCGCTCATTATTAATACCCCCTAAATAAATCAAATTTTAGGTTATATAAAAAGTTTATTAAAGTGGATTAGTCATATCAGATTGATTTACTATTTTAGAATACTAAAGAATAACAATATTTTTATATTAATTATTTATACCAAATATTAATATGGGGTTGGGGGAAGATCTTAGGGAATTTATGGATGAGCTTGAAGAGAATATCCCTTTAAGAGCGCCGTTGAGAAACGTAAATTGGACTGATACAATTTCTTTACCATATGGATCATGTCAAGAATGTCAAAAAGAGCCAGTGAGAGGCAGAATTCGGTTATATGATTTAATTGGTTTAATTGAATTTCATGAAAAAGAAGAAGATAAACCAGGCCTTGCACTTGTGAATTTTGCTCCTTATCTTGAGATTGCTGCTTGCAACGATCATTTAAAAAGAGCAATAAAAGAGTGTTTTCTTGGAACTTTTGAGTATCATGAAGATGGGAAAGACGCATTGCATATAAGGGCTTATGACAATGTACTAATTCGTGTAGATCATTCTGATGGTCTGAGATATATTAAATTATCATATCCCCTTCATCCTTCAATTGATCAGAAAGCACGTTTTCTAGGGAAAATTTTTGAAGATATAATAATAAAGATAGAAAATATTTAGACTTAAAAAATAAAAATTAATTTTTATTTGATCAAATGTTTTTCTTTATCCTGCTGTCCTTTCCATTCTGGGAATTGTCTTGTTTTCATCTCTATGTAATGCGCTGCTTTTTCTGCTTTTAGTTTTGCTTCTGCAACTGTAGATGCTGTTGCAAGAACAAGCCCCATTCTTCTGTTAATATGTGCTTCTGGCTTTCCAAAGGACATGAAGCTTATTCCTTTTCTATTCAAGGCGTTGAATATATTGCCAAATGCAGGGTCCCAGCCTTCATAAGGGCTTAAAACAACATGTGTTGCTCCAGCTGTAAGTGATGGGACAACATTATAACCAAGCCGTTCCTCAGTTGGAACAGGCATTCCTGTTATTGCACGTACGTGCAGAGCTGTTTGTGAATATCCTACCTGGTGTGTTGCAAAAGTTACCATTCCTGTATCATGCGGTCTTGGAGAACACTCGTTTCCATAGACTTTATCGCCTTTGACAAAAAGCTCGCATCCAAAAAGGCCCATGCCTCCTAGAGCATCTGTTATTTTTTTTGCTGCTTCATAGATGCCTTTTTCAGCTTTCTCACTTACCTCTGCCATTTGCCAGCTTGAATGATAATCTCCTCCTCTTGTTTGATAATGGCCGACAGGTCTTGGGAAAGATGTTACGATTTTTCCATTTTCATCAAGATGCCTGACAGCTAGTTCAGTAACTTCAATGTCAAAAGGTATGTGCTGCTCAACAATCATCTTTTCTCCAGAGCCTCTTGCTTCGTTCTTTGCTTTTTCATAGGCTGCTTTGACGTCTTCTGGACCTTTCACAAAGCTTGAGCCATGGCCTGAGCTGTCCATTATTGCCTTGACCCAGCAAGGATAGTTAAGTTTTTCACATGCATCTTTCATTTCATCTAAGGTTGTAGTATAGATGTATTTTGATGTTTCTACACCTGCTCCTCTTATTAATTCTCTTATTCTTTCACGCTGCATTGCTGCGTGTGTTGCCTTTGCATTTGGAATAATATTCCAGCCTTCTTTTTCCAGATCAAACAGCATGTCTAGATTTATTGCTTCAATCTCAGGAACAATAAAGTCTGGCTTTTCTTTTTCAATAATAGAACGAAGAAATCCTGCCTCCTTCATATTGCCTGCATAGAACTTATGTGCAACCTGGTGACCAGGAGCATTCATATAACGATCAACACCTATTGTGTAGAAACCCATACGCTGCGCTTCAATTATAACTTCTTTTCCAAGCTCTCCGCAGCCAAGCAGCATTATTTTTGCAGCTTTGCCTGCTGGTTGTGAGAATAATACATTTCTCATCAATAACACCCCCAAATTTATTTATATTTTGAATAGAAAAATATTCATATAAATATTTATTGGTTTTTTTCAATATATGTTTGATATCCACAACAATATTTATATATGAGTTATTTTTCAGTTAATTTGGGGGGAAGATGCGAATAGTTGATGTTAATGGAGAATGTATAACAGAGGAGTCTTTTTCTTCTAAAAAAGATTTGATTATGGCGATGCATAAGCTTGGAGAAAGATACTTGTCTCATGTCTATAGAGCCGGCAAGCTAACTACTGATATGGATGGTGTTATTATATATGATGATGGTGCTATGACTCTTACAAATCTTGTTGGAGGGGAAGAAGCTGAGAAAAAGTTTAGTGAATATGCTGGATTAAATATCAAAGCTGTTTCCGAAGGGCAAACTTGTTATTGCTGGTATGCTCCTAGTTTGTTTGGGTCTCAGTTATTAGAAGGGCTGTCTCCTGAGATTAATAGAGAGGTTGGGAAACATCTTCGGCTTATTCCAGGAATTGAAGAGTATATGGACAGACTTATTGACGGGCTTGGGTATGATGTTAGTGCTGTAACTGCAGGTCATCAGGAAGCTGCAGAAGAGGTTTCTAGAAGAGTAGGTATAGACAAGACAGTTGGAATCCAACTTGGAGTTAATTCTAGATGCTATGATGGAACTATAGTAAGATTTATTGGAGGAGAGTATAAGCTTGGTGCTGTTGAAGATATTTTAGTCCATAATGGCCGGTGTCTTGGAACACATGTGGGAGATAGCTGGTCTGATATTGAGACCTTAGCTGGAATTCCAAATTCTATTGCATTTAATCCAGGCTGCGAGCTTGCATTGAAGAATGCAAAGATTTCTATTATGGGTGTTTCTCAATTAGGGCTGCTGCCTTTTTTTGATTATATGGGAAAATATGATGAGGAATTAAAAGAAGAGGATTTGCCTCAAACAACAATAATAATGCAAGAAGGAAGCAATGGAGAGGGTAATTGGTTATCGGATTTATTGCAGGAGTCAAGGAAAGTAAAAAAAGAGGTTATTAGAAATATAATTGATCAAAGAGATGGACCTAGTTCAAAAGTAGAAGAAAGGATTAGGCATAGCTTAGTGCAGTCAGGCACAGATTTCCAAACTAAACTTGAAAGGTTTATGGATAATGAAGAGTTTGATGCCTATGCAAAGAAAGCTTATGCAGAATTAGAGGGAGAAATATAATGCAAAGAGTTGTTTGTGTTGGATCATTGAATGTGGATACACAAGTATATGTGGAAAGATTTTGTGAAAATGATGAAGAACAGATTATAAGAGATATGTCTGTGGGCTCTGGAGGGCAAGCAGGCAATATTGCTGCTGGATTGGGGAAGCTTGGAAAGAAATCTTTTTTCTTTGGGAATATTGGAGAGGATGCATATACTTCGATGCTGACAAAGGATTTTGATGACTGTAATGTGGATTACTCTTTTGCTAAAAGAACAAAGAATCCAAACAATGCTGTTGTTTCTTTGATTGACAAAGATGGAGAAAGAAGATTATATGCTTGTAATCATGTTGATCTTTCTCAGGCAGATTTTCCTGACAAACTTTTTGAGAATACAGCATTTATTGTGTTTACAAGTCTTATTAAAGAAGATGTTATTGAGCTGTATGTTGATATTGCAAAAAAAGCTAAAGAAAAAGGAATAAAGATTGCTCTAGATCCTGGGGGTATCCTTGCTCAGCTTGGTTTTGAAAGATTAAGGCCTCTTCTTGAATTGACTGATTATTTTTTTCCAAGCAAAAGAGAGGCAGAATTGTTAGTCGGGGGTATAGGGAATATTGCTAAGATCTGTAAATTGATTCTTAATGTTATAATTAGCTGTGGAAAAGAAGGACCAAGGGTTTTTGAGGATGGAGAGGAGATAACTAATTTTGAGGTAAAGCAGGCTAAGAAAAGAGTAGATACAACAGGAGCAGGTGATTGTTTTGCAGCTGCTTATATTTCAGCAATTATTGATGGGAAGAATAATGCAGAAGCAGCATGCTTTGCTAATTGTGCTGCAGCACTTTCAATTGAGAAGAAAGGCGCGAGGTCAATGCCAACTCAAAAAGAAGCGGAGGAGTTTATGAATGCAAGATAATATCTTTAGAATATCCATTGATTCAAAAGAGAAGAGTTCAGAAGCAAAGGTATTGGAAAAAAAGATAAAAAGCCTGGGTTATGATGTATCCTTAGATATTAGCAAGGTTTATACAATTCAATATGATTTTGCTGAAGAGCAGATAAAAGAAATAGCTGATGCTTTATTTAATCCTGTTGTTGAAGTTCCGAGAATTAATTCTCCACTTCAAAAAGGGTTTGACTGGGCATTGGAGCTGGGATTTTTGCCTGGTGTAACTGATAATGTTGCAAACACAGCTGCTGAGATTATTAATGACCTTTTCAAAATCAATATAGGGAGGAACAAGGTATTTACTACAAAGGTTCTGTTTATTAAATCAGCTAATCTAACAAAAGAAGATATTGAGATTGTTGCCAAGGAGCTTATCAATATCTTGATAGAAAGATTCCATATAAAACATTATGATGAGTATAGTAGAGGGGATGGCATGGATTATATTGTGCCAAAGGTTAATCTTTCTCAAACACAGGATGTTATTGAGATTGATCTTGATATAAGTGATGAAGAATTAATTGAGCTAGGAAAAAAAGGAATTCTTGATCCTGAAACAAATACAAGAAGAGGGCCTCTTGCTTTGGATCTTGATTATTTCAAAGCAGTTCAAGCTTATTTTAGAAAAGAAGGGAGAAAGGCAACTGATATTGAGATCGAATCTATTGCCCAAACCTGGAGCGAGCATTGCAAGCACACAATATTTGCAGGACAGATGGATGATATTGAAGAAGGGATATACAAGAGATTCATAAGAGCTGCAACAATGAAGGTAAGAGAGGAGCTAGGAGAAAAGGATTTTTGCTTGTCTGTTTTTAAGGATAATTCCGGAGGCATTGTTTTTGATGATAATTATATGATCACTGATAAGACAGAGACCCACAACAGCCCTTCTGCTTTGGATCCTTTTGGAGGATCAATAACTGGAATTGTTGGGGTTAATAGAGATACAATTGGTTTTGGGTTAGGAGCATTGCCTATTGTTAATAAATATGGTTTTTGTTTTGGGCGGCCTGAAGATAAAAGCATTATCTACAGGGGGCAGAACAAGACAAATGCTGCTCTTACACCAAGAAGGATAATGGATGGTGTTGTGCATGGAGTTAATGTTGGAGGAAATTGCAGCGGGATTCCAACACCAGCTGGTTTTGTTTATTTTGATGATTGTTATAAAGGAAAGCCATTGATTTTTGTAGGAACAGTTGGATTGATGCCAAGAAAGCTTCCTAATGGCAAAATAAGCCAGGAGAAAAAAGCAATGCCTGAAGATCATGTTGTTGTGATTGGAGGCAGGGTTGGAAAAGATGGTATTCATGGAGCTACGTTTTCATCAGAAGCAATGGATGAAGGAAGTCCTGCTACTGCTGTTCAGATTGGAGATCCAATTACTCAAAAGAAATTATCAGATGCAGTGGTTAAGGAAGCAAGGAATAAGGGGCTTTACAATAGTATAACTGATAATGGGGCTGGCGGATTAAGCTGTTCTGTTGCAGAGATGGCAGAGGAATGTGGAGGATTTGTTGTTGAGCTAGAAAAGGTTCCTTTAAAATATCCTGGATTGCAGCCATGGGAGACCTGGATCTCAGAATCTCAGGAGAGAATGACTGTTGCTGTGCCTGATGACAAACTTGAGGAATTTAATAATCTCATGGAAAGCAGAGGTGTTGAATCAACTGTTATAGGCAAGTTTAATGATACGAGCAGAGCAATTGTTAATTTTAATGGAAAAGAGATATTTAATATTGACATAGATTTTCTGCATAATGGTTTGCCAAAAAGAAAATTAGAAACAAAACCTTATCCATATAATACAGAAGAACCAGAGATTATTGTTGATAATCAGCAGGAATTATTTGAAAAAGTGTTGGGCAGCCATAATAATTGCAGTTTTGAGTTTATTTCAAAACAATATGATCATGAAGTTCAGAATAATTCTGCAATAAAACCTTTGCAAGGAAAAGGAAGAGTCAATGGAGATGCTTGCGTTGTTAAGCCTTTGTTTAATAGTAATAAATGTTTTGCAATATCACAGAGCTTATATCCAAGATTAAGTGAAATTAGCTGTTATGATACGGCTGCATGTGCAATTGATACAACAATAAGGAATTGTATTGCTGTTGGAGGAAATATAAATCATCTTGCGCTGCTTGATAATTTCTGCTGGTGCAGTTCAACTGAGCCTGAAAGATTAGCACAGCTAAAGGATGCTGCAAAAGCATGTTATGATTATGCTACTGTATATAAAACGCCATTTATTTCTGGAAAAGACAGTATGTTTAATGATTTCAAAGGATTTGATGAGGAGAATAATCCTGTAAAGATCTCTGTTTTGCCAACATTATTGATTTCTGGCATTGGTGTGATTGAAGATGTAAATAATACATGCACTATGGATTTAAAGATTCCAGGAGATGTTGTTTATATTATTGGAGAGACAAAAGATGAATGCGGTGGAAGTGAGTTTTATCATACTCTTGGAAAAAAAGGCGGAAAAAGTCCAAAAGTTGATGCTGAAAAAGCTAGAAGATTGTATGAAAAGGTATATGAATTGCATAAGAAAGGCATGTTTAGTGCTTGTGCTTCTGTTGGCAAAGGAGGATTATTGATTACACTGGCGAGGATGGCAATAGCTGGCCAGCTTGGGGTTGATGTTGATGTTAGTGGAGTAGCAGAGCTGCCTGTTGAGAGAATATTTTATTCAGAATCGCAGTCAAGATTTATTGTAACAATTGATCCTAAGAATAAAAAAGAGTTTGAAGAAGCTATGGATGCTATTGAGATTGGTGTTGTTAATGACAATGGGAGTGTTGTTGTGAAGAACAGCGGGGATGAGGTTATTAGCAGTGATGTTGAGGAATTGGGGAGAATTTATAGAGAGAGGTTTAAGGATTATTAGAATGATTCCAAAAGTATTAATCATGTCAGGATATGGTATTAATTGTGAAAGAGAAAGCGCTCATGCATTTAACAAAGCAGGAGCTGAATGCGAGATTGTTCATATCAATGATCTTATATCAGGGAAAAGAAAGATGTCTGATTATGATATAATCATGTTTCCTGGAGGATTCTCATATGGAGATGATACTGGATCTGGCAATGCTTTTGCAAATAAAATCAAGGATAATCTGTGGGCAGATTTAACTGAGTTTATTGATTCAGGAAAATTAGTGTTTGGAGTATGTAATGGATTCCAGGTTATGACTCATCTTGGGTTATTTGCACTGCCTTCAGGAGATTATGGCAAAAGGATAAATGCACTAGAAGCAAACAACAGCAATCGTTATGAATGCAGATGGGTATATCTTAAAAATAATTCAGATTGTGTTTTTACAAAAGGAATTTCTTTAACACATCTTCCTGTTGCGCATGGAGAAGGAAGATTTGTTTGTGATAAAGAAACTTTAGAGGAATTAAAGCAGAATAATCAGATTGTGTTTAGTTATTGTGGTGAAAATGGGGAGAATGCAAATGGAGAGTATCCTGTAAATCCAAATGGTGCAATGGCTGATATTGCTGGGATATGTGATAAAACTGGAAGGATTATGGGAATGATGCCTCATCCAGAAAGAGCGCTTTATTCAATAAGCGAGCCAGAGTTTCACTTGAAAAAGGAGATTGCAAATAGAGATGAGGAAGAAGTGCCTGAGTTGATTGAAACTAATTTTATGATTTTTAAGAATGCTGTGGATTTTGTTAAAAACAAACAGGGTGTAAAAATGGATAATATTAATGTCTTGATAATTGGAGGAGGCGGAAGAGAGCATGCTTTGGCATTAAAAGTGAGTGAAAGCGAGCGTCTTAATAAGTTATTTGCTATTCCTGGAAATCCAGGTATTGGAGTGGTTGCAGAATGTGCTGATGTTGATATAGGGGATAATGATGCTGTTGTGAATTTTGCAAAAGAAAACAAGATTGAGCTTGTTATTGTTGGTCCAGAGGTTCCGCTTGTGAATGGGGTGGCTGATGAACTGGAAAAGAATGGGATAAGGGTGTTTGGTCCTAATAAAGTTGCTGCACAGTTTGAAGGCTCAAAGGCATTTGCCAGAAAATTCATGAAGAAATACAATCTTCCAACTGTTGAGTTTGAGGAGTTTACAGATTTTGAAGAGGCAAAGAGGTACATACGACGAAAAGGAGCTCCAATTGTTGTTAAGGCTGATGGGCTTGCTGCTGGCAAGGGTGTTTTTGTTGCAAGCAATGAAGAAGATGCAATTAATTTTACAAAGGAATGTTTAGAGAATAATAAGTTTGGAGAAGCGTCATCAAAGGTTGTAATAGAAGGGTGTTTGGTTGGAGAAGAAGCATCTTATCTGGTGTTTATGGATTCTAAAACATTCAAGCCAATGGTTTATTCCCAAGATCATAAGGCTGTCTATGAAGGAGATAAAGGGCCTAATACAGGAGGAATGGGAGCTTATTCTCCTGCACCTATTTTAGATGGGCTGGAAGAGGAGATGGAAGAGAAGATTATCAAGCCATTTTTAAATGGGATAAAGCAGGAAGGGATTGAATATAAAGGGGTGCTTTATGTTGGGTTGATGAAAACAAAAGACGGGCTTAAGATACTTGAATTTAACTGCAGGTTTGGTGATCCTGAAACTCAGGTTATACTTCCTAGATTAAGAACTGATATAATCAAAGTGATGAATGCTGTGATTGATGGAAAACTGGAAAGTATTAATATTGAATGGTCTGATGAACACTGTGTTTCTGTTGTTCTTGCATCAGGAGGCTATCCTGGGTCTTATGAAAAAGGAAAACTAATAACCGGCCTTGATAAGGTTGATAGATCACAGGTAATACATGCAGGAACTAAAAAGGATAATGGTAAGATATTGACAAACGGAGGAAGGGTGTTGAATATTGTCTGCCTTGGAAAGAGCTTAAAGGATGCTGTTGATACAGCTTATTCAAAGATAGATTATATTAATTTTGATGGCATGTATTTTAGGAGGGATATTGCAAAGAAAGAGCTGGATCGAGGTATGCTAGATGCCGGCAGATTATAAAAAAGCAGGAGTTAATATTGAGCTGGGAGATGATGCTTCAAAGATCTTGTATGAAGCTGCAAAGCTTAGTTTTGAAAACAGGCAGGGCAATATAGGAGAGATTATAGTTCCTTTTGATGATTTTTCTGGTGTAAGGGCGATTGATGTTAGCAAATTACCTAAGGGAAGCCTGATGTGCATGGGTTTTGATGGAATTGGAACCAAGGTTGAGATTGCCCAGAGAATGAATAATCATAGAACAATTGCTTTTGATCTTTTTGCAATGGTTTGTGATGATGCTATTGTAAGGGGGGCAGAGCCTGTTTTGGTTGGAAGTGTTTTGGATGTAAATTCCTTGGGAAGTGATGAAGAGCCTCATATAGAAAAGTTAAAAGAGCTGGCTGAGGGCTATGTTGCTGCTGCAAAAGCTGCAAATGTTGCTGTTATTAATGGAGAACTTGCTGAATTAGGAAAAGGTGTTGGTGGATTTGGAGAATTTAATTATAATTGGTGCTCAGCTGTTGTTTGGTTTGCTAATAAAGACAAACTGTTTACTGGAAAAGAGATCAAAGCAGGAGATTCTATTGTTGTTTTAGAGGAAAAAGGATTTAGATCAAATGGATTGTCATTAGTTAGAAAGGTTTTTGAGAGTGAGCATGGAGAAGAGTGGCATAATGTTGAGCTTGATGGAGAGAAATTAGGCAATTTGGTGCTAGAGCCTTCAACAATATATTCTAAAGCTGTTGTTCATATGCATGGTGGTTTTAGGACAGATGGGTGTTGTAAGATAAATGGTGTTGTGCATATTACTGGAGGAGGGATTCCTGGAAAACTGGGAAGGATATTGAAGCCTTCTGGATTAGGAGCAGAACTTAATGATTTATTTGAACCATGCAAAGCAATGCAGTACTGCCAGAGATTAGGAGAGGTTAGTGATAAAGAAGCCTATAAAACCTGGAATATGGGGCAGGGCCTTGCTATAATAACACCAGAGCCTGAGAAGGTTATTCAAGAAGCTGAGAAGTTTGGGATTAAAGCAAAGACTGCTGGAAAGGTTGTTTTGGTTCCTGGAATAAGGATTAAAAGCAAAGGTGCTTTTGATAAAGGCAGGGATTTGGTTTTTGGGATTGATTAGTTAATAATTTGCTATCATTATTGATAAAGTTTATTCAGAAGGATAGAAGCTTCTTAGTGTTTCATAATTTTTTTCGTTTTTTGATCTTGTTAGATAGCCAGGCATTTTCTTGAATACAAAAGCAGCGCGGATGAACTTAAGTAATTCTGTATCTAGTTCATGTTTTTTCACTTCTGTTCTTTTCCATGTTTTTTCTTTTTCACTTCTTGCTCTTTCTTGCAAATCTCTTAAATCATCCAAAGAGAATCCTCCAATCCTTCTGTAATCTGGTTCGAATTCTGGTTTGATCTCAATCTCATACATTCTGGATTCTAGGGTCTTTGATGTTTTTAGTGGCTCTTTAAGTTTTTCTTCATCACCTAGCCAGTGATTGTAATCTTTAACTGCTTCTCTAAATACATTAACAGGAGATGTTCCTAATACATTGCTTTTATAGGTTCTTTTAGCTATGTCGTATTCCTTTTCAAGAACATCTAATGATATTTTTTCATTGTTTTCAATTCTCTCAGAGATATACTCCTTTAATCCGCGTTTGTCTTTTTTGGGTATTACTTGAGGATTTTCTGATATATGTTCTTTAAATGCTTTTTTAACTGTTTCAGAAACATCTGAAAAAGAAGGGCCTTTTTTGAAAGAAGCTACTTTTGGTTCTATTTTTCCATATTGCTGTTCAAGAGAACTATATTCAGAGTGAAGTGCCTCTATGTTTAATAACTGTTCTACATTATCTAATACAGTCCAAAAATACCTTGTATTTAATGTATCTGCCATACAAATATAAGAGAATTTTCCCTTTATAAACTTTTCTATTTTAACTACTTTTCAGTAATTAAAACAGCATTAATTACGCCTTCTTGGCCTGGTCTAGAAGTAATTCTGGCTTTTCCTTTGTCTGTTTGGATTATAGTGCCTTTAACTAGTATATTTCGCCTTATAAAATGCCTATTTGCTGAAGACTTTAGAACAGTCTCGATCTTTGCTTTTACTGTTTTTTTTGTGTTAGGGTCAACAAGATTTGCAGTATCAGCTGTCAAAAGCCTGGTTTTTAGTTTTCCAGCTTTGGTTTTTTCTGTTTTTTGCTTGGATTCTGCTATTCTAGTCAAAGTAGGTCCTTTTCCGCTTTCAAATAGTTTCTTCTTTCTAGCAGCAATATATCTTCCGCCTGATACCTTTCTCTTTGATCTTGTTTGTGTGAAAACCATGTTAAATAGAGAAATTTTAAGTAATTTATAAAGATTTCTATATAAAGTATGTTTTATAGTAAATAAAGTTGAGCAAGCTCAATAGACTTACTAAAATCCGAGATATTTTAGTAAGTTTTATATATAAACAGGCAATTTAAGTGTTATTTTAATTTAATTTATATGGGGGTGTCAATAAATGACTCCAGAAGCATCAAGACCTTTAGACGCACTGAACAAGGCGAAAGGCAAAAGAGTAATAGTAGAATTGAAGAACAACAAATCATTGATAGGAACACTAAATGCTTTTGACATACACATTAATGTTGTATTAGAAGAAGCAGAAGAGATAATTGATGGTGAAGTTAAGAGAAAACTAGGTGTTGTCTTCATAAGGGGAGATACTATTATAATAATCTCACCAGAATAGAGCATACAAAATGGTAAAAGGAACTCCTTCTATGGGGAAGAAGTCTGGAAAGAAGAATATGATTAGATGTAGAAGGTGCGGTAAATCTACATATCATATCAGAAAAAAGAAGTGTGCTAGCTGCGGTTATGGCAAATCTGCAAAGATGAGAAGCTATAATTGGCAAAAAAAGTAGTTCTTTTAGTAACTAAAGTTGAGGCAAGCTCAACAAACTTGCTAAAATTCTTTAAATTTTAGCAAGATTTAAATAGAAATTACATACTAGATAAGAATATGCGGAGGTGCCGGAGTGGCCAAACGGGATAGGCTTAGGGCATTTTCAGATGTTAGAAACCTATTGGCTTAGTGCCTACGAGGGTTCGAACCCCTTCCTCCGCATTTTTTTGCTTATTTATAAAGAGATTTTTGGCACAAATCTGCCTTTTTTTATGAAAAATTGAGTTTTATTTTGTTGATTTTTAGAGCAAATTATTAATTTAATAATAAAATAATAGCGAGAATATAGTTGTTTAGAAGCATAATTATTGTAATATATTATTACTATCAGAATACTGATTTTGAAATTTGGTTTTTAGACGGAAGAAAAATCATTTAAAGACGACAAATTGGCAAAAGAGGCGAAAAAGTCACAAAAAACATGGTGTATACCAGTATACAAAAATCCACAACAACTTTGGGTTTTTGTTGTGAAAACAGTGTAGTTTTTGATTATCTATTTTAAAGTGACAACGTGCTAAAATGCTTGAATTTGCATAAAAGAGCTGGAAATGGGGGTTTTAAGGGTCAAATATGGGTCTGAGTTGCGAAAAATTTATAAAGAAAATAAGGTATATGATGCTCACCGGTTTAAAAAAGTCCAAGTTTTGTAGGCCAAAATCAGATGGTATGTACGAATATAGTACACTATATCGTGCATAATTAATGATTCTATAAGGACTTCTTGGACTTAAAGCGGGATCTTTCGGGATTTCGTGTTGCTGAAATAAGCAACGAAACAGATAGCCTAAAAAAAGATAGCCAAAGAAAACGAAAAAATAAACACGGAGGTGTTTAGTATATGAAAGCAATCAAAAAGATTGTGGCTCTTGCAACGGGCGCAACAATGCTCGGAGCAACAATTATGGGCGCAATGGCAGCGGATTTAGCTGACTACCCAGCACCATTTGTAGAAGGATGTTCCTTCAGCGGTGCAATTGTAGTTGGTGAAAAAGCGGCTGCTGAAGACGTAGTTGGTGCAGTAGATATTGCATCGGCACTTGCAGTGAGTGGTACAACCACAGCCACTACTGGAACTGGAACAATGGTTACTGTAAGTGGAGAAGCTTATAAAATAGAGAGAAGCACTAATAAGCTAAATCTTGGAGAAGATGTAGCAGATGTGGCTACAAAAGTAGATAGTGGAGATCTCCCAGTTGTTTTAGCAGATGGAACATTCACTAACGACGAAGGAAAAGACTTTGACTACGAACAAACAATAGATCTAACTAGTGCTACATTTACAGCAATAAGTGACAAAGATCTAAATGACAATGACCCAACAATTGGTGTTCAGTATGCTGATAGTGCTGGAGTGTTAGTATATGATCTAGAATTCACAACAGCTGCTGAAAGTGATGTAATTACAGATGATGGATTAGAAGACCTTGAAGACACAACAATAGTGATGTTAGGCAATACTTATGATATTGTTGAAGCTACTAACGCAAGCGGCGGATACTTTGAAATCATGGGTGGAGCTACAAAAGATGTTATGGAACAAGGAGAAATAAAATCCTTTACAGTGAATGACAAAGAATATGAAGTTGAAGTAACTTATATTGGAGGCTTAGCTGTTTCAGAAGTTAAGATGAAAGTCAATGGTGAAGTTACAAAAGCTTTAGAAGAAGGCGACACTTATAAACTAGCAGACGGCACACAAGTTGGTATTAGAGAGATTCTAGAAGAGGAAGCAGGAGAAGTCACAGCTGACCAAGTAGAATTCTATATTGGAGCTGAAAAGATGACTCTTGAAGATGGTGGAGCAGAACTACAGTTAAATGATGAGGATGTAGATGACATCACTGTAGAAATTGACTCAACCCAAACAGGAGCCGAGTATGAGCTGAATGGAATAACTCTAACATGGACTGCAGATGATGAATTCTTTGTAACAGAAGAAAGCTCTGCACTAATGCCTGGACTAGAAAGTGTAAAGCTTAGCTTTGAAGGATTGACAACACCAGCTGAAGAAATCATTGAAGTTAAAGTTGATGGAGATGACACAATTGCATTGAAAGCACCTGTAAAAGGAGATGCAGATGGATTTGAATTTGCTGTGCTTTCTGACAGTGGAGTAGGTGCAGGGTTAGATTTCCAAGGAGAAGACAATGAAAGTCAATTAGTAATAACACCTGCTGGAACTGCGGATATTGCATTTGATGGAGACACTGATGATATGATGGTTATCTCTAACAACGATAGTTATGAAACACACTTCTTGGAAGTAACTGGATATGATGATCCAGATGGTGCAGACTTTGAAGATGTTGTTACAGGAGCAGACTATCTAAAGAAAAAAGTTGGAGATACATTTGAAATTGCTGACATCACATTTAATGTGACTGCATTCGACAAAGCATTAAAAGAAGTGACTATAACAGCAATTACAAATGCAGAAGATTTCCAAGGAGATGCTGTCTTTACACCAGAAGGATTGAAGATAACTCTGGCAACAGTTGCAACACCAACATTTACATTTGATGAAGAAGCAGACGATACTGACTTAGATAGAGCATCAATCTCATTTGATGTAGAGAGTGATGTACTCAATGGAACTGATGCCACTGTTGATAGTAGTACTATCGCAGGAATTTCAGACATCCACGAAATAGGAGACACTGATATAGATGTGTACTATGCTTTGTTGGTTCCTGATGGTTCAGAAGTTGGTACAAGACTAGAGTTAGACAGAGGAGACACTGACCAGAAAACAGTTAAAATCTTCTATCCAGGTGGAGAAAGCTATGGTAACTTGTATTTAGCAGAAAGTGAAGCTGGATTTGGTACAGCAGCAGGTGTTAGTGGAGAAGCTGTATGTAAAGTATCTATTCCACCAGCAAAGCTTGACAGCGAAGTATCAAGTGTGAGCGCACAAAACCTAATAGTTGTAGGTGGACCATGTGCTAACACAGTTGCAGCTGAAGTCATGGGCGTTGCTTCAACAGTTCCTGAGTGTTTAGCAGGATTTGAAGAAGGCAAAGCTATGATTAAGTTGATGGATACAGGAGCTGGAAAGACTGCTATGCTAGTTGCAGGATACAGTGCAATGGACACTAGAAGAGCAACAAGAGTTGTTGCAAATGCTGGTGACTATGACTTATCTGGCGACGAAGTGGAAGTTACTGGAACTACATTAACAGACATCTCAGTTAGTGCTGTTACAGCAGAATAAGGCTGAAAAGCCTTTTTTTCTTTCTTTTTTTTATTTTAATTCTTTAAAATTAACAAAAACTTTTTAAATTAGGTATTCTAAATCCCTAGTATATGGTAAATAAGGTATTTTTAGGCATTTTAGTGATGTTATTGCTAGTTTCACCTGTTCTAGCTGTTGATCTGAGTAATTTTCCAGGGGTTTTTCTGGATGAAGTCAGAGTAGTTGTTGGAAGGTCTGCAAAAGCAGAGGATGTGCTGGGAGCAATAGATATTGTGGCTGCATTGCAGCAGAGAGTAGGGACATGCAAAAGAGTTGGCGGAGCAGTATTAGATACTGAAGTAGAGTCCTTGGAATCAATGAATACTATAGTTGTTGGAGGGCCTTGCATTAATTCAGCTGCTGCCAGGTTATTAGGATATCCAGAGAACTGCTTAGAAGGATTTGAGATGGGAAAAGGCATAATAAGGATATATGAGTTTGATACTGGCAAATACGGGCTGTTGGCTGCTGGAACAACTGCATTAGACACAAGAAGAGTGACTAGTGTTCTTGCTAATTACAATGATTATGCTCTTAGTGGAGCAGAGATGATGGTGACTGGGCTTAGTATCAGTGATATAGAGATTGATTCTAAATAAGTGCTGCAGCAAATATATTGTGTTTTTCTCTTATTATTTTTAGTTTTACAGTGGAATTTACAGCTGCATCGGAATTATAGACTGAGATAATTCTGTCTTTTGCTGTTGCAAGCATCTCATTGTATAATCTTCCAGGAGCAATGATTTTTGCCTTGATTGTATCTCATTTTCTGAATGGTTTTGGCAGTTTTTTTGTCTGTCTTATATTGAAGTCTTCTTTGAAATTGAAAAGAAGGTGTGCATTGTATTTTTCTTCTAAAGCTTTCATTTTATCTATAAATTCTTGCCAAGGCATCTGTTTTACTGGATTTCTGCCAAATTTATAGTTCAAAAAGTTCTGGATTCCTATTTTGCAGCTTAATTTCTTAGATAATTCTATCAGTTTTGAGATTTCTTTGTCATTTATACCTGGAATCCAGACAGGAGTTAGGATTAATTCAACATCTTGTTTTGAGATGTAATTAAGAATTTCTAGGATATAATCTAGATTATATGGTTTATTTGCTATTTTTTTAGCTAATTTTTGGTCTAAAGCATTGATTGAAAAACAAAATCTTGTTAATCCTGCATTGATTAACTCATCAACTTTCTCTTTTGTTAGCAATGTTCCGTTTGTGTCTATAGCAATTGTAGAAACTTCTGGCATTGAAGAAAGGTCTTTTATTAGTTCTGCTAAAGGCTGATATAACAAAGGCTCGCCTTGTGTGCCAATATGGGCTTCTATTTCATTTATTTGCTTATGATTGAGCAGTTTTCTGAATTCTTGAATTAAATAGTCTTTTTCTACAACAAAATCAACAGGTCTTTTGTCTTGGCTAACAGAACAATAGATACAATCGATATTGCAGCCTGTTATTGGCCTTACTTCAATTATTGATGTATTCCTGTCAATCAAGCCAAAAGCATTGTGGCCAATCAAAGGAATTCCTGAATTTTGATGGATATATATTGTTTTTTGTTTTGTTATTTTGTTTTTTAATGATCTGAATGCAGTTGAAAGCAAAAAATTGAATTTTTTATCTGCTTTTGCTCCAGAAACAGCTGGAAAACTTATTGAATTTTTAGTTATTGTGAATCTTCCAATGCTTTGTAAATCTTTTTTTGAAATCTCTGCAGAGAAAATTCTAAGGAAACTGATTTTTATCTTGTCTTTTTTATCTTCAAATGAGATATCTTTGAATTTTAATGATGCCATAGGGCTGTGAGGTAAACTAGTTTTAAAAAACTAACTGTTTCATTACATAAAAATTTAAATAGATAATTAATTGTTGAATTCTGGGATGGGAGAAGAAATCAATATCACTTATGAGACTTTGTTTGAGTTATTAAGACGGGAAAAGAACAGGGATGAGCTGCAGAGATTGGATGAGAAATTCTTTGCAGATGTTGCAGCTTATCTGAAAGGCAAAGAGGAAGTTCTAGAGCAGCTGAAAACAAAGCAGGACCTGTTTGTGAATGAGGAAAAAGAGAAGGCTGAGAAACAGATTGAGGATATAAGGGGGATTTTGAAGAGGCTTTATGAAAAAAGAGAGAAAAAGATCATTGAGATGGCGGTTGATGCGTCAAGGACTCCTTCTGTCATAATAGACAAATCAATAATGCTTGATGAAGAGAAGATGCTTTATGAAAAGACCTTAAGATTACTGAACAGTTTTAGAGAGGGTATTTTGCTGAATATACAGCATGCCAGGCTGCCTGAGATTAAAGGGGTACAAGATATTGTGGATAAAGAGCCGGAAGTTGAAGAAAAACCAGAAGAGATATTCAGACCAATCATATTCACTCATGAAGTGCCAAGGTTTGTAGGCATTGATCTAAAAGAATACGGGCCTTTTGAAGTTGGAGAAAGTGCTGAGCTGCCTTATAAGATAGCTGATGTTCTTATTAATAAGGGAAGGGCAGAGTAGAAACCTTTTTAAACCACTTCTAATTTGCATATTCACAGATGAAATTACCTAAAACAGTCAAAAGATACTGTCCTTATTGCAAGAAGCACACTGAACATAAGATAACTAACTCTAAGAAGAAAACTATGGGAAGTGTACACCCTATGAGTTATGGAAGCAAGAAAAGAGCTAAATTAAGAGGGGCTGCAAGAGGGCATGGAAATTTAGGAAGGTATTCAAAGCCAGCTATTTCAAAGTGGAAGATGACTGGGAAGAAGACAAGCAAGAAGCTGGATTTAAGATATCAGTGCAAGGAATGCAAGAAATCCCATGTTCAGAAGAAAGGGGTAAGAGCAAAGAGGGTTGAATTTAAATGAAGAAAGAACCTACTAGCAAATTTGTAAAGATAAGATGTCCTAAATGCAAGAATGAGCAGATCATATTTGGCAAATCAAGCAGCAATATCAAGTGTTTGGTGTGCGGAAAGATACTAGCAGAGCCTCAAGGAGGGAAAAGCAGGATAAAAGCAAGGATCCTGGAGGTTCTTGAGTAAATGTTGTATAAAAAAGAAGGCATGCCTGAAGAAAACGAGATAGTTCTTTGTACTGTAACAAATGTTCAGCACCATTCTGTTTTTGCAAAACTTGATGAATACGGCAAATCTGGAATGATCCATATTTCTGAAGTAAGTCCTGGAAGGATCAGGAATTTGCGTGATTATGTCCAGGAAGGCAAGAAAGTCATCTGCAAGATTTTAAGAATAGATAGAGTTAAAGGGCATATTGACTTAAGCTTGAGAAGGGTCAGTGAAGGAAACAGAAGAAAGAAGAATGAAGCGATAAAGCAGGAGCAGAAAGCTGAGAAGATAATTGAGACTGTTGCAAAGAAAAGAGAAAAAACTCTTGAAGAATTGTATGAAGATGTAAGCAGCAAGGTATTTGAGAAATATGAATATATCTTCCAGTGTTTTAATGATATTGTTGAAAAAGATTATGACCTGAAGAAATTAGGGATTGAGGCTGGGTTGGCTGATGAGCTGACAGCTGTTGTCAAGGAAAAGATAAAGCCAGTTGAAGTCTCTATCAGAGGGATATTGAATATCAGTTCTCAGGCTCCTGATGGAATTGAGGTTGTGAAGAAAACACTGCAGAGAGCCATTACAATTGGGAAAAATAATGTTGATATCAGTTATGCTGGAGCTGGAAAGTATAATGTTGTTGTAAAAGCTCCTGATTACAAGACAGCTGAGAAGATTTTGACAAGCTCAACTGAATCTGCGATCAAGTTTGCAGAGAAGAATGAAGGAGAAGCCAGTTTTCTAAGAGCTGATTAATTCTTTCTATTTCTGAACCAGTCAATTAACAAGTATAAGACAATAGTGGAAGCTGCTCCTATAAAGAACCACAATGCGATGTTTGAATATAATGGGAATTTATCAGCTACAACAGGGACTGTTTCAACTGCAGTAGAAGCTACTCCTGCTGCTGTATCAGCTGATTCTTCTGCAAGCATTCTTGGAGCTGCTTCTTGGACAGCTGCAAATTTTGCTGTTGTTTTTGTGAAATACTGGATAAAAGCAGTTCCTGCTGCTACAATCAAGGCAACTGGAAGCACTGATTTCAGCTTTTCTTTTATTCCATAAGTTGATTTTGGAGCGATTATAATGTATTTATTAGCCAGTTTGTAGTGGTTGACTTCTTTTCCTTTTTCAGAATAATGATATTCATCTGCAACAACTAAGTTGCCTTTTTGCAGTTGCTGGAGATTGTAATGTACTGTTGAAATAGGTATGTTTAATTTTTCTGAGAGTTCTGATTCTGTTGCTTCTTTGTCTGCTAAATAATCTAATATTTTTCTGCATGTTTCATTGGAAATAGCTTGAGCTAATTGTTTTGCTTTATTTTCACTTAATGAAACTAATAGGAATTTTTCCTTTGCCATGTATTTGAAGAATACTTATATGTTTATAAAGGTTGCAGATAAGTTCAATTTGAGTTGAACCTAAAACTTTTTATATAGAGTTGAGATTACAAAGAAAATGAAGCACATTCTAAAGTGTGAGGAGTGCAACCAATATACAATGCAGGCAAAATGTCCTAAGTGCGGAGCTCCCACGCAAAATCCGAAGCCTGCAAAATATGATCCTACTGACAGGATGGGAAAATACCGAAGAAAAGCCAAGGAGAAGATGGGAATATGAGCTGGAAGATAAAGCTGGTTGGAGAAAAACCAAAACTTAACAAACCAATCCTTATTGAAGGTTTGCCTGGAATAGGCAATGTAGGGAAGGTTGCTGTTGATTTTCTTATTGATGAATTAAAAGCTGTTAAACTGTATGAATTATTCTCATATACATTTCCGCATTCTGTTTTTGTCAATGAAAAGAATCTTGTTGAACTGCCAAAGATAGAGATATATTACAAGAAGATGGAGAATGGGAATGATTTGCTGCTGTTGGCAGGAGATGTGCAGCCGATTGATGAGGTCAGCTGCTATGAGTTTTCTGATAAAATATTAGAGATAATGGAAGAATTTGCAGGAGCTGAAATAATCACTTTGGGAGGCATTGGGCTGGAAAGTGTTCCTAAAAAACCAAAGGTGTTCTGCACTGGAAATAATATAAAAATAATTGAAAAATACAAGAAAGATACAATGCTTAATGACAGCATATATGGTGTTGTCGGACCGATAGTGGGTGTTTCTGGGCTGTTGTTGGGATTGGCTGATAAAAAAAATATTCCTGCTATTGCTATGCTGTCAGAAACCTATGGCCATCCAATGTATTTAGGAGTAAAGGGAGCAAGAGAAATCCTTAAGATTCTGAACAAGAAAGTAGGTGTTGATGTTAAACTAGAAGATTTGGATAAAGAGATCAAGGATTTAGAAAAAGAGATGATGAAGAGAACTGAAGATTTGAGTCAAGTAAGCAAACAGACAGCAAGGAAGAAACTGAAAGGAAGATTAGGCGAAGAAACAAGTTATATAGGATAATTCTGCACAACTAACAAAAAGGTTTATATAGATTATTTCTTAATTTAATAAAAAAGATGGTGTTAGAAAGATTATATTCCTCTAAATGGATTGAGCAGAAAAGCAGGTATGCTTTTTTAATGGGGTTAAGTTATTCTATAATTGGGATTTTCTCTGCAATGTTTTTGTTTCCTAAGGATCCTGGATTGGTTGCAATTGCTTTTACTTCTTTATTGATACTGCCTAGTTTGAACAGCTTGTTGTCAGTAGAGGCAAATGAGGCTGCGAGGAGCAATAAGTTTGATATTATTGGATTGTTTAAGGACCATAATGATATCTTTAGAGTTTATTTGTTTTTGTTTTTAGGGATATTGCTGAGTTTTTCATTCTTTTCAGTTGTATGGCCTTCTATTGCTACAAGCCAGATATTTGCACAGCAGGTTAATGTTTTAGGATGGGCAACAGGAGAGGCTTATACCAAGGCAGGGTTGTTTGGAGGGCTGCTTACAAATAATCTTAAGGTTTTGGTGTTTTGCTTGCTTGCTTCTTTTATCTATGGAAGCGGAGCAATATTTATCATAACATGGAATGCTTCTGTATGGGGAACAATATTTGGGATAATTGCAAGGGACAGTGCTGCTGCTGTTGGGCAGAATCCTTTTGTTTATTTTGGGCTGACATTATTAGCAGTATTTCCTCATCTGATATTAGAAGCTAGCTCTTATTTCTTAGCTGCTATTTCTGGCGGTGTTGTAAGCAAAGCGGTTTTAAGAGAGAAACCTTTTTCAAAAAGGTTTTCACAGATAATAGAAGATGGATTAATGATGTTTGTTATTGCAATCATTGTTTTGGTTATTGCTGTTTATATTGAAGCATATGTAACTGGTTCTATTGTTCGGTTTTTTGGGTTGTGATTCACGAAGGTTTTTAAAGTAAATAATATGTTTTTTTATATGAGATGGAGATATATTGCTTTGGGTTCATTAGTATTGGTCTTAGGAGGAGCGATTTATTTAGAAAATGTTCTAACTAAAAAAAGACTTGAGAGGCCTGTTGTTAAAGAGCATGGTATTGAGAAGATAATTAAAAAAACAACTATCTCTTTTGAAGAAGCTTGCAGGGATCATGCGAAAAGAGAGAAATATATTTTGGATATTAAAAATAAGATTTCTTTGCCTGAATTTGCTGATCTTGAATATGTGAGTAGAGGTAGATTAGAAGATATTCTGAAATATAATAAGGAAGCATTAAAGCAGGATGTTAAATTATCTGATAAACTAAACGCTATGACTGCACCTGGCGGCAAGAAGGTTAAAGATTTCTTTGCAAAAAAAATGCATCCAAAGATATTGGTGTTTTATCATGCTTTTGAAAGTGATAGTGTAAAGAATGAAGCTGATTTAAGAAGCGTTATAATTCAAGAAATAGATCATGCTAGATTTTATCATGAAGGTGATGAAAGAATAGATAGTGATAAATTAAGAAAATATCTAAAACAGGATTATGATAGGAAGCCTAAGGATAAATTTGGCCACATAGTAAATATTTTTATGGAATTAAGAGGAACTGAGATTCAAATGAAAAAGTTTACAAAGAAAAATTCTCAGAAGTATATGAACCATGTTCTTAATTATAATTTTGAAAATTATGTTGCATTATGGAGACATGATAAAAAACCCTTGGCTAATGATCTTAAGATGTTATTTTTCAGAAAATATATGTTAACATACCTTGGACAAGATGAAAAAGGATTTTACCTTGAACCTGTTGAAGAATTTAAACCAATAACAAAGAGACTGTATCTTCCTGAAGGAATTAAGATTGAATTTAAATAAAAACAATTATACAATGTAAGCTGGTAATTGTGAGCGAGTTTATGAGCGCACTCGCAAGTCACTGCTTACAAGCATAAATATTTTGTTAAAACAAAATATTTATATAGTAGATTATTCTAAATTATTCTGAATATCAGAAATATTGATATTTTGATTGATTAATTTACTTATTATCTGATATTCTTATTTTCAGAATGAAGAACTTTAAAGTAGTACAAGCTGATAAAAGAGGACAGATAGTTATTCCTAAATCTATTAGAAAAGAACTTAAGATAGAGGAAGGTGCTGCATTCTGGATATATAAGACTGAGGAAGGCATTGTTCTGAAAAAGATTCAAGCTCCTAAAAGGTGATACCCATGGCAAAAAAGAAAAAAACTCCTAAAAAAGCTGCTAAAAAACATGTAATTCCAAAAGATGTCAAAGGTTTTGTTTTAACTTTGTTGTTTGCAGTTATTGTACTTGTTTTAGTTGTTGGTGTAGTTAGATTAACCAGGCTGGGAGTTGTTGGAAAGGCATTTGAATATGAAGGAACAGAAGTTGATTTATCTGATTATCCTTATCCTTTTGTTGACGGGTGTGATTTTAATGGAGCTATTGTAGTTGGAGATAATGCTCCTGCTGAAGATGTTACTGGTGCTACAGATATTTCTTCAACTCTGGCAGTGAGTGGAGAGATAGATGGTGAAGCTTGTAATGTTGACATGCCTCCTAATAAGCTGGCTTCTGAAGTAACAGATGTTTCTGCGCAGAATGTAATTTCAGTTGGAAATCCTTGCGATAATGCTATTTCAGGAGAATTGTGGGGGAATCCTATTGATTGTGATATGGGCTTAAGTGAAGGCCAGGCAAGGATTAAGATGTATAATCTAGGAGGAAATATTCAATTATTAGTTGCAGGGCCTACTACTGAAGATACAAGAAGAGCAGCAAGAGTATTGTATAATTATACTGATTTTATTTTAAGCGGAGAAGAGGTTTGTGTTACTGGAACCACTTTAGATGATATGGAAGTTAGTGCAGGGGCTTGTGTTGTGGGAGTAAATCCACTTTATTTAGCTGATGGCGAGATTACAGAAGGAATTTTAGTGGATAATTATGACGCAGGATGGATAAGTTTGGAACCAGTAACCTCAAATTTAGGCAAGGGTCAAGCAGATTATGCTTATTTCAATGCTCAAGGGGATTTGGTAGGGCTTTTTAATATAATTCCAGGTAAAAATTTAAGAGTGCGTACTTTTGAAGAAGAAAGTGAATTTGAAATAGATATAGTTGCTGATGGAAGATCTTTAAGGATATACATGCCTTCTTCTTCTGCAGAACTAATAAATGGAACAGTAGTTTATGTGGCTGATGATGGATCTACATATTATGATACTGATCTAACACAATCAGCAAGGATTGCTCCAAAACCAGAGTGCACAGATACTGATGGTGGAATGGACTATTATACAAAAGGCACTTGTGTAGATTCTAATGCATATCCAACTGGCGCAACTGACCATTGTCAGGTAGATGAGGGAGTAATGCATCTATATGAGATGTATTGTCATTCAGAGTATGAATGCCATAGTGCTGAAGGTTATGAATGTCCAAATGGCTGTGCAGATGGTGCTTGTATACCTACAAATGTGGAAGATTGTACTACAGTGCCTTTCCAAGATGCAGACAGGGATGGGTGTCATGCAGGACTTGATTCTGATTGTGGAGGAATAGAAGGAGTTAATGATCCATCACCAGAAATAACTTGTTTTGATGGTATAGATAATGATTGCGATGGAATGATTGATGGAGATGATGATGATTTAAGTTGTCAAAAAGAATGCACAGATTCTGATGATGGAAGACAGTACTATAAAGAAGGAAGCATATTTGGATGTTTAGGGACTGGATGTACTGTTCCTGTTGTAGACAGCTGTGTTGATGGAGTTATTTTAGAAGAAGGGTATTGTGACAAGGAAACAATGAAGTTTGAAGAATATAGCTGTCCAAATGGTTGTGAAGGCACTGCTTGTGTTTCTGATTTTGCAGTTAATGGCTGCAAAGCAATAGAGTTGAATACAAATGTTGTTGATGGACAAATCTTTTTTGATGTATTAGCAGGAAATGGAACAGAGTTTACTCAGTTTGGTGAAGCAGATACAACTGATCATATTCCAATGAGTGATGATGAAAATCCAACATTTGTATATGACGCGGATTTGCATGGGTTGTTTATTGTATCAGATGTATTAGCTAAGAATACTTATTTTATGGAAGTTACTAGAATTAATAATGAAGATGGAATTGATTTCAAAAATGTTGTTACAGGACTGGTGTGGGATGATGTAAAAGCAGGAGATATATTTAGTGTTGGAGAAAGTATAGTAGAAGTTATTGATTATGATGCTTCTATTGAAAATAGTGTAACAATAAAATTATATGATGCTTATATGAACAGAGTTTATACAGCAGATGGAAGAGAGATTTTGCTGACTGCTGGCGGATCCTTACCTAATGAAATATATAAGATGTGGGTGAATGAGGCAGATGGTGGCCAAACAGTATATTACTTTGAATGGGAAGATGGTTGTGCTGTTATTGAAAATATTGTGAGTGTTCCAGTGCCTATTGAAGAATGCACAGATACTGACGGCGGAAGAAATTATTATGAAGCAGGAAGTGTATATACTTGTGCAGGAGATTTATGTGTTATTCCTGTTGCAGACAGCTGTATAGATGGATTTACTTTACAAGAAGGATTTTGTGATAAGGAAACAATGCAGTTTGAAGAACATACTTGTCCAAACGGCTGTGAAAATGGTGCTTGTGTTGGGGAATGCACAGATTCTGATGGCGGGTTAAATTATTATGGAAGAGGAACTGTGCATGGCTTAGAATTGCCAGATGTCTGGGATACATGGACTGATTACTGCGGTGAGGCAGGTGAAGAAGAAGGCAAGCTTGTAGAGTATGTATGCAGAACAGACGATTATGGAGAAAAAGTTCTTTATGAATGCCCTCAAGGCTGTGAATATGGTGCCTGTATTGATCCTGAATGTTACGTGACAGGCACATTAGAACAAGGAGAAACTGCAATATATATTATAGGAGAAAAGGAATATGAAGTTGAAGCAACATTTATTGGTGAAGTAGAAGTTGTTACAATAGCTAAACTTAAAATTAATGGAGAGGTTACAAAAGCATTAGAAGAAGGTGAGTCTTATATATTAAATGATGGAACTGAGATTAAGATTCTGACATTAATTGAAAATGATATCCCTCTAATGGATGTAGTGACTTTTTGTTTTATGAAGGCAGAAGGAATTTGCACAGATACTGATGATGGAAAGGATTACTATAAAAAAGGAGAGTTTAGTGGTTTTTGGCAAGGGGAATTAATAACAAATACAGATTCTTGTGTAGATGCTCTTGATGAAACTGGAGATGATGTTTATTCAAGTGATTATTTAGGAGAAGGGTATTGCGAAAATGGAGAACTAAAAGTAGAAAGAATTGTTTGCGAATACGGCTGTGAAGATGGCGCTTGCATTATATCTCCAGAACCGCAGGAATTTACAGTTGAGCTTGATGAAGAATGGAATCTTATTTCACTTCCATTGGTATTAGAAGACAGGGCTGTGGAAGCTGTATTTTCAGGAATAGAGGGTAATGTTAGGGTAGTTTATGCTTATGATCCTTTAGAAGAATGGAAGGTGTGGTATCCTGATCCAGATGTGCCAAGCAATCTGGAAACAATAGATCCAGGAAAGGGCTATTGGATTTATATGAAAGAAGAAGATAAACTGACTGTTGAAGGGACAGTGGGAGAAGGAGATCCTCCAAAACCACCAAGGATTGATGTAAAACCTGGCTGGAATTTGATTGGAGTTCATTCAATAGCACCAAGGCAGATATCTAGTGCGCTTGCGAGTATTGAAGGAAAGTACATCTCATTATGGGGCTATGGTGTGGAATTGATAAAGTTGGATATAGAGGCTAATCCATACCTAGAGCCAGGAAAGGGGTATTGGATTTATATAACTGAAGAAGGAGAGATAATACCATGAAGAAATTAGTTTTACTTTTAATTTTTGTATTTATTGGAACAGTTTATGCCCAGCCGCAGTTTCCAATACAGATTTATGGAGATATAACTCCTGCAATATCAGATGGTTCTGAGATTCGTTTTGAAGTAGATGGATTAGAGGTTGGCTCTGGAGAAATAATGGATAATAAATATGGTGATCCTCCTTTATTTATTGAAGTAGATGATACAGCAACAATTGAAAAAGAAGGATATGCTGATGGAGATGTTGTTGATGTTTATATAGAAGATGTCAAGGTAGATGAAATAACTTTAGAAGGAAATCTTGTTGAAAAAGACATAACCATCTCTGGTGATGATTTTGATGAAGTACAAAAGGAGACAACCACTGCTGATACTAGAAGAGGAAGTGTTGGAACTAGTATAGCATGTGATCCAAGCTGGGAATGCAGTGATTGGGAAGAATGTATAAATGGAAAGCAAACAAGAACTTGTATTGATAAATGGGAATGCGGAACTGATGATGGAAAACCTGCTGAGATTCAAACCTGCATTGAACCTGCTGCAGCAGAGCCTAAAATAATTCCATCTATAGAAGAACCCCTAGTGATTGAAGAAAAAGGTAGGGCCTGGATTTATATCATAATAACCATAATTGTGTTGGGATTAGCAGGAGGATTAGGATTTGTAATCTATGAAAGAGAAAGAGCTCATAAATCATTACAGCAAGAAAAACAACAGCCCAAGTTAGAAGATCAATCATTTATTAGGCTGCAAAGCTATGTAAAACAAACTTTAGATCAAGGTTATACCCGAGAACAAATTAGGGCTGTGCTTTTAAGAGAAGGATGGTCTCAAAGTGTAATAAACAAGGCATTAAAATGAAAAAAATAATCAAAAATGTGGATTTGGCAGTAAGTTCATCAGTACTGTATATCTTGCTAGTAGGGGCTATACTTGTGTTTGCAATGGGCTATGATCCCTGGGAAAGCAATGATCTGGTTGGAAAGGCTGCTTATACCCCTGTGCAGGTGTATGGAACAATATTTCCTGACCTTCCTGATGAGACTGATATCAGCTTTAGGATTAATGGAATTACTATTGCTTCTACAACATTGAAGAACAATTCATATGGCTATGATCCAGAAGTGTATTTTGAAATGGATAATCCTATAACCTCAAAGATAGAGGGCTATGCAGAAGGATATATTGTAGGAGTCTATATTGAAGGGGTACAAGTTGCTGAATTCTCTTATTTTGACCCGTGGGCTACTGAAAAAAATATCAATGTTCCTGCAAGCATAAGAGAAGAAGTGGCTACCAAGGCTGCACAGTCTGATATAGAAAGAGAATGTGCTGCTAATTGGCAATGTGAAGGCTGGGATGCCTGCATAAGCGGAATCCAGAAAAGAAACTGTATTGACTTGAACGGATGCGGATATGACTGGGACAAGCCTGATGAGGAAAGGGGGTGTACTGTGTCTCCTACTTTAGAGGCTGCTTTGGCAACTGCAAGCAATATGTTCTCATTTGAAGTCATTGTTTTGATATCACTGATGGTGCTGCTGATTGCATATGTGATAATCCTATTGGTTAGAGGCAGAGGCTTAGAACCTGAAAAATGATAAAGAATATCAAAGCAAGGGAGATTTTGGATTCAAGAGGAAATCCTACAATAGAAGTAGAGGTTATCACAAACAAGGCATATGCAAGAGCTGCTGTTCCTTCTGGAGCATCTACTGGAAAGCATGAAGCTTTGGAATTAAGAGATAAGGGGAAAAGATATGATGGAAAGGGTGTTTTAAATGCTGTCAATAATGTTAATAGGAAAATTGCTGGGAAGCTTATTAGAATGGATGCAAGGAATCAAAGCGAAATAGACAATATAATGCTAGAGTTAGACGGAACTTCTAATAAAAGGAAATTGGGAGCAAATGCTATTTTAGGGGTATCGATGGCTGTGTGCAAAGCAGGAGCACTGGAAAAAGGAATGCCTTTGTACAAGCATATTGCTAATCTAGCTGGGGTGAAGGAAGCTGTAATGCCTGTTCCTAGCTTTAATGTCATCAATGGTGGAAAGCATGCTGGGAATAAATTAGATATCCAAGAATATATGATCTTACCTGTTGGCGCAAAGAGCTTTAAACAAGCAATGCAGATTGGAGCTGAAGTGTATCATGCTTTGAAAGGGATAATCAAGGCAAAGTATGGTGTTAATGCTGTAAATGTTGGAGATGAAGGTGGGTTTGCTCCTGGATTAAAAACAATTGAAGAGCCTTTGAAGCTGTTAAAACAGGCAATCAGAAAAGCTGGTTATAGTAATCAGGTTAAGATTGCAATGGATTGCGCTGCTTCTGAGTTTTTTAAAGCTGGAAAGTATAATATTGAAGGAAAGAAGTTAAGTGGTGAGAAATTAATTGAGGTTTATAAGAAATTAATCAGGAAATATCCTATTGCAAGCATTGAAGATCCTTTTAATCAGGATGATTTTAAAAATTGGGGTAAGTTCGCAGGAAAAATAGGTGATAAGGTGCAGATTGTCGGAGATGATCTGCTTTGCACAAATGTAAAAAGAATGGAAAAAGCAATCAATAAGGATTGCTGCAATGCCCTGCTTTTGAAAGTGAACCAGATAGGAACAGTTTCAGAAGCAATTGAAGCAGCAAGATTAGCGCAGGAAAAAGAGTGGGGTGTGATGGTCAGCCATAGAAGCGGTGAAACATGCGATGATTTTATCGCTGACCTGGCTGTGGGGTTAAAAGCAGGGCAAATCAAATCAGGAGCTCCTTGCAGAGGGGAGAGATTGGCAAAATACAACCAACTTCTTAGGATAGAAGAAGAGTCTAAGGCAAGGTATGCTGGGAAAGGATTTAGAAGACCATGAAATTGCATATTTATCTTTTTAGACATGGACAGACTTATTTTAACAGAGACAAGATATTTACTGGGTGGAAGGATTCCAAGCTAACACCAAAAGGGATAAGGGATGCAAAGAAAGTTGCTTTGAAATTAAAAAATAAGAAATTCCAGGTTGCTTACCAGACAAGACTTTCTAGGAGCAAAGATACATTAAAGCCTGTGCTGAAATATCATCCAGAATGCAAAGAAGTTATTACAGATGACAGGATGATAGAAAGAAGCTATGGAAAATTACAAGGGAGATCGCACAAAGCATTTGTAAAAAAAGAAGGGACAGACACTTACAAGACATTACTGCACTGGCATAAGATTGACCATCTGGCTGGAAGAGAAAAACGAGAATTTATCAAAAAAACAGGAGAAGCTGAACTGCAGATAATAAGAAGAAGCTATAATGTTGGGCCGCCAGGAGGAGAGAGTGTAAAGATGGTTGAGAAAAGAGTTAATTCTTTTATCAAAGATTTATTGAAGAAGATGAAAAAAGAGAAAGTAAGTGTTGCAATAAGTGCCCATGGAAATTCAATGAGGCCATTCAGAAGATATTTTGAAAAGCTTACTGTGAAGGAGATGATGAAGCTGGAGAATCCGTGGGATGATTATTTTCATTATCAGATTGAGGTAAAATAGGTTGTTCTTTTTCTTTTAATTTTTCTGCTAATAATTCTTCTTCTTTTATTTTTAATCTAAGATCATCAGTCCTGAATTTGATATAGTCTGGGCTGAGATATCTTGGATCGTCAACGGGCGAGACAATATATTCTTTTTTCTCAACAATGTTTAGTATTGTGCTATAAAGCTCAAGTGCAGCTAGTTCTATGCCAGCATACTTTTTGGTTTCATTTCTTATTAATGAACTTAATTGGATCAAAGCTGTCTTAAGATACTCTGTGTGAGGATTAAGTTCTAATGTGACTCCTAGAGAAGACAAGCGGTTTCTTTGCAAATCCTTCTTCATATGCTTTTTCTTTAATGTCATGTATTGTTGCCAGACTTCATCTATTCTTTTATCCATGAAAAGAGGTGTAGTAGGAGAAATATAAAAAGTTAATGCAAATAACTTTATAAAATTTATATACAAAGTTTGATTAGAAAATAACAAAAAGGTTTATATAATTCTTTTAAATAGTCTTGTTGGGTGGTATAAATGTTTGGATTTGGAAAAGGAAAAATTGAAATCAAATTGAATAAATATGAGTTTGCACCCGGAGAAGTTATAGAAGGGACTTTGGTTCTTACGCTAAAAAAGCCTATGGAAGCAGGCGGGTTGACTATTGGACTTGTTGGCTATCAAAAAACAGTTCAAGGATTTGGAACTCATAGAAGGTATAGAACTATAAAGGTGTTTGATTTTGAAAAACCAATTGATGGAGCAAAAGGATATTCTACTCAGCCAATGGAATACAAATTCACATTAAAGATTCCTGCAAACGTAGCAACTGGAAAAATGCCAGAAGGTGCTTTAGGAGGAGTTGTTAAAGCAGCTCAGTTGTTAACACAAACAAGGAGCAGAGTTGATTGGAGGGTTGTTGGAAGATTAAAAGTAAAGGGGATTGATGTGTCTAAGAAAGTTAAGGTTAATGTTGCATAATGAAATTAGATGATATTAAAAAGAATATTCCGCAGCCATTGTATAATTCTTTATTGCCTGACATAGATGAATTAAGACCTAGCCAAGAGAAGTCAATCAAAAATGGGGTGTTGGAGAGGAAGAATCTGCTTGTCTGCACGCCAACTGCTTCTGGAAAGACATTGATTGCAGAGCTGGCAATGGTTAAATCAATACTAGAGGGAAATGGCAAAGCTATTTACATTGTTCCTTTGAAGGCTTTGGCTAATGAGAAATTTAAGGATTTCAAAAAAAGATATGGTTTATACTTAAGAGTTGCATTATCAATTGGAGATCTGGATTCTGCTGATCCTTATCTAGAAGGATATGATTTGATTGTGTGCACTGCAGAAAAACTGGATTCATTGATAAGGCATCATGCTCCTTGGCTAGGCATGGTTGGAACTGTTATTGTTGATGAAGTGCATCTGATGAATGATGCTGGCAGGGGTCCTACTTTAGAGATATTGATTACAATGTTAAGAGAGTTGCTGGAGAAAGTTCAAGTAATTGCTCTTTCTGCAACAATTGGAAATCCAGAGGAATTAGGAGAATGGCTGGATGCTAATCTGGTTATAGATAAATGGAGGCCTGTAAAACTGCATAAAGGTATCTATGACGGAGAAAAAATAGAAATTAAATAAAAAAAATTACAATCCTTTAAACCATTGCTGTGCCCATGGACCAAGAACTGGAACTTCTTTCATCTGTCCCTGGATAGCATATACCAAGCCCATTATCCAAAAGACGAACACTACTATGTTCAAAAGCCAGCCGATGATAGGTATCCACATTAAAATAATTCCTGCTATCATGATCAGCAAAGCCTGCCTTATGTGAAAGCTTCCTAATTCTGTCTTTTTGCTCTGATTCAATATAAGAGCTACTATCCATCCGATAAGTGTGATGTAGCTTAATATTGCAACAAGCTTGCTTTGATCTGGTTGTTGTTGTTTTTTTACCATTTTCTTACCTCCTTAAATATGAATTTTTTCTGCAATACTTCCTATTAAAGGGATTTTCCAATATAGAGTTCCTGTCAATACTTTGATGATTGCTATAATTCCTGTTATCACTAAGTATATTCCCCATATCCAGCCTAGCAAAGGTATCCATGTCAATACTATAAATCCGATGTAGAATACAAGTCCTTGTTTTGCATGCTGGTGTATCCATTTGTTGTCCTTTTTCATAAGCAAAGGAATCAAAAACAATGGAAGGAATAGAAAAGGGATGTTTCCTAGATAAGATAATAAAGCTAAGAATTTTTCTTTTGCAGAGTGTTTTATTAATTTCTTCATTAGAATGATATTTGAAAGAAATAGTATTTAAGTCTTTTTATAATTCTAGAGAGTTGATGATTATTTCTGGATTAAATTCTTTTAGGTCTTCATACTCCTGGCCTGTTCCGATAAATACAATTGGCTTGCCTGTTACATAGCTGACAGAGATTGCTGCTCCGCCTTTTTCATCAATGTCTGCTTTTGACAGGACAATGCCGTCCAAGCCTATAGAGTCATTGAATTTTTTGGCTTGTTCTGTGCAGTCATTTCCTGTGATGGATTCTCCAACAAAAATTTTTAGGTCTGGATTTGCTACACGGATAATTTTTTCCATCTCTTCCATCAGATTAACATTTGAATGCATTCTTCCTGCTGTGTCAATCAGAACAACATCAATGGCTTTTGATTTTGCATGGGAAATTGCGTCAAATGCTACAGCTGCTGCATCAGAGCCGTAGTCATGCTTGATTAGTTTTACTCCTAAATTATCTGCGTGTGTTTGCAACTGGTCAATTGCAGCTGCTCTGAATGTGTCTGCTGCAGCCAATACAATTGATTTTTTGTTGTTCAAGAACAGTTTAGCGATTTTTGCAATTGTTGTTGTCTTTCCAGAGCCGTTGATTCCAACAAAACAGATGACTAGAGGTGATTTTTCCTCTGCTTTTGAAAGAATATCTATTTTTTCAACATCAAACAATGTTTCAACAGTCTGTTTTAATGAGCTGTTGATTGTTGCTGCAATTTTTCCTCTTGGAATTGGCTGATCAACTAGATTTTGCTTTAAGTCTGCTTTTATCTTTTCAATAACTTCAACTGCAACATTGTTTTCTAACAAGATAACTTCCAAGTTCCAGAACAAATCATCAAATTGTTTTTCATTTATCTTTTTTGTTGTAACTTTTTGTTTTAGTTTTCCTAAGAAAGTTTTTTCTTCTTTTATTTCTTCTTTAATTTCTGGTTTTTCTTCAACCTTTGGTTCTTCAACTACTTCTTCTGCTTTTTCTTCTATTTCGTCAGCTGTTTTAGAAATAACTTTTTTTAGTTTTTCTTTTAGAAATTTGAACATTTTCACTTGGCGAGCTCAGTAAGCTCTTTTTCAATTGTTTGTGCTTTTGCAGCTAATTGGTTGAGGTTTGCTTCTGATTCTCTTGCAAAATCTGTGATTTCTTTCAGTTGGTCGTCAATAAGTTTTCTTGCTTCTGGTATTGTTTTTTTAACAGAAGTTCCTGCTCCGACATTGACTATAACATCTTTGTTGTCAGTAAGATTTGCTTTAATGAATATGCCTGATGCTAATGGAACTCTGATTTCAGTTCCTTCTTTGGTTTTGCTAATGTCATCTAATGCTTCTTTTGTTAGATTCAATTCATTGATTTGGTTATTGACCATTTCAATCTGTTTTTGAGCTTGCTGCATCTGCTGGCTGAGCATCTGCATCTCCATGTATTTCTGCTGCAATTGCTGCTGCTTTTCTTTTGAAATTTCTCCTTCTGCCATTTTATTTCAATTTCTTCAGTATTTGCTCTAAAACAATCTCGTATTTTTCCTCTGCTGCTAGAAGGGCTGGGCCTTCTGTCTTGATTTCCTCTTCCATTTTTTCAACGTCTTTTAATTCCTTTTTAACAAGGAATTTGACAATTTCTTTTTCTTGTTTTGTGAGTTCCATTTTAGAAATAAGAAAGATGGGAGCTTTATAAAGGTTTGGAAGAATTAGGCTTGCACAAAAATTCACGAAGGTTTTTAAACTACTATAATTAATAATCCTTAATAAAAAATGGCTAATCAAAAAGAAATCGGAACTACATACAATTGGATGGATCCATTTCATATATTACGTTTAGGAGATTATGCAGATATTACATGTGCTTTTTTTAATGGAGATTTCAGTAAAACTCTAAAACAAGCTCAAAAAGATAAACATAAATATATTCTTGATGGACTAGGCTTTAAGCCAGGAAATAAAATACTAGATATCGGCTGTGGTTGGGGCCCAATGTTGAATGCTATTAGAGAAGAAGAAGGGGAAGGAATAGGATTTACACTATCAACTGCGCAAAACAAGTACAATAAAGAAAAAAAATTAGATTCAAGATTACAAGACTACAAAACAGTTAATCCAGCAGATATTGGGGAGTTTGATGGGGTTGTTTCAGTTGGATCATTAGAACACTTTTGTTCTATAGAAGAATTTAAAGATGGAAAACAAGAACAGATATATAGTGATTTTTTTAAATTTTGTTCAGATGTTCTGCCAAGTGGAAAAAGACTTTATTTACATATGATGATTTTTGGGAAAAAAGTTCCAGATCCAGATAGTTTTTCATTAGATGCTCCTGAGGGTTCTGATGAAAAGATCTTAGCAAGAGTGGCAAAGTTTTACCCAGGTTCTTGGCTGCCTTCTGGAAAAGGCCAATTAATAGAATGTGCTGAACCTTATTTTGACTTTGTTTCAACAAGTAATGGAAGACTTGATTATATAGAAACATTAAAGCGTTGGGGAGACTGGTCTGCTGTTAAAGCATCTCCTAAAAAAAGGAGGAGACTATTCATAGAAAAAGCAAAACTTATTCCAAAATACCTATTTAGTAAAGATTTTAGAACCCAAATAGCGTTCCTAAAACATGGAGATCAATCAGCAGTCTTCGAAAAACTCATATTTGATCATGAGAGAATGTTCTTTGAGAAAAAATAATTTCTAATAAGTTAGATTTCTTTTTTGTACAAAATCAGAATATTTGTGCAAAGCTCTTAAGATTCCATTCCTAACTCTTTATCCACTTCTTTTGTTGTTTTCTGCATTAGCATTTCAATATTGATTTCACCAAAATGCCTGTATTGTTTCATGTCAATCTTTCGCTGGTTTTCTAAGTGCAGTAAAGGGATAAAGGTAAATACTTTGTCTTCTTTTGAATCAGAAGGGATTAATTTAGAGAAGGTTAGTTTTTTATTGCTTCTTGAGAAAAATCTTCTTATCTTGCTGTAAACACCATGCATTAGTTCAGATACATCAACTTTCTTTTCTGGGATTTTTATTTCAACTGCTGGGATATCCCTCATTACTCTTCTTTTCTTGACTTCTACTGCTTTTTGCAGTGCATCAACTAAGTCGTGGATAGAGACTTTTCTTTTTCTTGCCTGTGGTGTTCTTGGAATTAATTTAGCATCTCTTAGTACTTCTCTTTCACCAGCAAAATCATCCTGCAGTTCATCTAATAATCCTTCATCTTCGTCTTCATCAGATTGATTAATTAATCTGTCTAAGTTGAGCATGTCTTCTCCAACAAGTCTTCTGGATTTTATTTTCAATAGAACTGCTGCAGCAAGTATGATTTTTCCAGAAACTCTTAGGTCCATTTCCCTCATTTCATGGACTGTATCAAGAAATCTTTGTGCTAATAATGAAATATTGATATCCCATGGGTTCATCTGCTCTGATCTGACTAAATCATAGAGTATTGTCTTCCATGTTACGTCATCTCCTTTGGCTAAAAAATCATATAGTTCATCATGAGATTTCATATTTACAAGAAGAGGGATTTCTGTATATATAGTTTTTCATTTACTCCTTTGTTTTGCATAAGATTTAAATAGGGATTATTTGTTTTAATTGGTTAAGGGCCTATGGTCTAGTGGCTATGACATCACCCTTACAAGGTGAGGATCCCCGGTTCGAGTTGAGGCGAAGAAACTTCGTTTCGCGGAAGTCCGGGTGGGCCCATCACCACTATCTCTTTTTGCGGCAGTAGTATAGTGGTTAGTATACGACGTTGCCAACGTTGTGACCTGGGTTCAAATTGGTCAAAAGGTTCATTGCCTTTGACAATGAAAGTCCCAGCTGCCGCATATTTAGTAACTTTTATAAATAATACAACAACACAGATATGTGTTGAGCCCGTAGCTCAGTCTGGTTAGAGCGCCGGTCTTATATGGCCACGCTTTAAACATTCGGCTTATGAAAGCCGGAGGTCCCGAGTTCAAAATAACTAAGGGATCTATCTTAGTATGAAAGTCTCGGCGGGCTCACTTATTTAAATTGGTGCCATAAATTGGCTTTGCCAATTTAAATTACCTGCCCCCATGGTGTAGCCCGGCCAATCATCCTGCCTTTTCGAGGCAGGGACGTGGGTTCAAATCCCGCTGGGGGCACTTAATATTCAAAAGGTTTTTAAAATACCTAAAAATAGTTATTAACAATATTAAGAAAATCAAAGATTTTCAAACATTTTAACAAGTTAAAATGAAAAGAAGCTCAAGAAGATGGAAGAAGAAAGGCCAGATGAGATGGAAATGGCAGCGTAAGCGGATGAAGAAAGAGAAGAGAGCTAGAAAAAACAAGTAAAAACATAACTTTTATAAAGGGGTATTTTTTCTTTATTTATACTATAACAATGTTATAGAAGAAGTAAAAGCTTCGTTCTGGATGAAGATTATCCATAAAATTTATAAATGAGATAAGTTTTCATCAAAATCTTATCGCCTCCATTAAATTCATCATCTATATTTTAGATATACACTTTCTAAAGCACATATGGATGGCAACAGGTGCTTGATATAACTATTAAGTACATGAGTAAGTTTGAACCCAAAAATTCAAAAGTAAATATGTATGCGACCACAATAATTTCCGTTGATCCTGCGGAAGGTTGCTGCTATTGGGATTCGATTAAGCCATGCAAGTTTTCTAGCAATAGAGGCGAACTGCTCAGTAACACGTCAATAATCTAACCTTAGGTCTAGCATAACTTCGGGAAACTGAGGGTAATACTGGATAGGATATTTGTACTGGAATGTCTTTTATCTGAAAGCTTCGGTGCCTAAGGATGAGTTGGCGGCGGATTAGGTTGTTGGTGGGGTAAAGTTATGCAAACATTTGCTTTGCAAATTACAAGCCCACCAAGCCGAAGATCCGTAGGAGCCTTGAGAGAGGTAGCTCCGAGAAGGACACTGA
>JAHWIR010000009.1 GCA_019322435.1 Candidatus Woesearchaeota archaeon
ATAGCCCCAGGCGGATTCGAACCGCCGTCTTCGGCTCCAAAAGCCGAAATGATTGACCACTACACTATGGGGCTGTAGAAATATCAATTTCTAAAGAGTTTATAAAGATTATTATTTAAAATAAGTCTGCGGAGATTTTGCTGTTTTAATCTTTCCTTTTTCTATATTGACAATAAGTTTAAGGTAAGGGTAGAGTTCTTTGTCTTTTGCTTGCACTATTTTTAATCCTTTTTCTGTGAGTTTCAAGAATCTGTTTTGATATTTGATTAGTTTCTTTTTTTCTAGGATTTCCAAGTTCTTGTAGAGGCTTCTTTGGGATTTATCTACTATCTTTAATCTTAACAGAAGTTTGATGAAGTCAATCTTTGAGACAGATGCTTCTAATGGTTTGTGCTCAAATCTTTTGTTTAGTTTTTTCAGATATTTCATTAAAGCATATAGAATGAACTGGTGTTTTTTGGATAGTTTCATAATTGTTAGTTAGGATTTGAAGTTTAATAATCTTTTGAAAAAAAAGTAGCCCCACTCGGATTTTCGTTAAACTTATTTCGAACCGAGGTCTTCAGCTCCAGAGGCTGACATCCTTGACCGCTAGACTATGGGGCTATATAACAGTTTAAATTCCTGTTTCTTTTTAAAATTAAGCTTTCTAATAGGTAAGTTTATAAAGAAAAACACTAATTTTAGCATTGAAAGGGGTGTACAATGGGAAAAATTGGTATTAGGGCTCAAGTTAGTATGGAGTATTTGATTATAGTTGGTTTTGTTGCTGCAATTACTATTCCGTTGATTCTTATCTTTACTTCTCATTCAACTGAGATGGATGAGCAGGTTATATCAAACCAAGTTGATAATATTGCCTCTAAGATAGTTGATTCAGCTGAGTCTGTCTATTATTTGGGAGAGAGTTCTAAAGTTACGTTCAGAGTTTATATACCAAAGAAGATCAATTCAATCACTATTGGGAATAATGAGGTTGTATTTTATGTTAGCAAACTAGTTGGTGTTGACGAAGTAGTTAAGTATTGTCCTGTTCCTATCAATGGGAGTCTTTCTACGACAGCAGGTATATATGATATTGTGGTTGAGTCAAAAGGGGATTATGTATGGGTGAGCAATTAGTTATATCTCGATGTAAGAAAGGCAAGCTTTCTGAGCACTTTAGAAATCTCCGATTTCAAAAGAAAGCTCAGGTGTCTATGGAGTTTGTTTTTCTAGTTGGATTAGCATTTATGGTGATGCTTGTTTTTATCTCTTCTACAAGAAGCGAGTTCAGCACATTGAGGAGTGAGGAAGAAAGAAGTTTGGTGAAGGATGTGGCTGTTATGGTGCAGCATGAGCTTGTTATGGCTTCTAATGTTGAAGACGGTTATATAAGGATATTTGAGGTTCCGTCGAAGCTTGATAACAGCATAGACTATGAAATACAGATTGCGGGCAATATCATTATTACAAATACTACTGAATATGAATATGTCTTGAATGTCCCTTCTGTTGTGGGAGATATACAAAAAGGGGATAATACTATCAATAAGACAGACGGTGTGATTTATCTGAATTAAAATAAGATGATGGAAGAAAATAAGGCGCAGGTATGGTATACTGATTTTATGATTGGGATAATGATTTTTTTTATTGTGATTATGATATATTTTGCATATGCACATAATGTCAGCCAGGATCCTAATGAAATCACTTCTGAGCTCTTGATGGATGCCAAGGCAATAAGCAGCTCTCTTGTTACGCAAGGAAGCCCTTCTGATTGGAATCAGAGCAATGTAAATGTCATTGGCATTACTGACGGTGATCAGAGATTGGTGCAGGAGAAGCTGGATATGTTTGTGAATATGACCTACAGCCAGGCAAAGACCAAGCTTAGGACACCTTATGATTTTTATTTTTATCTAGAGGATCTTGAAGGAAACAGGATATCTCTTGGGGAGAACGATTGGTTTGGAAAGAATGCCAGCAATGCAGACAATGCTGTCTTTATAACAAGGGTTGTTGTATATGAATCTGAGCTGATAAATATGGTGGTGAATGTATGGCAAGGCTGAAGGGTAAGCACGGTTTTTTCTTTACAGTAGATGCTTTGCTTGCTGCATCAATCCTGCTTGGAGGGTTGATTGTGCTGTCTTCGCATTATATAAACAATCAGCCGACATCCCCTCTTAATTATCTTGCGCAGGATATAATAAATGCACTTGATTCTCTTCAGATCAATGAGCTGAACAACAGTTATGTAGATGAATTGATTGCTAATGGAAATATCACTGATTTGAATAACTCCATATTGCAGCAAGCAGGGGAGTTTTGGGCTGTTGATAAATTTGATATTGCAGAAAAATTTATGGGGAATGCAACAAAAGATATAATCCCAGAAAGATATGGTTTTGGGCTGTGGATAAGCAATGATCTGTTATATCAAAGGGATTCACCTTCTCCGAGGTCAAGGTCTTCTGCCAAGAAGATTGTTTCAGGAGTTGACAAAAACAAGCCAATCGAGGGGTATGCCTCTAAGGCCAGGGCAAACCAGTATCTGAAGAACAGCAGCAAGGTTTTTCAGTTTTATGCAGCAGGAGCAGGATGGCAAGGAAGTGAAGCTGATCCGTCTGAGGTCATAATTGACAAATATCTTGATCTTCCAAATGTTAATGTGATTGACGCTTTGTTTTATCTTTCTGTACATATACAAAGTGGAGGGCCTGATTATGAGATTGCTAATATAAATGATGGAACCTGCATCATCATGAAAGATGATTTGAATTTTATAGGGGGAGATGGAACTTTTGATGTCAAGGATGTAACTGGATGCTTTACAGACGGAATAAACAAAGTAACAATGAAATTGAGAAATCTTGGCTATAATGCCCATATACATCCAGGAACTTTGCTGAAGATTGATTACTGGATTAATGGAAGCTCTGTTTTTTATGAAAATGAATTTTCTAACAGGTATTATTTTGACAATGTCTTGAGTCTAGAAGGAAGCAATCAAAGAAGCGGAGCATGGCAGATTGTTCCGTTCTATCTTCCAGAAGGTGCTGCTGATGTCAGCGTTAGTGCGCGTATTATTGGAAGAAATATATATGATTATACAGGGCCTTTGAGGTTCCAGTCATGGGATGGATGGCTAAAAAGAGCAGATTATGATTATATGTTCTTTATAAATGGAGACGAGCCTTTTGATGCTGATGATCATCCTGACAGAAATGTAACGTACACTTATACACCAGCCCAGGTGGAAGATGAACTTATTGACGGGACTAATGTTGTCAGTGTTTATTTCAATAATTATGGAGATACTGCTTGGGGAGATGGTATGCCTGAGATTTATTCTGACCCTATAAATGATTCTGGTGGTTCTTCTTATGTAGAGGTAAATTATACTCTGCCGCAGGGTGTTGCTCCTTTTGGAAGCATTGAGGTCAGTACTGTGGAAGATTTTGGAGGAGAAGCTGATTGGGAAAAAGAAACCTCATTTAGTTTCCCTTTTGGAGCAGGGACAATGGGAGATGTTTTTGCACATATAGTGCAGCAATATTCTTACATGGTCAATGTTGAAGCTGATATCTATACTCCTCCTGGAAATAATGTATTTTCATCTCCTTCATCAAGAGCTGTTCCAACTTCTGTCTATATCCTGAAGAGTGTTCTAGATCTATCTCCTACTGCAAACAATTATGTAAGGATAGAAGATATTTATGGAAATGATATACTTCCTAACAGTTCTGTTGAATATAGTTTTTATGTTCCAGCTTCTGTAAGTTATGGAGAAGTATTTGCAACACAACAAGAGGCTGAGGATGATGCTCTTATAAGATTAAATGAAACTTTAGGAGAGTTTATCTCTGCCCAGGATATTATTGTAGAGACTGGCAATATCAGAGATGTCCCCAGCTTATGGGGGCCAAGTGTTATGGAGGTTAGGGTATGGCATTAAGGATGGGGAAGAAGGCTGTGTTTTTTACATTTATTGCAACTGTTTTCTTAGGCCTGCTGATATTCTCCTATACAATCGGTGCTAATTACAGGCTTAGGCAGATAAGTTTTTCCAAGGAAACAAGAATAAATACAATGGATATGTTTGTCACGGATATTGAAGATGATGTTGAGAGAGGAGCTTATATTGCTGGATTTAGGTCTCTTGTAGCTTTAGTTGATAATGTTGTATCAACTGGTGTCTATCTATCTGATGTTGATTCTGATTTTAATGAACTGTTTTTTAATGGAACATTTAATGAAACAAATTCTTCTTTTTTAGAAAACAATACTTTTACTGATTGGATGGATAAGATTAAAGTTGAGGCAGAAAAGATTGACATTCTGATTAATTTTACAATACATGATGTCAGTTTATTTCAAGATGAGCCCTGGACAGTTGGGGTTGATGTGAATTTAACAATAGTTATCTCTGATGAAGAAGGTGTAAGCAGATGGAACAGGAGAAAGTCGATAAAGAGCTATATTGAACTAGAGGATTTTGAAGATCCGTTTTATCCTCTTGGGACAAATGGTGTTGTTGAGAACAGGATCAGAAGGACAATCCATGATGATTTTGTAATTGGAAGCAATATTGACAATCTATTGAATCATACTTATGAAGGTTATTATATTGAGTTTACAGGAGCACCAAGCTATTTGATGAGGTTAGAAGGAGATTTCGGAAGCTCGGAATATGGAATCGAAAGCCTGGTTGATATTGATGAATTAGTAACTAAGGGAGTGGGGGTTGAAGATAAAACTATTGTTGATTATATTTATTTTAATGATAGTAATGATCCTAGTAAATCTCATGTGAGCGGAGCTCCTTCATGGTTTGATCTGGATAACAGCTCAAATATGGACAATAGTTTGGGTCATTTTGATTTATATGAAGTTACAGGATTGGTATAAATTATATTTAGAAATATTTAAACAATGATCGGCAAAGCCGCTCAAGATTAAATGTTTTTTTTATAAAAACATTTAAATAGGGCTAATAAATAATATGACTTATAGGGGAAAAATATGGGAAAGACGATTCAAACAGAGGTAGATAGTCTTGTTTCTTTGATACAGGGAGAAGAGAGAATCTCTGTTAAGGACGCTGCAAGGAAATTAGGAGTTCCTGCTTCAACTGTAAGTGAATGGGCCTCTTTTCTTGAAGAAGAAGGCGTCATCAATATAGAGTATAAGTTTACGACTCCCTTTCTTGTGAAGAAAAAGTTTAATGCTGAACAGATTGAGAAGATCAAATCCAGTGTAGTGGAAGAAAAAGACCTTTTTGATAGAAAAAGCGAAAGTACATTGACTTATCTTAATAAACTTGAGCAAGAGATTGACACATTAAAGGATCTTTGCGATGATCTTGGGAAGAATTTCAAGTCAAGGCTTTCATCATCAAAAAAAGAATTTAATGCATTTACAAAAGCAGAAGAAGAGCAGAAAAAATTGAACAGCAGGATAGTTGAGTCAAAGCAGAAGTTTATCAAACAAGTAGCTGACCTGAACAAACAGCTTATGAAAGAACAGGCGAGTTATAATAAAATATATAATTTCCTCTATAACCAATCTCAGATTGAGGGGAAGATACTGGATATCCAGGAGGATGAACTTCAGCTTATCAAATCAACTGATAAGATGCTTGGCAAAAGGCTAAAAGAGCTTCGAAAACAGATTGACCAGAAGAAAGCAGGACTTCTCAAGAAGAAGAAAGATGCTGTTGGAGAGTCTGAATCAAATCTAAGAAAACTAGAGAAAAAATATTCTCAACTTAAGGATGCTCTTGAAAATGACAAGCTATTGATGGACAAGCTTTTGATGGATAATAAGGAGCAGGAAAATCAGATAGAGGCATTAAAGAAAGGGATTTTTTCTAAGATTGAGATGAGTGATGCAAATCTGGATAAAACCATAGGTGAGGTAAAGGATGTTCCGAAGAAATTAAATTCGCTTATGAAAAAGAAAAACAAGATCTTAAAGATACTAGACGGGATAAGCTATAATGAGAGGATGCTGAAAGAGAAATTAATGGATCTGATGAAAAGAGGATCTGCTTTGAATCTTGCAGAGGATTCTGGGAATGTCTTGGATGAGATCAAAAAACTTGAGAAAGGTCTTGAGGATATATCAAAGAAAAAAGGATTTTTTGAAACTGAGATCAAAAAGGTATTCAATCTATTAAAATTTTAACTAAAAAGAGGCGAGCAAATGGCAAGAAAAAGAGGCAAGGTTAAGAGAGTTCCAGCTAAAAAGAAAAAGATTAAAACAGTTTCAGTCAGAAAACATATCAAGAAGACTTCTAAGCCTATTAGAAAGAAAATAATAAAAGCTACTCCTAAGAAATCAGCTGTTTCTAAGAAACAAACTGCTCCTAAAAAACAAATTGCTTCTAAGATTGCTAAAAGAATAATAAAAACCTATAATATTGATTCAGGAGGAATACCAGTTACAGTCAATATCTATCAGCAGGCTGGCGAGTTTGTGCCTTTTTATGAAGTGCAGCTGTCTGCAATAAGCAAGACAACCGGATTGATCCTGGAGAAGATCAGGGAAGAGCTGATCAATAAGGTCAATCTTGGTATAATTGATATAACAGATATAAAAAGGACAACTTTGGTTGAAGGCAAGTTTGCTGATGCTACTTCAAGTTTAGTTAGAAAATATTTTCCAAATCTGGATAAGAAGAATGAGAGATTTCTTACAGCCTATCTTGTCAAGAAAAGCCTGGGCATGGGTGATGTTGAACTGCTCATGAGTGATAATGATCTGGAGGAGATAGCAATCAATTCTTCTGAAGAACCAATCTGGGTCTATCACAAACAGTTTGGATGGCTGAAAACAAATGTTGTGCTCGAGAATGAAGATAAAGCAAGGCATTATGCTACGATGATCGGAAGAAGAGTCAACAGACAGATAACTGTGCTTGAGCCTTTGATGGATGCTACTTTAATGACTGGGGACAGGGTCAATGCGACGTTGATGCCTATCTCCACTATGGGGAATACAATAACAATAAGAAAGTTCGCATCAAAACCATGGACTATAAGTGATTTTATTAGAGTAAAGGCAATATCTCCCTCGGCAGCAGCTTTGGTCTGGGAGTGTGTTCATTATGAGATGTCTGCAATAATCGCAGGCGGAACAGCTTCTGGAAAAACTTCTATGCTGAATGTCTTGACCAATTTTTTCCCACCAAATCAGAGAATAATCTCTATTGAAGACACGAGGGAGATTCAATTGCCTAAGTTTTTGCATTGGGTGCCCATGGTGACAAGGCTGCCAAATAATGAGGGCAAAGGAGGAATTGCAATGCTTGATTTACTTGTGAATTCTTTACGTATGAGGCCTGACAGGATTGTTGTTGGAGAGATTCGGCGTAAAAAAGAAGCAGAGGTATTGTTTGAGTCTATCCATACAGGGCATTCTGTATATGCTACTATCCACGCCAACAATACAAAGGAGACAATAACAAGGCTGACAAGCCCTCCGATAGAGGTTCCTAAGACAATGCTGCCAGCGGTATCTCTTCTGTTAGTGCAGTACAGGAACAGAAGGAGCGGGTTAAGGAGGACATTTGAATTGTCAGAGATAAAAGAGAGTGGAGAACCGCATGTGCTTATGAGATATGATGTTGCACGTGATGTGCTGAAAAAGACTGGAAATTCTACTGCGATAAGGAATAATCTTGAGCTTTATACAGGGGCTAGCCAAAATTCTATCAAAAAAGAATTAGCTGAGAAAGAAGCTGTATTGAAATGGCTTGTAAAACAGAATGTGAATGATGTTGATAGTGTAGGAAGGGCAATGGCTGAATATTACACTAACAAAGACAACCTGATGAAGTTTGTTAGAAGAAATAAACCGTTTTTAGGTGATTAAGATTTTAAAGAATGTTTTCTTTAGAATTACTAAATCTTTTCCAACTTTAGGGCTTAAATTAAAACAAGCTGGAATGAAGGAAACTCCTGAAGAGTTTGTAAAGAAGACGTTCTTTACTTCGTTTTATATGACAACAGGGCTTACTATCTTTTTAATTGCTATTTTTTCAAAATTTAAATTGCTGGCTATAATTGTCGCAGTCTTGTTTCCATTGCTGTTTGTTATGGTGTTTCTTTATTTTGTAAAGCTGCCTGATGTAAAGATCATCAAGAAAAGAAAGACGATTGATAGAGAGGTTGTTTATGCTGGAAGATTCTTGATTGTTGAGATGGAGTCAGGAGTGCTGCTGTATAATGCAATGGCTAATGTTGTAAAAAGCTATGAAGAGATTGGAAAGGAATTCAGCAATATACTCAACAATATTGATATGGGAACACCTATTGAAGAGGCTATCAATGAAGTAATTGAACTTACTCCTTCGCCAGATTTCAGGAGGATGCTGTGGCAGATAATCAATGCTCTTCGTACTGGATCTGATGTTTCAGAGTCATTGAAGTCTGTTATTGAGCAGATTACAAAAGAACAGATAATTGAGATAAATACGTATGCTAAGAAACTGAATCCACTTGCCATGTTCTATATGATTATTGCAGTTATCTTGCCTTCATTAGGAATCACTATGCTTATTGTGCTTTCAAGTTTTTTATCTCTGGAGCTTAGCCTGCCTTTGCTGATAGGTATTGTAGTATTGCTTGGATTATTACAGTTGATGTTTTTTGTGATAATTAGATCATCTAGGCCTGCGGTGAGTGTATGAAGCTGATTAAAAAGATCAAGGATGATTGGAAAAAGAGAAAAAAGAAATTACTAGAGAAAAAATTCAAGAAACAGACAAAGCATTTTCAGCTTAGCAAATATCTGGCAAAAGCAGGAATTACAGTGCATTCTCATCTGCTTTCTAGAGGTTTGTTTAAATTTGCCCTTGGACTCAATATAGTGCTTACATTATATTTTATATTTTTCTTTGCAATGAAGCGAGGATATACTTTGCCTTATCTCATCTTTGTATTGCTGCTTATATGGACATTGGCATTTTTCTTGTTTTTGGGATTAATCTGGCTTGCGTTCTATCTGTTTTTGGATTTGAGAATCTTTAAAAGAAAATTAAGCATGGAAGAAGTGCTGCCTGATTTTCTTTATCTTACTGCTACGAATATAAGAAGCGGGATGACTGTGGATAAGGCATTGTGGTTTGCAGTCAGGCCGAGATTCGGGGTGTTGGCTAAAGAGATTGAAACTGTTGCAAAGGAGGTTATGGGGGGTGTTGAGCTTACAGATTCTTTACAGGCTTTTGCTGATAAATATGAATCAGACATATTAAAGAGGTCTATCAATCTTTTGATTGAAGGTATCAAGTCAGGAGGAGAGATTGGAGATCTGCTAAACAGGATTGCTTCTAATATCCAGGAGAGCAGGATAATGAGAAAAGAGATGGCTGCTAATGTCACAACTTATATCATATTTATCACATTTGCAGCTGTTGTCGCTGCTCCGATCTTGCTTGCTTTATCAGGGCAATTGATCAGGATAATAGGAAGCATAGTATCCAAGATTGATGTGCCTGCTTCAGGAAATATGGTGTTTGCAATCACAAATATTTCTGTAACACCAGGGAATTTTAAGATATTCTGCTATGTCTCCCTGATTGTGACTTCTTTCTTTTCATCTATAATAGTAGCTACAATCAAGAAAGGAACAATCAAGGAAGGAATCAAGTATATTCCGTTGTTCATTGCTTTGAGTATTAGTATTTTTTTGATTGCTTCTAAGATATTAGGAGCAATATTGAGTGGAATGTTTGTATAGAAGGTTTTTTAGTTAATTTTATATATATAAACTATTTTGGAATAGTTATGAACAAATCAGCTCAAGCAGCAATGGAGTTCTTGATGACTTATGGATGGGCTCTGCTTGTTGTATTGGCAGCTATAGGAGCATTGGCTTATTTTGGTGTATTAAGGCCGCAGAGTTTTTTGCCAGAGCAGTGTGTTTTGGCTCCTGGAGTGGCTTGTCTGGATTTTAAGGTAACTTCTGGTGGAATTAATCTTGCGATAGGCAATTCATTGGGAAGAGATATTGACTTATTGACTATATCTGCTGGAAATTGCAGCCAGTCTTTTAATCAGACATTGAATAATGGAGGCCAATCAGAGTTTGCTTTGACTGGATGTGATAATGGAGATGTTGGAGCAAAGTTTAAAGAAGATTTGATTATTGAGTATATGAACCAGGACAGCAGTTTCACCAAGACAATAACTGGTTCTATAGCAGGAAAGGTGCAAGATGAATAAGAAGGCACAAGAGGCAAGAAATGATTTAATGATGTGGTATGCAGTGTGTTTTGCAATTGTTTTTATTAGTTTGTTAAGTTTATATGGTCTTGGTATTGTTGGCAGTGGAGATGAGCCTGGTTCTTTGATTGGAAGTAATAAGATAACTGCAGCTGCTGTTGCTGTGCCTGTTGATGAGCCTGATACAAATATTAAAATTGTAGTGGATACTAATTCGTCAGGGGAAAATGAATAAATGTCAGAAAGACAAGCTTCCTGAGCACTTTCGAAATCTTCGATTTCAAAAGAAAGCACAGGAATCAAGATTAGATATGGCTGTGTGGTACGGCTTGTGCGTATTTGTCATTGCTCTTGTTGTTTGTTCTGTGTATTCAATTGATATGATTGGAGATTCTTACTCCAAGGGCGGCCAGATGACTGGGGCTGTTGTTGTTGATTTTCCTGAAGAAGATTCTTCTTTAGATGTTAATGAAACAGAAGATGATGATATTTCTCTCTATTCCGACGATAAATGAGGTTGTCTGTTTTTTTCAAAACAAAACATTTATATAGAAGATATATTTAAGGTGACTATATTAGTATACTTTTTCGTATACTTTAAGATTTAGTAAAAAAAGAGGTGAAAGTATTATGTATAAAAAAGGTCAAGCAGCAATGGAGTTCTTGATGACCTATGGTTGGGCTATTTTGGTTGTATTAGCAGCTATAGGAGCATTGGCTTACTTTGGTGTCTTGAGTCCTGACAGATTCTTGCCTGAGAAATGTACATTACCAGCAGGAATAGCATGTCTAGACTTTAGATATACTGGAACTGCAATTGAAATGGCTATACAGAATGGAGCAGGGTTTGATATGACAGGAATTAGTGTTACTGTTAATGGAACAGGATGTAATGCAGCAGATACAACAACAGCACCAACACTAACAAATGGTCAGCAAGCAACATATTCTGTAACATGCAGTCCATCATCAGGTAAGTTTAAAGGAGCAGTAACATTTGCTTATACAAACCAAGAAACAACTATGGATCACTCTAAGGTTGGAGAAGTTATTGTAAAAATACCATAAGCATATTATTTTTTTTATTTTTTTATTTTTTTTCTTAGAATTAGATTTTATACTGTTCTAGAAATTCTTCTTCTACAAAATGAAGTTTTGCAGGGATTATTAAGCAGTATGGAGCTGAGCCATATTGAATCTCTTTTAATTGAGCAGGTGTTCCATATTTTATAACTGGAGAATCTGAGCCTATTCTTGCGCAAGCTATCAATTTTGTTTCAGGAATCAGGCCCTGTTTTTCTAAGTATTCTATTGCTTGTTTTATTGTTAAGAATTCGTTTTTGTTTGGTTTTAAATCTAAAAGGAATAATGTATGAAGTCCTTTATCTAGATTGTTAATCAGAGCATCATATGGAGCTTTGATATTTTCATTTTCAAATGGGATTGATGTTGTTTTTCCAAATTTATATACTTCTAAGCCAGTAATGCCAATTGCAGAGATGATTGAAGCATTGTGGATTACTTTTGTTTCTATTCCTGCTTTCTTTGCTCTTAGGAATAAATCAGTATGCGTGGTGGCGCACATTGGATCTCCTATCACTAAGAAAGCTGTGTCTGCTTCTTTTGCATGCTTTAGTATTGTTGTTTCTGCTTGTTTTTCAACTAGGTCTCTATCTGCTGGGATTATTTCTTTGCTGTAGAATTTTTCTAAAGATTCTTTTGAGCACTTCAGTATTGATGTGTAGTTTTCTAAGTAGATGTACTTGCATCTCTTTATTGTCTCTAATCCTTTAATTGAGATGTCTTTCTCGTCGTTAAGTCCTAGTCCTATAAAATATAGTGTCATAGTAATTTGTAAAATTATGGCGTTTATAAAGTTTGCTCTGCAAACAGAAATTAGAAACCTTTGGTTTCTAATTTAAGCTTTATGTATATTCTCCAGAATACAAATATTTAAATATTAGTTTGAACATATAAAGAACTTATCAAATCAAGTTTTTTTGGCGGAAAACTCGATTTTGTGTGTTGCGTTTAAAAATTTGGCGGTTAATAAACGCTTGTTTTTGTTGAAAAAGACTTAATCAACTTGATATACCTGTTGGCGCAAGTAATCAAGACGCTTTTTCTAGAGAGTATAATACAATACTCATATATAAACTTTTGTATTGCCCAGTTTATATTTTAGGGTATACAATAAACAAAAAGAGGTAAACTCAAAAAAGAGGGGGAATAAAAAAATGGACTTAATCGTAGAGAATGCACTAAACAATGCAGACGAAAAACAATTTGAAGATGTAACTGTGGGTCAGGCCAAGATAAAGGTTCTTGGTGTTGGCGGTGCAGGAAACAACATGGTTGGATGGCTTTATAACAAAGGCATCCGAGGAGCTGAGATTATTGCAGCGAATACAGACCAACAGCATCTGAATATAACGGATGCAGATGCGAAGTTTTTGATTGGTAGAGAGGTAACTAGAGGTTTAGGATGCGGAGGCTATCCTGAAAAAGGAGCTGAAGCTGCACAAGAAAGTTTGAATGATATAAAAGAGAATTTGAAAGATGCAGATATGGCATTTGTTTGCGCAGGAATGGGAGGCGGAACTGGAACAGGAGCAGCGCCAGTTGTAGCCCAGGTAGCAAAAGATGCTGGAGCGATTGTTATTGGAACAGTAACAATGCCTTTCAATATTGAAAGAGCAAGAGTAGACAAAGCAGAATTTGGATTACAGCAGTTGAGACAAGTAAGTGATACTGTTATAGTTATTGACAATAATAGACTGGTCAATATTGCAGGAAACTTGCCTATTCAGCAGGCATTTGCAGTTGCAAATGAGCTGATATCAACAATGATCAAAGGTATTGTTGAGACAATTGCAGTTCCAAGCTTGGTTAACCTAGACTACGCAGATGTTAAGGCAATTATGACCAATGGAGGCGTTGCAGCTATTGGAGTTGGAAGCAGTGATACAAATAACAAAGTAGAAGAAGCTGTAAAAGGAGCTTTGAACAATCCTTTGCTGGATATCAATTATGAAGGAGCTACAGGAGCTTTGATCCATGTGATTGGAGGCTCTGACATGACTCTGGATGAGATCAGCAGGGTAGGAGACCTTGTTACAGAAAGCTTGGATGACGATGCAAATGTTATCTGGGGAGCAAGAGTATCAGATGACATGAAAGGCAAGATGACTGTGATGACTATCATTACAGGCGTTAAAAGCCCTTGGATACTTGGTAAAGTGGACCACACTCAGCCAAGTGAAAAGGCTAAACAAATAAGCGAAGAATTAGGCATTGAAATAGTGCAATAAAGCTGGGATATAGTCCATATCCCCTCTTTATCACTTGTATCATAGTCACATATCCTATGTGATGTGTTTTCTTGCCTTCATTTTATACTCCCTAACCACCCCCAAAATGAAGGCAAAGATTTGCTTTCTCCGCTGCAATATGCGGAGAATTTTTTTTATAAGACTTAGAATTACTTCTTTTCAAACTAAGGGTTTCACCCTATAGATACATAAAAGTGCAAAGCACTTTTTGTACACAACAATGTTCCATTGTTGAAGTACCCGTGATGAGTTAGTACTATCTCACTTCGTTCGATAGTACGAACGCCCCTGCGTTTCTGGGTAGCTTAGAATTACTTCTTTTCAAATAGAATATTCTTTTTGCCGCTGTAGAGGCCCATCTTACTCATAGAATCATATTGTTCTGCTGTTAATGTCAATGGAGAGATGATGAAATTGTTTTCTTCTTTTATCTTTGCGCAGATCTCTTTTATTTTTCCAGAATCGATGTTTTCTCCTATTAAGAGGACGTTTGCTCTATCTTTTGTCTCTTCTCCATGCAGCACAACGGCTTGTACAGGCATTTCTTTTACTTTTTCTATGAATATCCTCAGAACCTGGACATCTTTCTTGAACATCTTGTATAAGAATTCTGATTTGCCAGAACGCTTGAATTTGTATAGCTTTAGTTTTTTGATTTTTTCTTCTTTTATTAGCTCTGTTTGTATCAGTTTGTTTAGGATTCTGTATGTTGTTGCTGCAGGAACGTCTGCTGCTTTTGATATCTCTCCTAAGTACATTCCTCCTGTCTTGTCATTGATTATGATATTTAGAATAGAGAGAATCTTCTTATCAAATAGTTCTGTTAATACATCAACCGCCTGCATAGGATAATGAATATTCTATCTTATATTTAAATGTTTTCATTTTTGAAATGGCTTTTTAGAAATTGAAGCTTGTTTCAAATTTGGAATATTTCGACGGTAGAGAGAGAATTATTTTGTTTGTTCTTTGTAATACTTCTCAACATCTTTTACGGTGTTGATGTCTTTGGGAGATTTTTCCATGTGCCTTAATCTGATTACTCTTGGGAATCTTAATGCATAGCCTGAAGAATAATTAACTGATTTTTGTATCTCTTCGTATGCAATTTCTACTACTATTTTTGGCTTGACAATAGCTGTTTTGCCTTTTTGGCTTAGAATTAGTGGTTTTAGTAGCTTTGTTAGTTCTGTGAATGTTACCCCACGCGAAGAGTCAGACTCCTTCGTCGTCTGGGTATCTGATTTTTCCTTTATTCCTGTTCCAACTTTGCCAATTTCAACAAATTTCTCGTTTTTGTCTAGGCAGGCTAATGTAAAGCTTGAAAACCACTTGGCTCTTTTGCCTTCTCCCCATTGTGCTTTTATTATAACTAGATCTAGTGGTTCTTTTGTTCCTTTTAACTTAACCATTGATCCAACTCTTGCTCCTGGGCTGTAAGGAGCATCTAATTTCTTTAACATTAGACCTTCTTGACTATCACTTAAAGATTTTTTATAGAATTCATCAGTTTCTTTTTCATTTTTGACCAATTTTGCTTTAGATAATACTATTTTCTTATCTATTGGAGTTACTATTTTTTTTAGCAATGCTCTTCTTTTTTCAAATGGCTCTTGTATCATGCTTTCTCCTTTATATGCCATACAATCGAAAATGTTAAGTTCCACTGGAAAATCCTTAGCCATTTGCTCAATATGGTATTTTCTTCTGATTCTTTGAGAAACATTCTGGAAAGGAAGATAAGCTTTTGTCATAGGATTAAAGCCAACTGCTTCTGAATCAAGAATAAAACCCTTACCTTTAACATGGGCTTTTACGTATTTTACTACATCTGGGAATTGTTTTGTTACATTTTCAAGATTTCTTGTAAAAAGAGTGATTTTATTGTTATCTTTATGAACTTGAATCCTGAATCCATCGTATTTGTATTCTGCTTGGCATGGAGAACCAACTCTTTCTAATGCTGCTTTGGCATCTGCTTCTTTTGGGCCAAGCATTGCTTTGATTGGAATTCCAATTTTTAAGCTGATTGTCTTTATTTTTCCTTGCTTTGCTTTTTCTGCAACTAAAGCAAAATCATTAGACATATCATATGCTTTTTGTACCAAACCAACTTGCTGATTGTAGATTTCTCTATCTGTTACATCTATTGACTTTTCTTCTTTATTGTAAGTTATTCCTGCTTTTGGGAAAAATGCCCAAACAATGGCATCTCTTAATGTTCCTTTAGCTATTCCTACTCTTAGTTCTTCTAATAAAGTTCTAACAATATATTTTGCTTCATTAGGCTTTGCAGATGTTAATAATTCAGCAATTAATCCTACTTTTTTATTAACTGTTCCTGCTCCTTCTAGTGTGGCTAATTTTTGAATATTATCAAATACTTTTTTTACAGTTAAGCTAGTTGAGAATAAAGTTGCTTGTTTTTTGCTTTTGATAAATTCAGCTGCAACATTTCCTAAATCTCCAACTTTAGCCCATTGTTTTTCAATTTTATCAGTAGATGTACCTGTTGCCTGGCTAATGGCTTTTAAGACTAACCTAGAAGCAACACCAATTTTTCTTTCATCCCATTGTGGAAAAACACGTCCTTGTAATAGTAGGGCTGTTTCTTTTAATGCTGTTTCAGATATAGTTTTTAAGAATTCTGAGATTATGTATGTTTTTTCCAGTCTCTTAGAAGTCTTTTCCAGGTCTTCATATACCTCTACAAGGTCTTTGTATTTCATTATTCGTGTTTAGGGAGAGGTAGTATTTAAAATTTTGTTTAAAAAATGTTTGCTACATTATTATTTTTTCTAATTTTTTCTATTAAAAAAGAAAAATTTATAAACATTAGTAGGTCTTGGTTAAATTATTAGATAGATAAAATGAAAAAGATTTATTTGCTTTTAACAGCAATGCTATTTTTTGCTTTAGGAAGTGTTTTAGTTGCAGCAGATACTGATAGCTGTATAGATGAGGAAGGGATAGATATTGAATATAGTAGTCAGTCTGAGTGCTATGACAACATTGAGTATGATTGTCTGGAACATTGCGAATATGGTTCTAGTGAATGCATCCCTTTTGAGTATGGTAATTGTGTCCAAGTAGAAGAGTATCTATGGGTGGGGCACTGCGCTTGTGAGGTGCAGTGCCATATATACTGGCCAGCTTACGCTAGCTATTGCACTACATGCGGTGATCCAGAAAGGATAGTATTGGATGATGATATGACTGAAGAAGGAGATGGTTGTGTCAATAGTCAATGTTGTATGGACCTTTATAACACTCTTCCTACAGTGGATATAGAGGATGGTCACTATAATGCTGAAGATGGTTGGATTTATCCTGTTGCTTATTCAGATGATGACCCAATTCGTTGGTATCTTGGAAGTCCTTTTGCAGAAATGGAGACCCACTTAGGCAATAGCTACTCTGGAGAAACTTTTAGTTGGCAAATTACTCAGCCTTCTGGAACGATATATGCTTTGGTTATAGATACTACTTATACAGGCCTTAAGGGGACTGATACAGCAACATTTAGTGAAGGAGTACCAGAATTCACCATAATAGGAATAATTGCAGCAGTAAGTATTATAGGTATTATGGGAGCAGTTTGTTTATTGATGCGTCATAGAAGGAAATAATCTTTTTCTTTGTTTTTATTCTAAAAAAACAGTTAACTTTATTAATTAGATTATTCTAGATTAAGAATATGGAGCTATTTAATTGCATTAAGACAAGGAGAGCAGTGAGGAAATATCTAGATAAGAAAGTCCCTTGGGATTTGGTTTCTAAAGTAATAGATGCTGGAAGACTTGCTCCTTCAGCAGGAAATCTGCAGAATTGGAAATTCATTGCTGTTGATGATGATGGAAAGAAAGAGGCGATTGCAGAGGCTTGTGTAGAGCAGACATGGATGGCTGAAGCACCAATTCATATTGTTGTATGTTCTGAGCCAAAGGTTGCTGAGAGATATTACGGAACAAGGGGAGAAAGGCTGTATAGCATACAGAATTGTGCAGCTGCTGCTGAGAACATGCTGCTGATGGCTCATAATCTGGGATTAGGAGCATGCTGGGTTGGAGCTTTTGATGAGAGGATGCTTGGAAAGGCAGTTGGATTGCCTGAAGAGGCAAGGCCACAGGCTGTTATTGCTCTTGGCTGGCCTGCTGAGAAGGTTTCTGAGCCTGCAAAATTCCCTCTTGAGAATGTGACTTATATCAACGGCTGGAGAGGAAAGATAAGAGATGTTCCTGGCTATATGGGATATCCATCTGTCAAGGTCCAGAAAGGGATACAGAAAGGGAAGGAAGCTGCTAAGAAAGCAAGTGAGAAGGTAGCTGAGAAGTCCAAGAAAGTTGCAAAAGATATTTCTCAAAAGATTAAAGAGAAGAATAAACGGAGAAAGGATCTAAAGCAGTTTAAGAAAGTTCATGGTCTGAAGTAAGTTTATTCTAAAGCTAGTTCTGCTAATTGTAATTTAAGAATAGCTTGTTTTAACTCTCCTTCACAATCGTCCATGCCTGTGGAGAGCCCTTCAATCAGTAATGTGTTGAAATTGTTTTCTATGTATGGACAGGTCATTTTTTTATTTTTGAAGAAAGTTATTACATCTTCTGGTTCTGTTTCACTGAATTTATCTATCTCTTTTGTTAAGATGCAGTCTTCTGTTGTGTATTTTATTATTGAGTTGTCTCCTATTGTATTCCTTACTGTTGCTTTTTTGCATTGATTTGCTTTTTCTATAAAGCAGGCTTTGTCAAATCCGCAGTTAGTTCCTTTTGGCCAGACTGCATATACTATTAGAAAGAGTATCAAGATTGCGATGATAACTGCTGCTGTTATTTTTGGAATAGAATAAGGAAGGTCTTCCATTTCTTCTGGAACATCTTTTACTGCTTTTACAGTTGGGTCTCCTAGTGATTTTCTTGAACCTAGTCTTGGCTGTGGTGTGATTGGTTTTCTTATTGTTTTTTTAACTGGTGGTTTGACTGGCATATGATTATGATTAATATGTTGTTATTTATATATTATTAGTCATTAATTAGTGGTAATAAAGGCGAAGGTTTATAAATAAGGGAGTATAGATAAGATTATATAACTTAGAATAGAAATAATGGGGCTGAAATAAATTGTCTTTAATTGGATATGAATATGTATCAAATGGATGCAATGGAAATTTAGAAAGTTGCGATAAATCACGAGAGGAAATTGCAGGACATGTTCGTGAATTATATCATAATTCAAAAAAGATTGGTTATCTTGGGATAACTATCTGTGATAGGCAAAATCTTGATGATGAAGGATTAGATGATGGAGATATTGATTCATTGATGGGGATTGTTAATGGCATTTTTCCATTTTTATATGTTTTACTATCCTATGATCCTAATTCAGTTGGAGAGGACGAAATTTTAGCTATTGAAAAAAGATTTGATTTAAAAAGAACAAGACAATGTTGATTAAATGAAAAAAATAATATTAAATACAGATATTGGAGGAGATTTTGATGATTCATTGGCTTTATTGCTTGCAATGAACTCTTCTGAAGTTGAATTAACAGGGGTTATCACAACAAAAGAACATATAAGAGATAAAGCAAAGTTTGCTAAGAATCTTCTAAATCTTGCAGGCAGGCCAGAGGTTCCTGTTTTTTATGATGGGCAATTAAAGGAGAAAAAAGATAAGTATATTTCTGTTTATGATTATGGTTTGTTATCAGAAGAGGATTTACAAAAAGATGATCATTCTTTTGGTATTTCTAATAAGGGTATTGACTTTATTATAGATTCAGTTCATAAGTATCCTGGACAAATAAATTTAGTTTCAATAGCACCAAATACTAATTTAGCAGCTGCTATGCAAAAGGATCCTTCAATAGTTTCTAAGATTCGGAGTGTATATTTAATGGGCGGTGCTTTAAACAGAGATGGAGAGGATATTGATAGGCCAGAGCACAACTATATGAGGGATAGAAAAGCTTTTGATTATGTAACTGAACAAGATATCCCTATTTATTTGATTCCAAGGAATATTACTCAAGATTTATTTTTGGATCCTGAAGTAATAAAACAGAAAATAGAAGGATCTGATTTTTATAAGACTTTTTATAAGCTGGCTGATACTTTCTTATCTTATAATAATTGGGATTCATTTAGACTTTCTGATCCAATCACTGTTGGTTCTTTATTGTTTCCTGATTTATTTAAAGAACAAAAGGTTAACCTTGTAAAGCTAAAAGGAGAGCAAGGAGAAGTTGTAAGTTGTATGCCAACTGAGCAAAGCAATGTTACTGTTTTTTATGATTTTGATAGAACTGGATTTTACGAGAAGTTAAAACAAAGATTGTAATTTATTCTGCTATTAATGCAATTAACTTTTCTCTAGATGTTGTTTCTGGTCGGATGATCTCGTCAATCAAGCCATCAGAACCAAAGATGAAGAAAGGTTCATCTGTTTCTTCAAATATCATATCCATATCATCTCCTAATACCACCCTTGTTTCCTCTACATGAGTCCTGACTCTTGGAGCATATGGAGATGTTTCTTTAAATCCTCCTTGGAATTGAGTAAGGATGGGTATGCCTTCTGCTGATCTCTTTTCAAATCCAAAAGTCTCTCTTGCCCAATAGATATCAAACTCTACATCTGGATTAGCATTTAATATTGGTTTGATTACTTGGTCTCTTATCTCTCTTGAGAATCTTCCTCCCATATAAGTATCAGCAATTGCTATCTTATTAGCTCCAGCATCTATCTTTTCTTGCAGTTTTGATTTTACATATTCAGGGTCAAATCTGTATTTTTCTTTTGGATCTGGAACCTTTTCAAGGATATTTAGTCTAGATTCTAAATCAGTATTATGAACAAGAATATCCCCAATAAAAACACCTCCTCTTTCCATTACAAAGATTTCATCAGGATTATCTTCAATTATAGTTTCTCTTAATTTATTGAAGGCTTGTTTATTTTCTTCTAATATACTGTCAAGAATAAATCCTTCATACTTTGGAGCTTCCATCTCATACATTGTTCTTAGTTGAGGCAGGGTTTCTATTCTTAATTCACGGCCACCACGTTCTTCTAAACTGGAAGCTATTTTTTCTAAGTCACTTACAACTTCTGGATCTTGATTTAGTTTAGCTACTAGATTTTGATCATTAATATTAGATTCTTCTGCTAAATCCTTTATAATAGAAGACCCTGTTTCAGCTGCTATCTCTTCTAGAGATCTTTTTTCTTCTGCAATAAATCCATGTTCATTCCAAAATTCTGTTCCTGTTTTTCCTAAAACTTCATCGAATCGGTTGTTGAATGCAGGAGCGTATTGTCCAGGGAATGTTGTGAAAAGACCGAAGTTATTTGTTGGGCCGAATTGGCCTCCGATTATATGCATCATATTTGTTTCTGCTTTCTTTCCATCAATTACATTGACTTCATTGTTTCTTCCACCCATTGTTCTCCATGCTTTTGAGAACTGGTCTTTGTTTTCTTCTGTTATTTCTACTAATGCATCTTCTCCTATTGTTTTGTCTGCAATAGCTTCAATTACAACCACGCCTCCAGGAGGACTACCTCTGATAATCCTGAAGCTCCATCCTGGTCTTGGTGTTATTTTTCCTGTTTTGTATGCTTCTTCTAATACTTCTTCTGATAATTGGATTATTTGATTAGGTGTTTGGAATTTAGATTCAGCTGATTTTATGAATACAGAGCCGATTTCAGTTCCTTCTAAGTGGGCTTCTAGATGTTCATAGGTTCTAGATGATGGGTCTCTTGCTGTAGATAAGGAATGGTATTGAGGATATTGTTTATTTAATTCTGCTCTTTGGTCTGCAATTGGTTTTAGATTGTCTAGGGTTGCTTGTTCTTCAGTTGAGATTTCTTCTCTTGCTCTTAGCTTTGCATCAATTCTATCATATTCTTTTAATTGTTCATTAAATGATTGTAGCTGGGTGTTGTATTCTTGTTGAGCGACTTCAACAACAGGCGCTACTTCAGCTGGAACTACTCCTCCTAACAATAAATTAGGATCTACATCATGAACAAGAAGAATGTCAACACGTTCTTGAGGATTTGCTATGGCTCTGTCTATCTCAGCTTGAGGGATGTTTGCTGCTTCAAAATTTGCC
>JAHWIR010000010.1 GCA_019322435.1 Candidatus Woesearchaeota archaeon
CCAATAGCCCCCCCAATAACACCGCCAATAGAAAAAGAAGAATTTGAAAAACTGTCAGAACTAATACAAAAAAGGAAAAAACCAAGAGAACCATTAGTAAAAATAAAAAAACTTCCTCCAAAAAAAGCAGATGAATTTGCAAGACTCCAAAAACTAATAGAATCAAAAAAACCAATACTAAAAAAACCAAAAAAAGATCTAACACCCAAAGAAAGACAAGATGTAAAAGACCTATTCTATAGATTATCCCAGCTAAAAAAAGAAGTATCAAAGAAAAAATGAATAAAACTACAAAAATTGAAAATTTTTGTCGGCTTGGATTTCCTTTCAGGAAAACCAAGAAAGCCCAAATAGCAGGACAAGTATTTATCTTTATATTGGCAGCAGTCCTCGCAATCCTGATAATCACTTATGGATACAGGGCAATAAAAAGCTTTACAGACAGAACAAGCCAGATTGCTTTAGTAAGTTTCAAAAACACATTAGAATCAGAGCTAAGAACAACTGCCTCAGACCCAAGATCAGTTAACAAGCTTGATTTGGTGATTCCAGGCAATTTTGAAAAATTCTGCATCATAGACCTAGCTAAACCTCCATCAAATGAAATCTGCAGTCCAGGACCCAATTATAATCCTTTTATCTGTGATGCCTGGCAAAATCCATCTTACCCAGATCCAGAAAATGCATTTTTCATTCCAATGACTCCAATGAAACTCCCTACTATAGAAATAGATCCTCCTGGTTATCTATGCCCTATTCCATCAAAAAACAAAATCTCTCTAAGATTAGAAGGAAAAGGAGACAGAGCAAAAGTCTCTGAATGGAAAGAATGAAATCTCAAAAAGCACAGGTTTCAGCACAATTCGCATGGATATTCATCCTGATAGCAGGAGCAATAATCCTGATATTCTTCACTTCAATTGTCTATAAACAAAGAGAAATATCAGACACAAAACTTTCAGAGACAATCCTAAACAAACTAGAGACAATAATAACAGGAGCAGCTCTTAGCCCAGGAACATCCCAGCCAATCGACATGCCAGAAGCAGAGATCCTTTTTGTCTGTGATGAAGAAGGATATTCCACAATGTCTGTTAAAAGGGCAACACCCAAGGAAATCCCTTCTCAGGTAATCTTTGCTCCAGACATTCTAAAAGGAGTGCAAATAACATCCCTGGCCTTGCCCTGGCAAACACCTTTCAAATCAACAAACTTCCTCTATCTTTCAGCTCCAAACATAAAATATGTTTTTATCAACCCAGATACATTAACTGCTCAAGAAATACTGGATGAGTGGAGATTAGATTTCATAAAGCAGGAAGTAGAATCCTTAGATGACATAAACGCAGAAGGCTTTGAAAAAATCAAACTAATCTTTTTTCAAGGAGAACAAGATACCTTATTTCTTCCAGAATCACTGCAGCCAAAAAAACTAGGTGTAACAGCAATAACCATAACTCCAAACAAAGTTGATTTCTACAAAAAACAAGGAGAAATACTTGTAAAAGATGCACCAAGAGGCTATAATACTTTGCCTCACTCAGACCTTGCTACCAGATTTGGAGCAATCTTTTCCCAAGATTTAACCTCTTATGAATGCAACATGAAAAAAGCACTCAAAAAACTAAGCCTTGTTTCAGAAATCTATGCAGCCAGAGAATCTTCCTTAAACTCATCAATACCAGGATGTAAATATTACTACATTAATCAAATCTCCAACCTAATATCTTACTTAGATTTATGCAATCTAGAGCCAGCAGATTGCTTAACACAACTCAAAGAATACACAGCTCCAATCCAGCAGCAGCAAGACTCATTGATAAGACATTCCTGTCCTGAAATATACTAAAATGAAACAAGCCCAGATAAAAACAAAGAAAACCAAAGGTTTTCGTGTATTGAGTTGTTCACGTAGTGGACAAATCAAAACAAAGAAAATGCTAAATTTTCGTGGCTTGAACTGTCCTAAAGGACAGATCAAAATGTTTGAATCCATTGCAGTATTAGTAGTTTTCTTTATCCTATTGATGTTTGGACTGATGTTTTATTCGCAAGTGCAAAAAGCCTCATTTCAAAGAGAAATGGAGCAGATAAGAATAGAGAAAGCAATTGATACAGCCCAGAGAGTGTTTTTCTTGCCAGAGCTGAACTGCATAGGCACGCACGATGTTGACTGCTTAGATGAATTAAAATTAGAAAACGCTGAATCAATTATTAAGGAAAACAGCGTCTATTATCAGGATATCTTTGGATTCAGCAATGTAGAGATACAAAAAATATATCCAGAATCCATAGACTCATGGCAGCTCTATGATGTTCCAAGACCAAAATATACAGGAATAATCTCAGTCCAATTCCCAGTATCTCTCTATGATCCAATTGAAGACCTATATTCCTTTGGAATATTGTATATAGATGTTTACAAATGAAAACAAAATCGCAGATGGAAATAATGGGATTAGCAATCATAGTAATCCTAGTAGCATTAGCAATGCTTTTTGCAATACAATTCATAATCCTAAAGCCTGCAGAGACAAAAGAAACATTAACACAAGAACAATTGGCATTCAACACACTAAACGCAATTCTTGCAACAAACACTAACTGCAATGGCCTGCCCCTTTCACATCTTATAGAAGACTGCGCAGAAGGTGCGGGAATCCAGTGCATAGATGGAGATTCTTGCTACTTTGCAGCTAAAGAAATAGAAAAAATCCTTGCTTTATCTTTAGAAGAATGGAAAAGACAATATTATTTCACAATAGAATTCAATGACCTCAACCTAGTAGATCCTATTGGAGAACCATGCCCAGGAGCAAAAGCATCTTCACAGCCATGCTGCTCCCTTCCAACAAGAAGAAACATACCAATACTGGTTAACCTGGATATTTGCAGTTAAACTTATAAAAACATTTATATATAAATAAACCAATTTTCACATATCATACTCAAAAACGAGGTGAATCAACATGAAATCTCAAAAATCAAAGATTTTTGAAGGCGTTGGAAAACGCAGTTTTCAAACGAAAGCACAAGGAATCTCAATCAATGTTATAATAGTAGCTGCAATTGCCTTGATTGTTCTTGTTGTCCTGGTTGCAATCTTCACAGGAAGGCTGGGAATCTTCACAAGAGAAGTCGCAAAAGTAGGAACCGAATGCTCAGAATTTACAGAGACAGTAGAAGGCACAGAATACAACGCAGTCTGGCAATCAGCAGAATGCGGAGATAAAAAAGAAATATTCACAGCAGTAGATGCTGACGACCATGCAGGAGAACACTGTTGTGTTGTAACCGGATAAATTTTTTTCTTTTATTTTAGTAATATTTATATAGATTCTTTATTAAATTTAAGCACAAGATGCAAAAAAAGAGGTTATTTTCTATATATAAAAAAGGAATCTCAAAAACTATTGTATGGGCAATTCTTGCTGTAGCCCTTATAGTAATATTTGGACTTATATTGTTCGCGACAATAAGGGGGATTATAAATGTTCAATAAAAAAGCATTTTTATCTTATGCTACAATAATTAACATCGCTCTCCTTACTCTATCCTTAGTTTTAATTCTAGGATTATGGAACATAATTTTTTCAGAAGCAGAGTCAGCTGTATCAGAATCCTTATGCGAATCCTTCAATGCAGCAAGATTCCAGGCAAGCTGGAAACCAGCAGGACAAAGAATTACATTTGTTCCAAGAACATGCAAAATTATAGATAAAACAGAAAAAGAGGCATTGCCAGAAAAAGGATATCCAGAAACATTAGAAGGAACACAGGAAAATATCCAGAAGTTAATAGTAAAATGCTGGAACATGTGGCTAAAAGGCTATGAAGACGATATGTTTGATGCTAATGTTTTTCCAGGAGGAAAACAGGATTGTTTTGTCTGCTATGCACTCAACATCAAAAAAGGCATTAAACCTTCTTTTAACAGCTCAGATTTTGACAAATCTCTAAGTAAAGAAATTTACATTGTAGAAGATGCAAGTGACAGATGTCATGGAAAAGAGAATTTCTATTCAGGAGGCTACTGCAGAACAGCATGCAAAGCAGATGAAAAATCGACCCCTTCAAAAAAATGCAAGACAAATGAATACTGCTGTATCCAAAGCAACAAGGACAACGAATGTATTGACAAAGGAGGAGCTTGCAGACAGCTTTGCAATGAGAATGAAAAGCCTTTCCCGCCTCCAGAAGGATGGAAATGCGCAGGCAAGTATGAAACATGCTGTATAGAAAACAAAAACCTATATACTTATAGAGACTATGTGCAGGTTTATGGAGGTGTAGGAAGAATAGATGTAAAGCCAGGCATAGAATTTTGTCCTCAAGGCAGCGATTGTGCAGACACCTATGCTATCGCATTCGCCGCAAAAACAACAAACTGGATCTGGTCACCAGCACCAACAAACATCAACAGGATTGTTGTAACAACTTTAACTGAAGTTAAAGATAAAGAATGCCATGTTCAAACAGGAGTATCAGGTGATTAAAATTAAAAAACTATTTAAAAAAGCCCTGGAATTCCAGTATATCATAATGATAATTATTCTTTCATTACTGTTTATCTTCCTTATTTTATGGTATACAGGCTTGGTAGATTATGCAGGCGAGTTGATAACCTCGATCTTCAAATGAAAATATTAAAGAAAAAAGCGCAGCTGCAGAGGATAATAGAAGTCATAATACTTTTGATTCTCTTGGTCCTAGTCATAACAATTTTTTTTGCACCAGAAGGTCTTCTGCAAAAAGTAGCTGAAAAATCAGAAGTTTTCAAGAAATTCATCCCAGTAAGACAACCAACAGAACCAAAACAGGAATTAACAGCTTCTGAAGAGCAAAAGAAAGAGTTTGACGGATTTTGTGATGCCTTAAAGAAATACAGGGAATCAGAAAATTGCTTACTGCCTTATTCAGAACTTTCATCCCTGGAAGAGTTTACAATCCGGATCACCATAGCAGAAAACAGCCTTTATGCCCAGCTTCTAAATCCCCATGACCAGACAACAGAAAATTCCTGCTCAATACCAGGATTAATTCCGTGCGCTGTTGCAGGTAAGAACAAAGCAGCAATTAATTTCTACAACAATTATCTTGACGATTTGCAAAAAATAAAATCTCCTAAAGACTCTCCAGAGTTCTCAGAGCCAGACCAAATATTTATTGGATGGGAATGCACAGATGGCAATGAAAAATGCATATTAGTTCATTTCAAAGATGGCTGGAAAATAAAAGAAGATATGGAAGATGCAAACATTATCTATAAACCAGATAAAAATCATGTTTGCTTTTTTCCAACATATGATGGAGATTGGTTATGTGATGCAGATGAAGAAGGCCTTGATGATGCTTGTTTATTAGATTCAAAAGAAAATATACAAAATGTCATATCTACGTGTAAATGAGGTGTTTTAAATGAATAAAACTACAAAAATCAAAGATTTTTATCGGCTTGTACGTTCTCAAAGAAAGAACAAGAAAGCAGTTGAAATGTCTTTGAATGTTGTGATTACAGCAGTAATCCTCCTTGTTGTCTTGATTGTAGTAGTGGCAGTATTCACCAGATTGTTTGGGAGAGAAGCAAAACAGCTAGAAGGACAGATAAGTGGATTAGATGACACAGATGAGGATAATATAATCAACATGTTTGACAGGTGCCCGTGCACTGAAGGAGTAAAAGACTACGATGGCTGCAGCAGTCAAGAAGCATTAGACCAAGCAAAGGCAAAACCAAAACCAAAAACATGCCCATAGAATGAAAAAGAAAGCAATCATGTATGAATTCCTTGTAAGATTGATCATTGCAGTACTCATGGTAACTGCAGCAATAATCATAGGCAAATCATTCTTTAGATTGACTAGCGAAGGAATGAATTCTTATCACAAATTAGTGGGAGTAATAGAAGACATTGAGCCACCAGAGCTTAAAAGCACGTCTTTAGCCATGGATAAAGAAACAATGATAGTCGTCTTCAATGAAAATATTGATCCTATTGTAGCAGATTCAGAAGTAGCTTACAAACCAGGGATTGCAGCACTACCTGCACCATATTCTTTATTAAATTCCAAGGTACAGGTATCAAGACCAGCATCATGCGACATAAATCAAAATTGCGTATGTTTAATCAGAGATGTAGAAAAAACCGGAAATGTGTATGATTTGCTCACAGTTAAATATGAAGAAGCCGTTTGTAATCCAGTTGAGCACACATTTATGCAAGGCGATATTGAAAACGGAAGAATAGTCATTTATAGGCCAAGGCAAATAGTTCCAAGGGATAGAACAGTCTGGATAGAAAATCGCAACAACATTTTAGCAATGTGCTTGTCTTCTCCACCATGTTTCCCAGAATAACTTCCGAAAGATATAAATAACCTCTATTATTCTATAAACTCATGCAAAAAAGAGGTCAGATAACTGTTAAATATGTATCAGAGTTGGTGTTTGGAATCGCTGTTTCTGTTATAATCATTATCATAGCTGTAGCAGCCGGCACTGGAGAGATCTATCAAAAAATAAGGCTGTCAAATGAAAACATACTGTCAATCAACACACTAAATTCTGTTCCAGATAATGCAAACATCTTCTATAAAGAGAACTCATCAGCTTACTCCTACAAAATATCTGGAAACTCATTAGAGACATTCAAGACAATGGACGACCCCTTGCTGGTCAAGAGATATTTTATAAGAACAGTACAGCAAGATTTTGATGAATCATTTAAAAACCCCACGAATATCAATCTGGGAAAATCAGGAAATATAATAAAAATAGAGCAGGATTCAATCCCTGTTCTTGATAAGCAGAGATGCCCTTCTATTGAGCTGCTTCATGTTCAGACAAAGATAAGCCCTCAGACAAAAGACGGAGCTCTTTACGAATTTACAAACGCAATTGCTTCCAGATTAAATGCAGAAACAACAGACACCATTACAGCAGGCACAGAACAGGCTTTAGAGATAATTCCTTCCACAGAGCAGAACTCAGCAACAGCATACATCAATCCAAATCTTGAAAGCAAGAAAAGAGCCTGCCTGATCCTAAACAATCTTTTGAATTTCTATCCAGACTTGGAAACAACAATCGTTGTCTCAGATAAACTAGAAAATGCAAAAACAGGAGTTTCCCTTGCATTGCCTGCTGCTCTTGAGACCTCTGCAACAATATCAGCAGTAACAGAGGCATTCGAGGCATCTTAAAATGATATTATTAAAACCAAAAAAAGCCCAGTTCGCAGCAGGCACAGCAGTATTTTGGATAGCTGGACTGGTCTTAACAATAGCATTTATCACAGGCTTCCTGTATTTTACTGGTTATTATTCATCCTCAAAAGTAAACATAGAGCCAAAACTTGAAGAATATATATTGTATCAAAGATTCCTAAGCTCTCCAGACTGCTTTGTCTATGAAGACATTTCAGGAAGAGCCTATCCTCTTGTTATTGACTGGAATAAATTCACTCAAAAAAATATTGACTCCTGCTATATCCCTCCGTCTCAGGAAATCTCTCCGGCATTTAGGCTGAAACTGTCTTTCCAGGACAAGGAAAAGACAGCTAAAACAAGGAATTGGGATGATTCATTAGGCTTTGCAAGAATCACTCCAAAAAAAATCCTGGTTTATTATAACAATCAAAAACAATTAGGAGAACTTTCAATAGAAATACAAAATGAATAAACTGCTGAAATCAAAAAAAGCAATGGGACCAGATGATTTTACAGCATTAATGATAACCTTGTTTGCTGTCTTGTTAATTATCTTTTTATTGTTCTTATTTATTGCAGCTAAAAACAAAGGCCAGGAAGGAAAAGTAGAAGAAATTGTTTCAGGCTTAAATAAGATAGATACATTTATGATATTCCTTCAAACACCGCTTAAAGACTTTCCAAAAGAAGCAATAGGAGACCAAGCAATACTTGCAGAATTAGGAGATGTAGATACAATAGATCTAATCCGCATCGTAGTAGATGAACACCCGACAGGACAAAAAAAATACTACAATTTCCTTGAATTCCTTGCAGCTAAAAACAATTGCAGAATGGCCATAGAATATTCCCAGACAGGCTTTGAAGTCAATGAAGGCTCAAGAACAGGAATCAAGGTTCCGCTTCCTTCAGAAAAACCAGAAGAAATAATAAAGGTATTTGGAACATGCTCTTAAAACCGCTAAAATCAAAAAAAGCAGCAGTGTTCCTCTTTTTTGTACTTTTTGGAATCTTTGCAGGCATAACAGCATTTTTCATATCTTCATTCAATACAATCTCTCCACAAGGTGCAGCAGACTTTGTTGGGCAAAGGCAGCTTTATACTATCCAAGCATCAAAAGACGCTCAAAAATATCTTCTGTTCATTGACCAGGCTGCAGAGCTTTCAGCAGAAAAAGCAGTGCAGGATTTTACAGATGGAGGTTATGCATTAGCCTCTCCTTGTAAAACTTATAAAGGCTATCAATTATGGACGTCAACCTATAAAAAATGCTTTCCTTTTGATTATAAAACACAATTCAAAGCCCTGTTCAGCAAATACTTCAATGAATATCTGCCAGACCTTAAAGATCTTCAAATAACACAAACCATTTCCATAGAATATCTTGCACACTCTTTATCTCCACAAATACCTTCAATAAAATACGATTTCTTTGTAAAAGAAAATCAAATAACAGGTATTGCAGACTCAGAAATTAAAATAGACATGATTGAAATAGACAAATCAATTGGCACATACTATATAAGACCATCTTTCAACATCCAGACAGACCACAACATAGACAGATTTGAAGAAATAATAATCCAAGCACAAACATTAGTAACTAAATGCAAAGCCAGCATTGATCTAAAAGCATGCCTTGGACTCCACACTCCTCCAGCATGGGTAAGAGGAACTTGCGAAGGAGACATTACAATTGAAAAACAGCAATCAGCTTTCTGTGTTAGGCTCCATGGACTAGCCTATAAGTTTGCACTAGATTTTTCATAACCATATTTTCAAAAATATAAATATTTTTAAATAAAGAGATTAATCAAAAGTTAGGGGGTTTTATCCATGTTAAAAATACCACTAGCAGACATCATAGAAAAAATAAAGCAGGCAAAAGAGCTTTCTGAAGAAGACATCAATTCAAAGATTGATGCTAAGATGAAGCAGCTTTCAGGACTTATCTCAAAAGAAGGCGCTGCTCATATCATTGCAAACGAGTTAGGAGTTAAAATCTTTGAACAAGTCAGTGGAAAACTGCAGATAAAGAACATCCTTACAGGAATGCGCTCTGTCGAGACAGTTGGCAAAGTAACAAGAGCATTTGAATTAAGGGAATTCCAGACAGATACCCGTTCAGGAAAAGTTTCTTCCATGGTTATTGGAGATGAAACAGGCACAATAAGAATTACAATGTGGGGAGACCAGGCAGAATCAATAAAACAAGTCAATGAAGGAGATATTGTAAAGATTGTTGGCGGCTATGTCAGGGAAAATCAAGGAAGAAAAGAAGTTCATATGAATGACCGCTCAAGACTGATAGTAAATCCTCCAGGAGAGACAGTTGGAGAAGTCGTTGAACAGGAATCAAGACCTACAGCAACAAGAAAAAAACTGAATGAATTGACAGAAAGCAGCGAAAACATTGAAATCCTCGGAACAATAGTCCAGGCTTTTGAGCCTCGTTTCTTTACTGTCTGCCCGCAATGCAGCAAAAAAGCAAATCAAGAAGGAGATAACTTTGTCTGCAAAGAACACGGAACAATAACTCCAGATTATTCTTATGTAATGAATGTTGTATTAGATGATGGAACAGAGACAATGAGATGCACATTCTTCAGAAACCAGGCTGAAAGATTACTGGACAAGACAAAAGAAGAGATCATGAAATACAGGGAAGCTCCAGAGACATTTGAGCCAGTAAAAACAGAACTTCTAGGCAACCAGCTGAAATTAATCGGCAGGACAAAAAAAAATGAAATGTTTGACAGGGTTGAATTCATCTCTCAATTAGTCTTTACAAACCCAGATCCTGAAGAAGAACTGAAAAACAATGCTAGCTAGAACCCATATGGTTTTTGGATTTCTTATAGGAATCTTACTTATGCATTCAATACCAACAGGAAACATCTTTATCTTCTTCAGCTTTCTGTTGATAGGAGCACTGCTTCCAGATATAGACCAGCCAAACAGCTTTATTGTAAACAAAATCCCCTGGCTTTTAAAGCCAATAAGCATGCTAACCAAACACAGGGGCATCTTCCATTCATTATTAGCAGCATTCTTATTGTCCGCACTGGTCTTTTACATCTACAAACCATTCGGCTTTGCTTTATTCCTAGGCTATACATCCCATTTGTTCATTGACGGCTTTACACAGCAAGGAGTTAATTTCCTTCATCCAATCTCCAAGCTCCACTTGTCAGGATTCATAGAAACAGGAAAACTGCTAGAGCATGTTTTATTAGTCTTGTTGATAACAGCAGTGCTTCTTATTTTATTCTAGGACTTTTTATTTTTATAAAATAAGAATTCCGTCTCTTAACAAATTAGAAATTAAATCTATTTAAAAGTTTTGCTTTGAAAATATAAAAATTTATATATTTTTTCCCCAAATAACTTGAAATATGGAATATAATATTTTTAAGAAAATACACTTAATAAAAAACTTTCCAGAGAGCTACCCTTTCCGTAAAAAAATATTAGCTAATATCCTCTACAGCCTGACAAGCGTGATCATTGTTCCAAGATCAACCCTCCTGACTAAACAGGATATGATACAAACAAGGCTTAAAATTAGGAAAGGAGACATTCTGCTGGCAGGAAATTTCAGAGAATCATTCTATCTTCTTTTTAGAAGGCCTTTGACACATGCGGCAATCTACGCAGGCAACAGAAAATTTATTCATGCTGTAGGAGATGGAGTCTGTTATACATCATTCAAATATTTCTTTACACACTATGATACAATAGCGATACTCAGGCTGCCAAAACGCACAAAACACAAGCACAAGATAACCAACAAAGTAGTAAAATATGCAAAACAGCAGATAAACAAGCCCTATGACTATGAGTTTACAAAAGGAACAGACAAATTCTTTTGCTCAGATCTAGTAAATACAGCTTTCCGCTCAGCAGGACATAAAACAGGAGTCCATACATTCCATAAAAGCCACAAAAAAAGAAATTTCTTTAGTGTCCTCTATCCAGTAGATTTCATCAGAGGCAGATTCCGGGTTGTTTTCCTCTCCCATAATCTTGAATTAAACAGAAAAAGCCTGGTTTTTAAGAAAAAATAATCCTCACTGGACACACCTCTTTTGCCGAATTCTAACACTACAAGCCTTGTACTGCCAAAATCCACTACCACTGGTCACTGGACATGCCTGCGCAGAGCTTATAAAGAATTCTTGCTTTATAGATAGTATGCTTTGCCCAAAGCAAAGCGGGTACAGCAAGAACACCAAGTTCTTGCTTGTTACCAACTCCCATCCCTGGAAGCTTAGTTCTTCACCATTAAGGGGATGTTGAAATAAGATGCGAAAGCAATGGAGGTGTCGAATATGACACAAGAAAGTACAGGTAATCAACCTGAAAAAAAATTCAGAGCAGGAGCTGTTTCTGCAACTGTTTGGCTTAATCAAGGCCAAAGCAAAAAAACAGGAGAGATTTCTAACTATAGAACAATCTCTCTTCAAAGAGGTTACAAAGACAATAACGACCAATGGCAAAATACTGGTTCTATGCGAGTCAATGATTTGCCAAGAGCAGCTTTAGTTCTAAAGCAAGCCTATGAATACATGGTAACAACACCGACACAGAATGATTCATCAGCAGTGACAGAAGAGCCAGTAATGTAGGCTCTTTTTCAAAAAATATAAATAACAAGGTGATATTCATGATAGAAGCAAAAGCAAAAGGAGAAGAAATTATAAAAGTAGGGGGCAAAAGCAAAGAATACGCTTGTGAAGATTGTGGAAGAAAAATCTCTCACAAAGGAAAATGCCTTCCCTGCAATAAAAAAACAAAGAAAATGGAAGACAAAACCGAAGCAAAAGAACCTGAAGAAAAGAAAGTTACATTATCAGACTTGCCTGGAGTAGGCCCAGCAACAGTTGAAAAGCTCCAGACAGTTGGCTACAATGATATGATGTCAGTTGCAGTCGCCACCCCTGGTGAATTAATTGAAGTTACTGGCATGGCTCAATCAGCTGCAAAAAAAGTAATTGCAGCAGCAAGAGCAGCATTAGAGATGGGTTTTGAATCTGGAACAGATTTGCTAAAGAAAAGAGAACAAGTCGTCAAAATCAATACTGGCAGCAAAGAATTTGATAAATTAATGGCAGGAGGATTTGAAACAGGAGCAATAACAGAATGCTTTGGAGAGTTTGGCTCTGGAAAAACACAGATGAGCCACATCTTAGCTATAAACATTCAAAAGCAAGATCCCTCTGCCATTGTCGTCTACATCGATTCTGAAAACACATTCAGGCCAGAAAGAATAATCGAGCTTGCAAAAGGAGCTGGCTTAAATCCTGAGAATGTTCTGAAAAACATCAAAGTAGCCCGTGCTTACAATTCAGACCATCAGATGCTGTTAGCTGAAAAAGTTGATGATCTGATCCAAAAGCAGGAACTGAATGTCAGGTTAGTGATTGTCGATTCATTGACAGCGCACTTCAGAGCAGAATTCATTGGCCGTGGAACTTTGGCAGAAAGACAGCAAAAACTAAATAGGCACATGAGGGACTTGTCAAAAGTCGCTTCTCTAAACAATATCTGCGTCTATGTAACTAACCAGGTTTCAAGTGACCCAGCGCAATTCTTCGGAGACCCTACAAAGCCAATCGGTGGAAACATTGTTGCACACGCATCAACCTTCAGAATCTACCTAAGAAAAGGCAAAAAAGGCTCAAGGGTTGCTAAGCTAATCGATGCTCCAAACTTGCCTGATGGAGAATGCGGATTCTTTGTAACAACAGAAGGTCTTAAAGACCTTTAGTTTTTTATTTCTTCTCTATTTCTTCAAATATAAATCGGAACCTTTATAAAGGAGTTTTAGCTAGCTAATCAATATTTAGCTAGCTAATTGCTATTTGTTTGATATATTCAATAAAACCCCTGGTGGGAAAGGAGGAAATTAAGATGGTAGAAACAGAACAAGAATCAATTGAACAAAGTAAACAAACTATTATGCCTACTCATGTAGACTTAATAGAATCAAAAAAGAAGAGAATAAACTTGCTTAAACTAAGCAAATACGCTGTTTATGTCAAGAAGATAAGTTCTAAAAAAAAGGAAGAAATCCTTGATAAAAGCCAAATAAAGCTCAATCAAGACACAATCCAGGCATTATGTGAAGATTTTAAAAATTATGAATTTCTTATAGATTTTCAATATGCAGAGAATACTGTTTTAACTGACGAAAATTTAGATTTCATAGAAAAGGTTCAACAAATCAATGAACTTAAAAATATTTGTATGATTGAAAAATCACCATATCAGACAGCGAGCGATTTTGAAAGCCAACTAAGAGATTGGATAAAAAGAAATCCTGAAAAAAATATCATTCCTGTTTCTGAATCACATACATCAGAAAAGATAAAGAAAATAGGAATTGCAAAGAGCTTGGGAATTAAGAATTATGGGATTAAATTTAGAGGATATAAAAGAAACAAATCTAACTTAAGTAAGTTTCTAGCCAATTTAAAATTGGCAGAATTGCAGAGTTTAGTTTTTGGAGTTTTTCCAACTAAATGGAAAAGTACAAAAGCTACCATGCTCTTGCCACCCCTTTTTTTTGGATCTAATTTCGTATCTTCATGGATTGCGTGGGGGGGCGGAAAAACAAATTTAATGCTGGTATGTAATGATTGGAAATATAGATTACATACAAAATCAACAAGAGGGTTAGCTGCTTATGATGGAAAAGACAGGATAAGCTTCCTATCTAAATCCACTACAACAGCATTCAATACGGCTTTCCAGAAGATTGATACCATTAATCAAGTATCTTTGATGCTGAGGAAGGGAATTAAATTAACTAAAATTCAGATGAAAACGCTCTTTAAGTAGAGGATTACTATGAGGATAGTAATTCCAAATCTCAATCCACATTTGGTCTAATATTTTTTTAATTCCTTTTTTTTCTTTTTTTGATATTATGCCATCATTGAATCTTCTTTCCAACTCATAATCTGCATAATCAAGTAAAATGACTTTCTTTTTCCATTCAATCAATTGTAAATTAGAACTCATTTTTTTCTAAACTTCTTCTTGGTAACTATAACAAAAGCCTCATGCCTTTCAAGTTCTTTGGGTATTGGAATATAACCTCCACCAGAAGAAAATTTTTTTACTTCACTCTTAAAACATTGCCTGATTTTTCCATCTACAGCTTCTAATTTCTTTAGATCATCAATAACAATTGATACTGACTGCGGTCTTCCAGCTTTTTTGCTATTATTAGCCCCCATATTAGCTAGGTATACCTAGCTAATTAATAAATGTTTCGTTTTCAATTAACTTTTTATATTCCTTTTATTTTCTAATACTTAGATGATATTATGTAATATTATTGGGATTATTTTAGCAACAATCGGTATATTGGGCACAATCTTCCTTAAACATTATATCTTTCAGCTAGTGGGGGCAGTAGGAATAGCTTTATTTGTTATGGGATTATTGGGATTTTGTTAGGAAAATGAGTAATGGATACAGTAGATTTTATAAAGGGTGCATAGTCCTTTTAGCAGTAGCTTTTGTGGCTGCAACTGGAATTGCTCTTTTTATTATCTGTTACAATCTAATAAAAAATCCGCTTACGTTTAGCGAAAATCTAGGAGATAAGCTTGGGCAAGGAGGGTTAATAACAATTCTTTTTATTTTTACATTTAAAACTCTAAATAAACTAAAGGAGCTAACAAAATGAAAGAATCAAAAATAGGAGGACTTACTATTTTAGGGGGTGTTGTTGGATCTGTCCTTGGTGGACCAACAGGAGCAGTAGTTGGAGCAGTTATAGGCAATATTCTAGAAAATACTAGGTAAATTAGGATTTATCATGAGACTATTCATAGCTTTAGACCTGGAAGAACTAAAAGATTATTTTGCTGAGATACAAAAACAAATCCCAGCAGACCCCATTGCTAAACTCAAGCCAGTTTCTGCATTCCATTTAACATTAAAATTCTTAGGAGACATTGAAAATCCAGATGAAATAAAAAAAGCACTGGAAAAAATCAAATTCCAACCATTAAAACTAAAGCTTACAAAACAGCTCGGAGTCTTCCCATCAGAATCCTACATAAAAGTTGTCTGGGTTGGCTTAGAAGAAAACAAAGAACTGATGAAATTGCAAGAAGACATCCATAAAGCAATCCCTCACATCAGAGAAGATTTCAAATTCACACCCCATCTAACACTAGCAAGAGTCAAATTCATAAAAGACAGAGAAAAATTCATGAAAAAAGTTAAATCCATTGAAGTTGAGCCAAAAGAAATTGAAATCAAAGAATTCAAACTTATAAAATCAGAATTAACAAGAGAAGGAGCTGTTTATACTGATTTGGCTGAATTTGCATAACATTTATAAACACCCTCTAAATTCTAAATAATATTACCAAAGAGCGTGAGGTGATAAACAACGCAATTACTTCTCACGCTTATACAAAACCCAGTCAATGGGTGCTGAGCTTTCGAGCTCAAAGATAAAATAACGAGAAAGATCAAGCATGGCTGAAGAACAAAAATTCCTTGTTCCGCAAGATACATACCTTAAATCAGGTATTCACATTGGAACAAAATTTAGGACAAAGTATATGGATCAGTTTATTTACAAGACTAGACCAGATGGATTATCAGTTCTTAATCTGCAGAAGATAGATGAAAGATTAGCAATTGCCTCAAATCTATTAGCACAATATGATCCAGAAGATATCTTGATTGTATCTAGAAGAGAAAATGGCTGGAAACCATTAAAGCAATTGAACAAACTGACAGGAATAAACATCTTCGCTGGAAGATATCCGCCTGGAATCCTGACAAATTCAAACTTAGACAGTTTCATGGAAGTTAAATTAATCCTAGTTACTGATTCATGGCCAGACAGAAACGCAATTAAAGACTCTTTAAAGATTGGCATTCCAGTAATAGCACTCTGCGATACAAACAACCAGACAAACAATATCGATTTAGTTGTTCCATGCAATAACAAAGGGAAGAAAGCCTTGGGATTGATCTTCTACATTCTAACAAGAGAATATATGAAAAAGAGAAAATTAATAAAAGAAGATTCAGAATTCAAGACATCTTTAGATGATTTTACAGAAGAGTAAAGTTTATTAACTATTTCTTATATCAAGCTATTATGAAAAAAGCAGTATTATTTGATTTAGACAACACTTTATATGATTATGATCCAGTACATTCCAAAGCTCTAAAAGCAACCCATTCTATCTTAAACAAACACATAAAACTATCTTTTAAAAAATTTTTAAATCTATACAATATTTCCAAAAGAGAAATACATAAAGAACTAGCAGGAACAGCCTCAGCCCATAATAGAGTATTGTATTTTCAAAGACTAATAGAAAAAACACATAACACAGTTGACCCAAAAATAATACTTCAATTATACAATGCTTATTGGAACACTTCCCTTAAAAATATGAAATTAAGAAAAAACACATCATTGACTCTAAAACAAATAAAAAATAAAGGTCTTAAGATAGTTGTAGTCACCGATTTAACAACCCATATTCAGCTGAGAAAGCTAAAAAAACTAAAAATAGATAATTATATAGACTATTTAGTAACTTCAGAAGAAGCAGGAAGTGAAAAACCCCATTCTATCATGTTCTTACTAGCCTTAAATAAATTAAATATTCTCCCAAAAGATGCTATAATGGTTGGAGATAATACAGTTACAGACATTGAAGGAGCAAATGCTGTTGGCATAGATACTGTTTTAATAAAAGGCAAAAAACCAATAAGAAAACAAAAAGAAGATTATAGAAACCCAAACCATATTATAAAAGATATTAAAGAAGTTCTAACTTTGATCTAAACCTTCTCTAATCCTTTCTCAACAATCCTAAACATTACTTCTCCAGGCTTTATGCTTCTATGCTTTCTCAAACAAGCAACCCTTACACCGCTTGCAGCATTCTTCAGCTCCAGCATGCATTTGCTTCCATAACGAAGTAAATCTCCGCCAACAATCTTAACAGCATCTTTATTATCAAAATCAGCATAGACTTGGTTTGTGATCAAGACAGGGATATTCTTATTGCGGGCTATTTCATTCAAAAAACCCAGCTGCTGCCCTAAAGCTTTATTCACTTCATAGATATCTTCATTCTTCCCCATCTCCAGCCTATACAGCATTGAAACAGTATCAACAACAACCAGCTTTATCTTGTCATTGATTAAATCCTTCAGCTTCTCAAAAACATCTTTCTGCTCTTCAAAAGTTACAGGTTTTAGAAAAACAACTTTCTCCAGCACTTTCTCATAATCATCAGTTAACTGCTTCAGTCTTTCAACTGAAAATCCCCCTTCAGTGTCAACATACACCACCTTCCCCCCATTCTTGACAACTTCAATCAAAGCCAAAATACAAAGCAAAGTCTTTCCACTGCCAGCAGGACCATAGACTGTATTGATTATATCCTTTTCCCATCCTCCTTCTAACAAATCACTAATAACCTTTCCTGCTGAAATTTTCATTTTTGCCTCAAAAATGAAACTTGTTGGCATAACGCCAACTTTGTTTCATATAAATACCTATAAAAACCAATTTTATAAAGTTTACTAAATATATTTAAATAGCGTTTATTCTTATTATTGACTATGGATAAGCATAAAAAAATACTAATACTCATTTTCATATTAACATTAGCTCTAAGGCTGTATTTTGCATTCTCAACCCAGACCTTAGACCATGAAGCTTACTACAACCTAAGGCAAATAGAGTCAATAAAAACAAACGGCCTGCCAATATTCCAAGATAATCTCTCTTACGGCGGAAGAACATCTTTATTCATTCCAGTATTCCAGTACTTTCTCTCAATCTTCAGTTTCATACTTCCAACAACAATTGTCTTGAAACTAATACCTAACCTATTAGCATCAACAATTGTAATAATCTCCTATTTAATAGCAAAAAAAATAACAAGCAACAAAAACGCAGCCTTGTTCTGCTCATTTATCTCAGCATTTATCCCTATCTACTTGATAGAAACAGTCAACTCTTCCTCAATCTACTCATTAACCATCCCATTAACATTCCTTGCATTATACTTCCTGATGAACCTCCACAAGATAAAATACATAACATATTTCCTGACAACCTCAATACTGCTGACAATAATCCACCCTTCCTCTTCATTATTAATCATAGGCTTGATAATCTATGCAGTCATAGTCAATCTAGAAGGATTGCCTCAAAAAAAGCAAGAGACAGAATCAATTTTATTCCTGACCTTTTTCTCAATCTGGATTAACATAATCCTGTACAAAAAAGCCTTTCTCCAGCATGGCCCTTCTGTAATCTGGCAGAATATTCCTCCAGCAGTTCTGTCCTTTTATTTTGCACAGACCAATGTCTTAGAAGCAATAATCAAAATAGGATTTATTCCAGTCATTTTCGGAATCTACGCAATCTACAGATACATCTTCAAAGAAAAAAACAAAAATCTCTACTTGCTATTCGGACTAACACTAGCTATATTCTTCCTAACCTGGTTTAAATTATTACAGCCAACCGTAGCATTAATGGTCTTGGGAGTAATCCTGGCAATACTGTTTACACAGGGCTATAAGCTTTTCTTTGATTACTTAAAAACAACAAAGCTTGCAAAACACAAAAGAAATTTTCTCACATTATTCATATTGATATTCATATTAACCTCAGTAATCCCTTCAATCTACTTCACCCATCAAAGAATACAAGCCTCTCCAACACAAGACGACATCCAAGCATTAGAATGGCTCAAGCAGAACACAGATCCAGAAGATACAATAGCAGCATCATTAAAAGAAGGCCATCTAATCAATGCAATAGCAGAAAGAAAAAACATACTCGATACAAACTTCCTGCTAGCTCCTAATACAGCAGAACGGTATGAAGGAATAAAAGCAATCTACAAATATCCGCAAAAAACAGAAGCAATCTCCACATTAAATGAATACAACATAAAATACATATTCTTCTCTCCAACTTCAAAATCAGAATTCGATATTCAAGAGCTCCATTACCTAGACAGAAAATGCTTCAAAGCAGTTTATGACAATCAAACAAAAATATACAAATCCTTTTGCAAGGTAGAAGAAATATGAAACCTCAAAATACAGAGTATTTTGATGGTTTATTTTTTCAAAAATGACAAAAATAAAAATAACAAATAAAAGAATCTTAACAATCAGCATCTTAGCAGCCTTGATATTTATATTACTAATCCCTGCTATTAGAACTCTAACTAATAAACCGCTTCTTCCGCAAGACACCCCTTATTATCATCTAAGAATGTCCCGCTATATAAAACAAGAAAGCACAATCCCTGCAAAAGACCCGCTAACCAAAAGCCCATACCTCCCCCAACCATACCATCTATTATTAATCTTTAACCCATTGCTAGCCTCAATCCTAATTCCTTTAATCTGCGGAATCCTCTCTATAATCTTATTATACTTAATACTAAAACAGCTAAACATCCAGCCATTAAACAAAGCTACAATCCTAACAGCATTCATAATCTCTCCTTTGTTCATCTTCCTTTTTGCAACATCCAATCAATTTGCTCTCCCGCTGCCAATAACGCTCTTGGCATTCTTGTTTTTCATAAAAGGAAAAAATTATTTCATTCCATCCTTATTATTATTTGCAATAATGCCAATCTTTGGCATCCTTCCTTCAATAATAAGCATCTTATTAATCTTAATCTACACAATAAACAACAAAGAAACAATAAAATACTTCTACACAATAACAGCAGCAATCCTAATAATCCTTTTGACCTATCATCTGCCATTTATATTCTACTACAGCCTTCCTAATTCAATAAAACTGCTCAACAAAAATATTCTAACAAACCTAATCTCAGACCTAGGCAGCAACATAGGCTTTGGAATATTCACAATACTCCTGGCTTTTGTAGGGCTCTATACTGTCTGGAAAACAAAAAAGCAAATCACAGCATACCTGTTATTATTAGCCTTAATCCTATTATCCTTCCTAATCCAAGAATTAAATATCTATCTATTCCCAATAATCTCAATCTTTGCAGGATTCGGTCTCTCCAATTTAATTAAAATGAAGTGGAAAATAGATTTAATCAAAACATTAACAATAATCCTAATCATCTGCGGCTTATTATTCTCAACACTCTCTTACATCAATAGAATAGCAGAATCCTCTCCTACAAAAGAAGCAATATCCAGCTTAGAATGGTTAAAACAAAACTCAGCAAAAACAGATGTTGTCTTTTCCCATCATTCCAAAGCACACTGGATTGAAACCATTGCCCAGCGCCCAACAATCCTAAACTCCCAGATATACTACATCCCAGACGCAAAATCAAGAATCAATGACTCAACCATAATGCTCAGCTCAAGAAACTTCAAACTGACAAAATCCCTATTAGACAAATACAACATAAAATATATCTACATAGACAATGAGATGAAAACAGGCCAAGTATGGACAAGACAGGAACAAGGCCTGCAGTTCTTATTCAGAAACCAGGAGACATTCGAGCAGGTTTACAATAAAGACAACATAGAGATATGGGTAATACTACGTTAGTTCTTTCTTCTTAAAAAACAAAAATCCGCCTATACCTATAATCCCTCCTAATAAATTAGAAATCATATCCATAGAAGAATTCTCCCAAGGCCCTCCAACAGGAGAGCTGTCTCCTGCTCCAAACTCTAAAAAACCTCTTCCATAACCCAAAACATCAAAACCAACATACTCCATCATTTCATTAAAAGCCCCCAACCCCATCATAAAAAACAGCAGCACAATAAAAATCAGCATCCTGCTTTTCAACCCTTTTTCCAAATAAGGATAAAGCATGCTGCACACAGCAATAGAATAGAATAATATTGCAAAAGCATGCACAATCCAGTCATAATGATAGCCCAATGCAGCCCATCCATATAACGTGCCCACATAACCAGGATTATAAGGGATTATATGATACAACCCAATGATATGAAATAAAGACCCCAGCCCAATACCAATAGGAACAGCTTTCCCAAACTTAAACTTCAAATTCAAAAAAAACAGCAGCAAAACAACAGAAAAAACAACACAAAGATCTATCAAAGGAGCATCAATCACCTTAAACATAGCTAGCACTAACTGCACACCATAAATTACTATAAACAATAACCACCACTTATTCTCCCCCATACAATAAAAGAAAAAACCCTAATTTAAAAATTTTGTTTTAATTTTCACTATACTTGACATCCTTATTAAGCAAATACCACTTCATTGGCTTCCCAAATATAGATTTAATTATTCCTTTATTTACATAATAAGTTGTAACCAATCCAATGCTAAAAGAACTAATCAATGTCTTAAAACCATACCTTGTCTTCTTCTCTCTTGCCAAAGCAACAACACTTGCAAAGATGATTCCAGAAGTCAATAAAATATTCCTGATCATCTCAAAAGTAAATTTAGGAATATCAAGCGGAGCAGGCCTGTGTGTTATAAAACTCAAAGTTCCTGCTGCACACAAAACCAAAATCAAAATAGGCATGCAATAGCCAAATCCAGCGCACAAGCTCAGCACCTTTCTTTTCAAAGGCAGTTTCTTGTTAAACATCAATCCCCCTAGATGCTCTTTATAAGAACTGACAACACCATATGCCCACCTCATCTGCTGCTTATACAGGTCCTTTGCAACAAAAGGAACATCACTATAACACTGTAATTTAGGCAAATACACCATTTTCTTGTTGTTCTTGTGAAGCCTCAAGCTGTATTCAATATCCTCTGTCAGGCTTCCGGATTTCCATCCCCCTAATTCAATCAAATCCTTTTTCTTTATAGCTTCAGCACTTCCGCACAAGCTTCCTGTTCCCAACAAATGCATAAACGAAAGAGTAACTTGATGAAATACATAAACAATTGTACTAGCCAATATAGTGACCAAATTCTGATTAAAATTATTGAAATTCCATTTAGCCTGCACAACACTTACTTTATCATCATAGATAAAAGGAGTTACAATCCTTTTCAAAAAATCCTTTTCAGGAGTAAAATCAGAATCAAACAGCACAAGAATATCCCCTTTTGAATGCGGAAGCATATTATTTAGGTTTCCAGGCTTGAATCCAATATTCTTTTCCCTTCTTATTACTCTAACTTGATCATGCTGCTCAGCAAATTCCTTTAATTTAGCACTAACTTCAGCATTATCACTATCATCTCCAATCAATATCTCATACTTATCATTTGGATAATCAAATTCCAGGCATTTTTTAGCGCACCTTAATGCAATAATCTCATTCCTTGTTGGAATCTGCACACTGACAGTTGGGGCCTTAGAAGCATCAAACTCCATTTCTCTCTCCTTTTTCTTATAAACCACAACAACAAAAGAAAGCAGAAGATAGACAGCTGTAAAAGCCATCGCCATAAACAAAAAAATATGAAATATGCCATCAAAAAACACATGAAAATAGTCCAATACTATTCTTCCCTGTACAAGACACCACTTCAAAAATTCACTAGATAGCATTTTCTATTTAATTTATGAAATAACTCCTCTTTAAAAAGATTATTTTAATAAGACTGATGATAATAATAGTATTTAAAACTATCGTATATGGAAAGTAAAAAAATATCCCTAATACAGCCCTTAAACTGGCTTTTTCCTTAAATATATATAATGCTTTTGTTATCAGCAGAGCAGTTATTATTCCAGACAACACCCCAAAAATACTATACAAACTGACCCCCCATTCAGGAATCATATACAGCACATGCACAGGCCCTAACAAGCTAAACCACCTAAATGTATACATAAAAGCAGCCCCAAAACTGCCAATATTATAAGGCAGCCAGTAATTAAAATGATATGCAATTATAGGCAGACTAACAAGAGCATAAAAACTCCACCAATACTGATTTACAAACAAAAACAAGATAGAAGGGCTGGATCTAAAAGAAAACAGCTTTCTATTCTTCTTCAATGACTGCAAAACACCTATCCACCAGCGCATCCTCTGCTTCACTAATGCCTTCAAACTGCCAGGAACAAGCACATTAGCAATTGCATCATGGACGTTTATTGTTTTATATCCAGCTGAATAAATCTCAAGAGCAATATCAGCATCCTCTGTCATACTATCCTTCTTAAAACCGCCAACCTTCTCAAGCACTTTTTTCCTGTAGCAGGCAAAAGCTCCGTAAAACCATATCCCATTATTGAATAGTACAGAAAAGCTCTTTCTGATAAGATTATTATAATGATATTCAATGTTCTGGAACATGCCCCAGAAAGATTTCTTGTTTCTGGCAATACAGCTCCCATTTGTCGCTCCGACCTCTGCATTCAAAAAAGGCTGCACAAGATTCTTCAGTGTTTTTTTCTCAATAAGAGTGTCAGCATCAACAGTAAATATTATCTCATTTTTGGCCTTATCAACACCCAAATTCAATGCCTCTGACTTCCCACCATGCTTTCCTCTAACAACCATTACCCCTTTCCCATAATCTTCAACTGCTTTCAACGTCCCATCCTTGCTTCCATCATCAACAACAACAACCTCTATCTTCTCCTTAGGATAATCAGAAGCATAAATCGCATCTAAACAGTTTTTAATATTCTTTTCTTCATTATAACAAGGAACAACAACACTAACTTCAGGTTCATAATCTCCTTTATCCGTTTTCTTAAAATTAGAAATAAAAGCAGTTATAAACACAATCATCAAAAACAAGAACAGCAATCCAAACACAAAACTGCTTAACAACATAATAATCTCTGCCATATATCAAAAAACCCCCTATTTATTAATAAATTTTGTTCTTTTACTCTACTTTCTTTATCTTAATCAAATCACCTATTGTCACTGCTTCTGCATCCCCCTTACTATTAGCCTTCTTGGCTTTCTCTTCTCTAATCTCTTCCACCAATTCAATATTAAGCATCCTCTCTAACTTCCTAGCTAGATCTATACTTGGCATCATCTCTCTATTCTCCATCTGATGTACAAAAGATTTCTTCTGATTAATCTTTTTAGCAAACTCCTCCTGATTTAATCCCAGCTCATTCCTTTTTCTCCTAATCTTTTCAGCAAAATCTCCAACAACCATCTCAATAACCTCTGGTTCATCTTCAACAATCCGCTTAACTTTCTTCTCTACCTTAACTTCTCTAATATCTCCAATCACTTTCCCAAATCTGCTGCACTCACTGCAGACATTCATCTCAGTTCCTTCTATCCTAACCTTATACAGCTTTCCCTCAACTCCACACATATCACATCTCATAAACATCCTTCTACAAACTAGATATTTATATTTTTCTGATTTAAGATAAATTTATAAACAATTAAAAGCCCCTAAATAAAATGAAAATATTATATGGTGTTTCAGGAGAAGGAATGGGTCATGCAGCAAGAAGCAAAACTATTCTTACAGAGCTGAAAAAACAACACAAAATAAAAGTAGTTGCAGGAGGCCGAGCTTATCAATTTCTAAAAAAACATTTTAATACATCTAGAATAGGTTTTTTTAAAATAATTTATAGAAATAATTCAGTAACCTATCTTTTAACTTTTTTCTACAATCTATTAAAATTCCCTTTTATTTTTTTATATAACCTCAAATTTATTCCTATAATTCTAAAGTTCAAGCCAGACATAATTATAACAGATGTTGAATTATTCAGCTGCTATTTGTCAATCCTTTTTAATAAAAAAAGCATAAGCATAGACAATCAGCATATAATTAACACAAACCTAAATAAAAATCTTTTTTTTGAAAAATTAATTATAAAATCACTAATTCCAAAAGCAGATCATTATCTTGTAACAACATTCTTTTATCCACCAATCCAAAAGAAAAATACTTTTCTATTTCCACCAATAAATACGCAAGAAGTAATTAATGCCTCCCCACAGAATAAAGATTACATCCTAGTTTATCAAACATCAAAAAGCAACAAAAAACTCATTCCAACTTTAAATTCAATAAATCAAAACTTCATAGTTTATGGTTTTGATAAAGATAAACAAATAAAAAATGTAAAATTAAAAAAATTCAATGAAAAAGAATTCATTAAAGATCTAATAAACTGCAAAGCAGTTATCACAAATGGAGGATTTACACTAATAGGAGAAGCCCTCTATCTCCGCAAGCCAATTCTATCAATCCCAATAAAAAAACAATTTGAACAGATAACAAATGCAGTCTACCTTAAAAAACTAGGCTATGGAATGTATTGTAGAGAAACCTCCAAAAGAAACATCCAAAAATTTCTCTCCAATCTTAAAAAATACAGAAATAACTTAAAAAAATACAAAAAACAAGACAACTCTAAAATCTTTAAAAAACTAAAACAATTACTTCAATAACTTAACAACAACCCTTCTATTTCTTGGCCCGTCAAACTCAGCAAAAAACAGCTTCTGCCATCTGCCCAGCTTCAGCTTTCCATCTTCAATAATAACTAATTCAGAAGCACCAACTAAAGAACTTTTAATATGAGCATCAGAATTCCCTTCACTATGCTTATATCCTTTATCAAAAGGAACCATCCTCTCCAGCTGCTTCAGCACATCATCTTTAACATCAGGATCAGCCCCTTCATTTATAGTTATTGCAGCAGTTGTATGAGGACAAGACACAACACAAATACCTTCCTTAACCTTGCTTTCCTTAACAATCTCTTCAACTTCTTCAGTTATATCTATTAATTCGTTTCTTTTGCTAGAGCTAACTTCAAATTCATTTATCATTCACATCAATATAATATTAACATATAAAATCTTTTTGGAAACTTATGAGCTTTAAAAAAGCTCAAAATTATAAATTGCTAAAGCAATTTAGTAACATTTAAATATTCAAATCCAATATTTTATACCTATGCCTGCTTTAATCAACATAAAAAATCTTAAAAAACAGTATGGAAAAAAGCCTGTATTGAACAACATCAATCTTGAGATAAACAAAGGAGAGATGCTGGGTATTATTGGAATGTCAGGTTCTGGAAAAACAACACTGCTTAACACAGTCATCGGATTTCTAGAGCCAGAAGAAGGAGATATTCTCTATTACAATAAACCAGAAAAAAAATATAATTCTGTTTTTGAAAATGAATTAAAACTAAGAAAAAAGTTTGGTTTTGCAACCCAGGTTCCATCTTTCTATCCTAAGCTGACAATTGAAGAGAATCTGGATCATTTTGGTTCATTATATCAATTAAACTCTCAAGTAAGAAAAAAGAATATAACAAAGCTCCTAAAGATAATTGGCCTGGAATCAGAAAAAGACCAGCTTGCCCAAAAACTATCAGGAGGTATGGAAAAACGCTTGGGCATTGCATGCGCTCTTATCCATAATCCAGAAGTTATAATCTTGGATGAGCCAACAGCAAACCTTGATCCAGTTCTAAGAGATGAAACCTGGGAATTAATTAAAAACATCCATAAAATAGGAACAACAGTAATAGTAGCTTCCCACTTGCTAGAAGAACTAGAACCAGTATGTCAAAGAATAGCTATACTCCACAACCATTCTTTAATAGAAGTTGGCACACCTGACCAATTAAAAACAAGATACACAAAAGACCAGGAAATCAGGCTAAAAGTCTCAGGAAAACAAGATAGAATTGAATCTATAATGAAAAAGAAAGAACATATCCATAAAACAAAGAAACATCATTCAACTCTTATCTTTTACACACAACAGCCATTAAAAACAATATATGAACTTTTACACTTAGTAGACAACCTTAACGAATCTATAATAAGCTTGGAATTAAACAGGCCTTCATTAAAAGAGGTATTTGAGTCTATATACAGAAAAAAGAGGTGAGCTGCATAAGCAGCAAAGATGAAAACACTATTCAAGATAATTAGAAAGAACTTCAAATTATTGATAAGAAGCAGAAGCTCAGCTCTAATAATAATCCTCGGTCCGTTGCTTGTCATATTTCTTGTTGGAATTGCTTTTGACAACCTGAACAAATACAGTCTGAGCATAGGGACCTTTTCAGAATCATACTCCCCATTGACAGACTCCTTTATCACAAAACTAGAAGAAAAAAACTTCAAAGTCCAAAAGATAGATACGCAGGAAGAATGTATCGAGCTCATAAGGCAGGGAAAGCTCAACACCTGCATCGTATTCCCCAAAGACCTCACAATAGAATCTGATATCAATGAGATAGTTTTCCATGTGGATAACTCTAAGATCAATCTGGTCTGGATGGTGCTGGAAACAATATCAGGCAAGCTTGAAGAGCGCTCTTCAGAACTAAGCATCGATCTGACCACAGACCTTCTAAATAAGATACAATTGACAAAAGATGAATTATACAAGATAAGACCAGCTATAACAAACCTTAAAACAGAAAACCAGCAGTCAATAGAGCTCATCGACACCTCAGAAAAAAAGATATCAGCCAATATCAATGACATGATAGCAAAACAGGCAAACATGCATACATTATTGCTTCAGAAAATCAAAAGCGCAAAAAGCAAAGTCAGTGATATGCAAGAATCAACTACAGAAAATTCTACAACCTATAACAAGCTGGAAGACATCAAAGATTACTTGGAAGATATGAGGGTTAAATTAGAAGATAAAATCGATGTCATAAGCGACTGGACAGTCCTTGTCAATATCTTAAATGATATTGATTCTATTGTCATAACAAATCTTAATTCTATCAGAGGAAGCCTCCAATCCTCCACAGTCAGGATCAACGAGATACAATCAGCAATAGACAAGGTCTATAACGAAGTTGCAAGCATAAAAGTTACCAATGCCACCACCATAGTGAATCCAATCACAACAAGAATAAAACCAGTTGCAACAGAAAGAAGCTATCTCAACTATCTTTTCCCAGCCTTAGTCATATTAGTGATAATGTTTATCTCCATCCTGCTGTCCAACACACTGGTCATGATGGAAAAACATTCTCCAGCATATTTCAGGAACTTCATAACTCCTACAAGAGATGTTGTCTTCATACTAGCTACTTATCTGACCAATGTCCTGCTTGTATTCCTGCAGCTCATAATAATCCTTGCCATCTCAGCAATATTCTTTAAAGCCCAGATTCTTGCTGCAATCCCTACAACTGCTTTAATTCTGTTATTGACAATAACCTTCTTTACCTTTGTAGGAATGATTATTGGTTATCTGTTCACTTCAGAAGAGACATCCACATTAGCAGCAATCTCTATCGGCAGCATATTCCTCTTCCTCTCTAATGTAATCCTTCCAATAGAAACAATGCCAGAAGCAGTAAGAAAGATTGCCCAATACAACCCATTTGTGCTAGGAGAGAATCTTTTAAGAAAAGCAGTGATCTTCCAGGCAAAACTCCCAGCATTAGCAAAAGAGATGCTGATTCTCTTGAGCTACTCAATAGTCTTATTTTTAATAATCTGGATATCTCAAAGAATAGTCAGAAAACACCTGTTCCACAAGCTCAGCTATCTAAAACACAAAAAAGCCAAGGAAAAATCAGCTAAAACAACAGCTAAAAAGAAGGTACCCGCACGAACAAAGTGAGTGTGACTCTTCGCAACTTTTATATACCTTCTTAGTTATTTCTAAAATAATGATAATAATAATCAGCGGAACACCAGGAACAGGAAAAACAACATTAGCAAAAAAATTAGCAAAAACCCTTAAATACAAGCATATAGATGTAAAGTATCTTATCACTAAAAACAAACTTCAAGAATCCTATGACAAGAAAAGAAAATGCTATGTAGTAGATACAAAAAAACTAAACAAAATATTGATTGAAAAAATAAAACAAGATAAAAATCTGATCATTGACTCCCATCTCTCACATTATCTTCCAAAAAAACATGTTGACCTAGCTATAATAACAAAAACAAATCTTAAAGTCTTGGAAAAAAGACTAAAAAAGCGTGGCTATAACAAACAAAAAATAAGAGAAAATCTTGACTGCGAAATATTTGATATATGCCTTAATGAAGCAAAAGAAAAACATTCCCCCATTGTCATAGACACAACAAAAGGCATTAAAATAAAACCAATATTAAAGAAAATAAAATGAAGACTCTTTCAGCTCTAGACTTGCACTATCTTGTACAGGAATTCCAATTTCTGATAAACGCACGCATTGACAAGATCTACTGCCCAAGAAAAAAAGAGATATTCATTGAAGCTTTTGCCCCAACAAAAGGCAAATTTACACTAAAAATAGATGAAAAAACCATTTTCCTTACAGAACTAAAACCAGCTTCAAAACAACCGTCAGAATTCTGTATGTTCCTAAGAAAAAAGCTGGCAAACGCTAGAATCAGAAAAATCCAGCAGCTCGGCTTTGAAAGAATCATTGCTCTGGATTTAGAATCAAAAGCAGGAAAATTCCAGCTGATTGCAGAGCTCTTCAGCAAAGGAAATCTAATTCTGGCTAAAACCAACAAGATCTTGATTGCATCAGAATACCAAAACTGGAAAGACCGCACCATCCGCCCAAATATCCAATACAAGCATCCTGAAAAAGAATACAATTTCTTGACATTAAAACAAGCACAACTGCAATCCCTTTTATCCAAAACAAACAAGGAAAATCTAGTCAAAGCATTGGCAATTGATCTTGGCTTAGGAGGAATCTACTCAGAAGAAGCATGCTTATTATCAAACATCGATAAAAACAAAACTCCAAAAGAACTCTCTCCAACAGAAACCCAGCTTCTATACTCCACTCTAGAAAAACTAAAATCCCAAAAACCATCCCCAACAACAGCCTACAAAGACAAAGAAGTCTTCGACCTAACCCCATTCCCGCTTAAATTATACTCTGGCTTAAAACAAGAAAAAGCAAAATCTTTTTCCTCTATTCTGAATGATTACTTCTCAAACATCGTTTCAATCATTCAAAAACAAAAAGAACACACCCAGATCAAAAGAATACAAGACATAATCAAAAAACAAAAAACAGATATTGCCAGCTTAGAAAAACAAGAACAAGACAACCATAAAAAAGCAGAAATCCTATACAACAACTATCAGCTAATCTCAAAAACACTCACTGAATTAAACCAAATCTCTAAAAAACACTCTTGGAAAGAAATCAAAGAAAAACTAAAAACCCATAAGCTAATCAAACAAGTAATTCCTGCTGAAAAATCAGTTGTTATAGAATTAAAATAGCAACATTTATATTATATTTCTATCATTCAACAATCAATGAAAAAATACATTATTCCATTCCTGCTGATATTAATCAGTCTTTTCCTTCCTTCTTTTGGAGTCAACATATTCTTAGCCTATACAATAAAAACTCTGGTAGGACTAGCTGCAATAATCTATTTTTGGAAACAATACAAAGAGATAAAACTAAAATTTGACCCATTAGCATGGCTAGCAGGATTAGTAATAATCATAGTGTGGCTAAGCCTGGAATTCCTAAACAAAGGAAACACAGCAAGCTATGATCCAACCATATTCACAGGAGCATTATTCTATCTTGTGATAATCCAGAAACTGATAGGCATGGTCATAGTTGCAGCAGTTATAGAAGAGCTGTTCATGAGATCCTTTTTGATCAGACTATTCATAGACAGAGACTTTGAAAAAGTTAAGATTGGAAAATTCACCTGGCTTTCATTCATAATAACAACAGCTTTATTCGGCTTGATGCACGGCAGCACAATAATAGGCTCAAGACTAGTGGCAGGATTAGCAGTAGGAGCATTATTCAACCTGTGGCTATACTTTAGAAAAGACATCTTCTCCTGCATCCAATGCCATGCAGCAGCAAACCTATTCTTGGCAATATTCACATTGATAACCCAGAATTGGTTGTTATGGTAAAATTCTAGAAAATAAGGTGGCAGCTTACCATGTTTCCCGCGTAGTGCAGTACCGCATGATACGGAAGCTTGCTTAACTTCTGTGTTCGAATGGGAACAGGTGAACCAAGCCCCTATGGCCGCCTATAAATTATCATTAATTGGCCATTTATAAAGGTTTCGAATAATTAAGATAATTTTTTAAATAACGACATTTTCTAAATTTTAGGGGGAAACATTTGAAAAAGATATTAACTTATTCACCAGGAAGAGCAGCAGTTATTGGAAATCCTTCTGATATCTATGGAGGAGCCACAATTGCTCTAACCTTCAAGGACTTTGGTTCTTATGTTGCTATAGAGCCTTCTGAACATCTAGAAATTCAATCAAAGATAGTAAGACCAACAGACCAAACACTAGAAGAAAAAACTAGCTTAGAGATGGCAATTATTTTTGCTCTTAGAATGAAATTTCCATATAAGATGAGCATCAACCCCAAAGTCAAAATAACCGATGTTTCAGATTTGCCTTATGAGTCAGGTTTAGCAAGATCAACAGGCGGCGGTGATGGTATGATTGATGGGTTTAATGAATATTTTGATTTAGGAATAACTGACAGGAGAGAGATAGCAGAAATACTATGGGATGCTGAATGGTTTTTAGGAATATGTGGAGGTCAAGAGAGATATGCTATTGCCCTTGATGATCACAAGGTAAGCAGAAGCACAATACTAAAAAAACTCAAAACAACCAAAAAGAAAGCAACTAAAGTAACCCACATAAAACCATCAAGACTTTATTTCATGGATTTTCAACACAGAGGAGACCACAATTCAAGAGGACCTTATGCAACAGTAGAAGAAATCCATCTACCACAAAACTTGCCTTTGGCAGTAGTTTATACAGATAAAAAGACAAAAAAAAGCACTTCTTTCGATTATCATAAAGCTCTTTTTCAAGTATATGAAAATAATCCCCATAAGATAAAAAGAGCAATGAATGAAATAGCTAATCTAGCAAGAGAGTCAAAAGAAATACTAAACAATGGTGTAGATTTAGAAGACTTAGGAGAATTAATGACAAAATCTTTAAATTTAAGAAAAAAAATATTCAAAGAATATACAGGAACCAGCGGAACAGACCATATTAAACCAATGGTAGACATATTAAATCAACCAGGAATAAGAGAACATGTTTTTGGTTACAATATGCCTGGTTCTAAATCATTAAGTTTTTTATATGAAGACAACACACCATTAAAAGAATTAGAAAAACAAGGTTTTCATGTAATAAAAATAAATTAAAATGAAAGCAATAATTCTAGCAGCAGGTTACGCAACCCGCCTATATCCTTTGACAGAAAATTTCCCAAAGCCTTTGTTAAAAATAGCAAACAAACCTCTAATTGAATACATTATAGAGAAGATCTATGAAATCCCTGAAGTTGACCAGATAATAATTGTCACAAATGCAAAATTCTTTAATCATTTTATTGAATGGAACTCCTCCTTTGACTCAAAAATCCCAATTGAATTATTAAATGACGGCTCAACTTCTGAAGAAAACAGATTAGAAGCACTAAGAGATATCCAATTTGCATTAAAAGACATCGAAGAAGAAACAATAATACTTGCAGGAGACAATCTTTTTGAATTCAGCTTAAAAGAATTCTACAATTATTACAAAGAAAAAAATACAGTAATAACAGCAGCATTTGATACAAAAGATATTGAGATTGTCAGAAACCGCCATGGAGTTGTAATCTTAGATGAAAACAAGAAAGTAATAGACTTCCAGGAAAAACCCCCAGAACCAAAATCAACAATAAAATCAATCGCATGCTACATCTTTAAACCAGAAACAAAACAACAATTAAATGAATATCTTGAAACACATGAATCTAAGGCCCCAGGATTTTTCATAGAATGGCTTTCTAAAAAAACAGATATCTATGCTTTCCTAATCCAACAACCAATTTATGATATCGGCAACCTAGAATCTTATAAAAAAGCAGACGAGATTTATTCTAAAAAAACAGAAAAACTTTAAAACTAAACACAATTCATTCTAAACATGAAAGCATTAATATTGGCAGCCGGCTATGCAACAAGACTTTACCCAATAACAAAACACATTCCAAAACCACTGCTTCCAGTAAATGGAAAGCCAATGATAGAATTCATTCTTGATAAGATAGCACTAATCGACGATGTTGACGAAATCTTTATTGTAACAAACAAAAAATTCTATCCGCATTTTCAGCTATGGCATAACAGAATCAAGGCTGCAGGAGTCTATGACAAGCCAATCAAAGTTCTAGACGACAATACAACAAAAGACGGAACAAAACTTGGAGCAGTAGGAGACATGAAATTTGTTGTAGACCATGCAAACATCAATGATGACTTATTAATAATCGGAGGAGACAACTTATTTGAATTCAATCTTCAGGATACAGTAGATTATTTCAAAGAAAAAGATAAAAATATCGTAGCTTTGCATGATATAAAAGATAAAGAAGCAGTAAAACGCTTTAGTGTTGTTGAACTCAATCCAGAAAACAGACTAATCAGCTTCCAAGAAAAGCCCGAGTCTCCTAAAACTACACTGATCGCAATCTGCACATACATATTCAAAAAACAGACCATTCCAAAAATCAATGAATATATTGAAAAAGGAAACAACCCAGATGCTCCAGGCTATTTCATAGAATGGTTATATGAAAACGATGAAGTCTATGGCTGGGTTTTCTCAGAATCCTGGTTTGACATCGGCAATATTGATCAATTTGAACAAGCTAATCTGAAGTACGGCGGGATTTAAGTAACCTTTAAAAATGCCATTAATTTCTCTTTTTAATTCAAGGGGCTTAATATGTATAAAGGAAAAAAAATTGCATTAGTTATACCTGCGTATAATGAACAAAGATTGATCAAGCCTACATTAGAGCACATTCCAAAAACAATAGACAAAATATACGTTGTAAATGATGCTTCTACAGATAATATGGTTCAAGTTATAGAAAGCATTATGGAAAAGGATAAGAGAATCATGTTATTAAACCACACAAAGAACAGGGGTGTTGGCCAAGCAATCATCACAGGCTACAAAAAATCTGCTGAAGATGGCTATGATATCTCTGTAGTCATAGGAGGAGACTATCAAATGGATCTAAAAGACCTCCCAAATTTCTTAGAACCCATTATCAATGGAGAAGCAGATTATACCAAAGGCAACCGTTTTTTATACTCAAGAGGAATCCCAAAAGTTATGCCCTTTAAAAGAATCCTTGGAAATTCTATGCTTACACTAATAACAAAATTTGCCTCAGGTTATTGGAAAATCTTCGATACTCAAGACGGCTACACAGCCATAACAAGAGAAGCAATCCAAAAAGTTAATTGGTCAAAGGCATGGAAAGGGTATGGATATGTAGGAGATTGGCTTGTATTATTTAATATACATAATCTAAGAATAAAAGATGTTCCAAGAAGAGCCATATATCTAAAAGGAGAAAGACAATCTCAAATTAAAATAGGAAGATATATTATTAAGGTCTTCCCGAGAATGATGCGACAATTTTTTTGGAGATTGAATACAAAATATTTTTTTCAAGATTTTCATCCCTTATTCCTGCTTTATTACATGAGTTTCTTTTTAATTCCTATTGGTGCAATCTTTGGAATTAAAATACTCATAGATGGTCTGTTAGGATATGCTTCTGGAAATCAAGCAATATTAACAACCTTAATTTTAGTGATGGGCATACAATTTCTGCTATTTGCGATATTATTTGATATGCAATTAAATTCCTAATTCTTCTCTTTAGATAAACTCTTTCTTTTCTTCAACTCTTTTGAAAAAAGCAAAATAGAACAAACAGACACAAAATAATTTAATACTAAATTTATTAAATAAACTCCTGCTGCAATACTGCTGCTAACACCGATTATTGTAAAAAAATATACAGCACTAGCTTCCCTTACCCCCACCCCACTTATACTTATTGGAATCAAAGTAATTATATTTACTAACGCATGTATCAATAAAGCGTAAAAATAATTTACTTCTACACCAAAAGAAAGAAATAACAACCAAATTGTCAAACCAAGAACCCCCCATTTAATGAATGTTAAAACAAAATTCAGCATTAACCTCCCTTTTCTTTCCCTTATATATCCTTTAATTGTTTTAGAAAAACCATCAAAATATGATGCATAACTTCTAAGAATATATTTTCGAATCATCTTTCTTCCAAAATTACTAATAATAACAAAGTATAGCATCACTAATATCCCAATAAATATAATCACAATATCTATCATCAAATACAGATCTAAAAAAACAACTGCTCCCAATATAGAAATTAAAAAAAGAGTAAATATAGTGATGACCTTGTCCATGATTGAGATTGCCAATCCTTGCCCATATCCTATCCCTTGCTTCTTAAACAAATATACTATTGACAATTCTCCCAATTTTCCTGGAACAAAAGAACCAATACCCCAACTCAACATATTATACTTTAATAAAATCCAAAATTTTATCTTCTTAATTCCACTTGTAATCAAACCAATATTATATGCACTAATCGCAAAATTCAAAATAAAAATAATTAAAACTATAAACATCAAAAAAATATTTGAATTCTTAAAAGCAGAAACAACATTTTGAATCCCAACCCGATGGAGCATATATAAAAGAATACTTAATCCAATAGCCCATTTTAAAACAAAATAAACTCTTTTTTTCAACTTCATTCTAAAATTTCCCGTATACTCTCACTTATATATTTAATTTGTTCTTTATTCAATTCAGGGTACATAGGCAAAGATAATATCTCTTTAGCAACTCTTTCAGCAACAGGAAAATCCCCTTCTTTATATCCTAGAAATCTTAAAGCAGGCTGTAAATGCAAAGGCAAAGGATAATGAATTCCTGTACTAATCTCTTTTTCCTTCAAATAATCAACTAACTTATCCCTTTGCTGTACTTTAATAACATACACATAATAAACATGCTTGCCATATTCCTCTTCAAACGGCACCTCAACTATATTTTTCAGTAATTCATTATAATTATAAGCATTCTCCCTTCTTTTACTTGTCCATTCTTTAAGATGTCTTAATTTAACATCAAGTATCGCTGCTTGCAAAGCATCTAATCTTTCCCCATAACCAATTATATCACTTTCATACTTGCTAGCCCTTCCATGATCTCTCAACTTAGCAACTTTCTTAGCTACTTCCCCATCATTAGTTATAATACATCCGCCATCTCCATAACAACCAAGATTTTTTGCAGGAAAAAAACTTAATATAGCTATATCAGAAATAGGCAATTTCCTTCCTTTATACTCAGCATCAATTGCCTGGGCAGCATCTTCTATCACAATTAAGCTATGCTTTTTAGCAATCTCAATAATTCTATCCATATCACATACCTGCCCATATAAATGAACAGGAATTATTGCCTTTGTTTTTTCTGTTATAACCTCCTCAATCTTATCAATATCCATCAGCATTGTTTTCTCATCAACATCAACAAAAATAGGCTTCCCCCCGCATTGAACAATTGCTTCAGCAGTTGCAATAAAACTATTAGGAACCGTTATAACCTCATCTCCCTCTCCAATTCCATAAGCCTTTAATGCTAAAAAAAGTGCAGCACTTCCACTTCCAACTCCAACAGCATGTTTACATCCACAAAATTCAGCTAAATTCTCCTCAAACCTCTTAACAGCTTCTCCCATAATAAAATTAGAATTATCCAAAATATTCTGAATAGCAGAATCAATCTCTCCTTTTATACTCAAATATTGAGCTTTTAGATCAACAAAAGGTATGTTCATAATTAGAACAAAAAGGACTTAATTTATAAAATTAACGTATCTATGCCTTATCAGAAAACTAACAATAAAAAAGTAAATTAGAAGTTATTCATAAACCTTTATTTTTTATTCAACAATAAACTTTTTGCAGCACTAACTGAGTTTATTACAGCTGCTTTTATTCCAGCTCTCCTAAGATTATAAACCACTCTTCTAGGAGTCATATAAAAATTCATTAAAGCCTTCTTCTGATACTTAATCAAATCATCTCTTTTTAAATCATTTACTTCTATAACAGCATTACCCCACCTTCTAAATTCTTTCCAATCTTTTGTCAATAATTTTATCCCACCATAACCTTTAACAGCCATATCATAATATTCTGTTCCTGGAAATGGGGTCCCTATATTAACATAAGCTTGATAACATTCCAATGATTTCATAAATTTAATTGTTTTTTCAATACTTTTCTTTGTTTCAAAAGGCAAGCCTAAAACAATAGACATCCTTGTTTCAATTCCTAATTCACTTGTTAACTCATATGCTTTTTTTATCTGTTCTAACGTAATTCCTTTTTTAGAAGCATCTAATATATGTTGATTACCGCTCTCTACACCAAAAGATAATCTATTTAAACCAATACTTTTTAACTTCTGAAGTAGTTCTCTATCAATTATATTTACTCTAGTCATGCCTTCAAAAGTAAACTCCAATCCAGATTTTTTAATAGCATCAACTAATTCATATGTCAATTTTCTATTCAATCCTAAGGTGTCATCATAGAACACTAAATGATTTATCTTATATTTATTCACAATCTCGTCAATCTCTTTTACAACATTATCTACTGACCTATATCTCATGCAATTTCCAAATATTACTAATTGAGAACAAAAAATACATTTATATGGGCACCCTCTTGTTGTCATTACTGGAGTTATAGGAATTATTCCTTTTTTAGGAACACTCCATAAATATTTTTTATTTTTAACCAGATGTCTTGCAGGAAGGGGTATTTTATCTAAATCTTTTATCAACTCCCTTTCCCCACTAAATTTAATCTTTCCATTTTTCCTATAACAAATTCCTTTGATATCAGAAAGCTTCTTACTATCACAAACTTCTCTTATTGTCTCTTCTGCTTCTCCAATAATAACAATATCTATTTCAGCGCATTCTTTCAATGTATCCTCCGGAAGGGAAGTAGGGTGCGGGCCTCCAGACAAAGTCATAATAGAAGAATCAGCTTCCTTAATAACCTTAAACAATTCAATTGCTTTGTGATGTATCGGTGTAGTGGAAGTTATCCCAACCACATCAGGCTTTTCTCTAACTACAATCTTCACAATCTCTTGCTTAGATAGGCCATCAACCTCTGTGTCTATTATCTTAACATCGTGACCTCCTTGCTCTAAACTAGAAGCCAAATACATTAGTCCTAATGGAGGATAAACTACTCCAACTTTTGCAGCAGATCTATATCTTCCATAAATATCAGTAAATTCTGGATATATCAAGATAACTTTCATTTTAATTTATATACCAACCCTGCCTACTCCTTTTGATCTAATCTCTTTATTATCTTTGCAGGATTTCCACCAACAACACAATTATCAGGAACATCTTTAGTAACAACAGCTCCAGCTCCAACAACTGCTTTTTCTCCAATTACAATAGGAAATAAAGTAGCATTACTTCCTATCACAGCCTTTTTTTTAATCAATGTTCTCTTCCACTCTTTATCACTTCCGGTTCTTTTCTTAGAAGGAGGATTAATATCATTAATAGTCATAACACCATGCCCAATAAAAACATCGTCTTCTATAGTAACCAAAGAACATATCAAAGAATGAGAACTAATTGTTACATTATTTCCAATCTTAACATTATTCTGAATCTCCACATAACTGCCAATATTGCAATTCTCCCCAACTTCACAGCCATACATATTTACAAAATTCCAAATCTTAGTTCCTTCCCCAATCTTGCAATCTTTAATTATAGAGTTTTCTTTCATATTAAACACTTTTTTTATTCCCGCTTAAAGGCTCTTGCTCATTTAGTTTAAAACTATAATTATCTCCTTTTAAAGGCAATTCAACTTCCTTATTTGTCAATGCAGAGATATAAGCAGCTTGCATCACTTCAATAGATTCTCTTCCTTGCAGACTATTTGTTGCAATATCTTCCCCATCCAATAACGCACTAACAACATTCTCAATTACCTTATCATGATTTGACATACTTCCTTTATAAGTTCCATAATCATTAGCAGGCCCGCCTGGTTCAAGTTCTGGCTTTTCAACATCTTCAACATCCCAAAAATCTAATGTATTAAGATACTCTCCTCCAACCTTGATGCTTCCTTTATCTCCAAGCACAGTCATAGATCCCTCCATATTTTTCTTATAAACACAGGTTGTATACTGCAATGACCCAATACAACCATTCTCAAAAATCAAAGTAATAAATCCTGTATCCTCTGTTTCCATGTAAGGATGAGATAAATTATCCATTTTTGCAAACACGCTCTTTACCTTCCCGCCAATCCAAACCATTAAATCAAGAAAATGAGAACATTGTGTCATCAAAGCCCCACCATCCAGCTTCATAGTTCCTTTCCAATCAGATTCTTCATAATATCCTTTTCTCCTATTCCACAAAACATTGCAGTTAATCAAACTAATCCTTCCTAATTTTTTATTATAAACAATATCCTTCAAAACCTTAATAGGAGGATTATACCTATTCTGCTTTACTAAAAAGAACTTTTTTCCTGTTTCTTTCTCCTTTTCCACAACCATGTCAGCATCAGCTAAATTAAGAGTCATTGGTTTTTCACAAAGAACATGCTTCCCCTCTTCCAATCCTTTAATTGACATCTCTGCATGCAACCCACTTGGAGCGCATATATTAACAACACCCATATCTTCTTTAAGAACATCCTTAATATCATAAACAGCCCTAGCATTATATTTCTTAGCAAGCTCATCAGCTTTTTCTTTAACTATATCGCAAACAACACAAAGCTCAGCTCTCTTATTATTAAAAATATGCTCAGCATGCCTTGTACCTATTCTTCCACATCCTACAATCCCAAATTTAATAATATTAACCATTATATCCTCCAATGAAAGTTATTAATTTAACAGTATTTAAAAGTCTTCACCTATTAACCCCTTACATACCCAAAACATAAACTATTTAAATAACTTTTGAAATTTGATTATATGGGGGCCTTTTAATGAATATAATAACACTAATCCTCTTTTTTGTATATGCATATGGATTAGGATTTGCTTTAACTTTTTTTTTAAATAATTCTAAAAACTTCCTAGAAAGAAATTTAATAAGAGTAGGAATAGGTTTGGGGGTTTTTACAGTATTAGGGGTTCTTATGAACTTATTAAGAATCCCATTAGATTGGAAACTATTCTTGATACTAAGTTTGATATGTCCTTCATATGCATTAATCAAGAAAATCAAATCAAAAGAATTCACAAAACCATTTAAATTAAAGTTAACAAAATCAAATCTTAATATTTTAATTGTATTCATCATCTTCTTGACCTGTCTTTATATGTATGCTGGAGGTGCATTAAGGTACCCTTATCTTGAAGATGATGATCCATGGTGGCATGCAGAAGGAGTTAAATACGTTGCATTAGAAAAAACAGTTTTCCAACCGCCCCACTATAATATTCAATACATTGATCCATATCCCCCTGGTTATGATTTATTGATGGGCGTTCTCCACCAAACATCTACTTCAATCAGTTGGACACTCAAATTCTTTAATGCATTAATAATTTCATTAAGCATCTTATTCTTTTATTTCTTTGCTAAAATATTCACAAATAGCAGAAATAAAGCATTGTTTGCAACTTTTATACTGGCTGCATTGCCCTCTTATTTCACCCACTTTATCTGGGCACATTCTCTTACTATAATGCTTCTTTTCCCTTCATTATATTGCTTAGAGATGATAAAGTCTGATAAAAGATGGATTTATCCTGCAATAATTGTCATATCTTCAATATTTCTAACTCACTCATCCCAAGCAATAAAAATAGGAATGATGTTAGGAATTTATTGGGCAATTAAAGCAGCTATTGAAAAAAATCTGTTAAAAAACATATTAATAGCAGGAACAGGAGGTTTTTTACTTTCCTTTGTGTGGTGGTTTAATAAATGGAAACCAATCTTTTCGCAGGTATCTACCGATAGCAGCTTAACAACAGCTTCAACAAGTTTTTTCACAAAACTCCAATCAGCATTTTCCCCAACAGCAGGAACAGCAACAAGAGCATATGCCTTTAGTGATTTTTTCATAGCAAAACCTTTTGGAGGAATTAACATTCATGTTGGGTGGGGAATCTTTATTACATTACTTTTGGTACTAGGTCTTATATGTTGTGCTATAAGATACAAATCACTGCTAAAAAAAGAAAATACATGGGTAGCAGTAACCTTAATTTGGTTTATATTTACATTCTTAGGTACAAATTCAATGACATTTAATCTTCCAGTCGGATTAATCGCATTTAGATTTTGGTTATTAATGGCAATTCCCGTAGCTTTATTATCCTCAATAGGTTTATGGTCATTGTTATCCTTCACAAAAACATTTAAGATACCTAAAATAATCGTGATTATTGTGATAGTCTTAGGCATTTTATTTACTTCTGGTTATCAAAAATATCATCACAATACACTGCCTACTTGGCCCCCAGGAGTGCATTGGAGTTCAAATGAAGAAATCCAAGGCTATATATGGCTAAAAACCCTGCCAACAGACACAAAAATATTGGGTTTTTGTTCAGATATAAGTTCTAGACATATAATTGGTTTTGATAAATTAGATGAACCCTGGTTACTTTCAACTATCAATTTTAAAGAAAAAGCAATCAACAAAACACCAAGTGAGATAACTTCTTTCTTAAAGCGTATAAATTATGATTACATGATTATTGATTCCAGCTGTGTAAAGAATTTTGGAATAAATGCTACAAATAATAAAATCCAAGAAATCATTGAGTCAAATCAATTTAAGATAGCACATCAAACCCAAGGAATGCTTTTATTTAAATTAGTTTGATTATAAAGAATTAAAGTATTCAATACTTTTGATATCATTATCTAATTCTCCTTTCTTTGGCACTTCAAAAGAAACCATCTTAGCTTCACTATTCCTTATACCTTTTTTTAGAAATTCTAAATCAAAGTTTCCTTCTCCTAAACTCAAATGCTCATCTTTTTCAACACTAGAATCCCCATCGCAAATATGGAACATATAAGGATTTAATTTTAGAAATTCATTAATCAATTCTTTAGGATCTTTATTTAAACTGGCTGCAGCCTTATATACATGTGAAAAATCCAAACAAAATCCTCTTCTTTTATCCAGTAATAATTTAATGTCCTTTGGAAGATAGCATATCATCTCTTCGTTATTTAATCCTATCTTGGATTGATTTTCAATTAATATATCCTTATAATTAAATTTATCCAAACACTCAATTGTTGAATTTATATCTCCATTATACCCTGGATGAACTATTATTTTAGGAGCATTTAACTCCTTAGCAAACTTTTTCACTTCTTCAAATTTAGAGATATTTGATTTGTGTAAAGACCAATCAGCAAGATTAAAATTATGAAAAGAATGAGGAGCATGTATTATCATAGGAACATTTAATCCCTTTAATTTCAAGATAGATTTTTCAAAACTTCCTGGAACAACATATAGTTCAATATAATCTATTTTTTTATTATCAAATAATTTCTTGGCTTGATCAAACCACTTCATATTTGTAGACCAAATCTTTAACCCCTTTTTAATTTCCATTAACTCCATAACCACTAAATTATTTTTCTTTTCTTTTTCAACAAATCCTGCTTTACTAAAACTTTTGCTTGAAGCTATATTGTTATTTTTAATCTGCGCAATTATCCCCCTATATCCTAACTTAAAAAAAGCAAATCTACAGGCTTCTTTTATAACTTTGCTTCCCAATCCCCTCCCCCTATAATCAGAAATTATTGATATGCTGATCTCAGCAGAATTAATATCTTGTCTGTCAAATCTTGCCTGCCCTATATCCTTTCCTTCAAATACAATTATGAATATCTTCCTATTAGGGTTTTTTAAAGATTCTCTAAACCATTTTTTATGAGTTTCTAAATCGACTGGTTCTGAAACTATAGAGTTCCTTACTACAACAGGATCGTTTCTTAATCCTAAGAGAAAATTACAATCCTTCTCTTCAACAGACCTAAATTTTATTTTTATTTTAGTCATAAATGTTTTCTTCTTCCACAGGTGCCCCTTTTTTTAGATTGGATTTGAGTTTTTTACCAATTATTTTATCAAAATAATCAGGAGTTAAACCTTTTTTAGCTTTGCCTGATCTAAGCACAGCAATATTTTTTGCAGAAAATTTCTCTCCCTTTCCTATATCTTTGATTGCATAGATATATCTTCTTGCAAAACTGTGAAGTTCTTTTTCATCTTCAAGCAATATTTTTTCTTCAGTTCCAAGAGCCATTTCAAGATCTCTTATGCTCTCCACCATTACTTTTAATTCTTCAGGAAGTATAGCAAACTCCTGATCTGGTCCAGGCAGATTATTATCAGTAGTAAAGTGTTTTTCAATTATTTTAGCACCTAAAGAAACAGCACCTAATGGGGCAATTAGTGGTTCTCTTGAGTGGTCAGATAATCCTACTGGAACGTTAAATTTCTCTTGCAAAAAAGATATGGTCTTTAAAGAAATAGAAGATAAAGGAGAAGGATATTTTGCAGTGCACTGCATTACAGCAACTTCCCCATTGCCTTCTTCTTTTATAATCTTAACAGCTTCTTCAATTTCATCAATATTCGACGCTCCGGTTGATAATATGATTGTTTTTCCCTTTTTTGCAATATATCTAAGCAGGGGCTCATCAGTAATTGTATAAGATGCAATCTTATAAGCAGCAATCCCTATCTTCTCTAGCTCATCTGCAGATTCTTCATCAAAAGGACTACAAAGAAATACTATCCCTATCCCCTCACAGTATTCCTTTAATTTAGCTAACCATTCATAAGGTAATTCCATTTCTTTAATAACATCTTTTATTGGTTTCTTTTTTCCAATGTAGTCAGCATAACCAGAACCATCTACATACAGTTTATCAGCTCTATACAATTGAAACTTAACAGCATCTACTCCTGCTTCTTTTGCAATATCAATCAATTTAATTGCCTGATTAAAATTTGCCTCGTCATTATCAGAAATCCTGAAATTAGCTCCAGCTTCAGCTATTATAAAACAAGGACATCCCTCTCCTATTTCAATTTCCCCAATTTTGATAGATTTCATCTAATTGTTCCTGTTGAATACAGGCCTGAATTTCCCACAATTCAATAAACCATCTACGCTTCCAAGCTTAACAGCTTTCTTAACTTCATCAAAAGCCACAGCAACAGCCTCAATAAATTTATTAACATCTTCTATTGTATGGCTCAAACAAAAATTATTAACACCCACACTTAATATCCCTTTTTCAATCAATTTAGATTGATAAATAGTCATAAACTCCTCTTTACTAATACCTTCTTTATCATTAAATACAACTCCGCAATGAGGAGAAACCCCATAAATCTTAACAATCCCCTCTAATTTTTTTCCATTGATTAATTTTTTAACTTCCTTTAACCAATAATTGCCAAGTTTAAAGATATGTTTAAATGATTCAGGATTTCCAAGAACATGTATAGTCGCCAAAGCTCCTGCTAGAGACAAAGTCTCTCCCCCAAAGGTAGATGAAATAAAAACACCCTCATCAATTAATCTCATTATGTCCTTTTTCCCAACAACTGCAGATATCGCCAAACCATTCCCCATGCCTTTTCCAAAAGCGGATAAATCAGGAATAACATCATAATATTCTTGCGCCCCGCCCAATCCCATTCTAAAACCAGAAACAACCTCATCAAATATCAAAACAGCATTATTTTCATGTGTAATCTCTTTAACCTTCTTCAAAAATCCATTTTCAGGGCCCTGCATTTGGCAAGGCTCTAATATAACTGCAGCAACCTTCCCTTTATTCTCTTCAAAAATCTTCTTAAGCGAATCAATATTATTATATTCAAAAGTTTTGGTCAATTCCTTAACAGCTTTTGGTACTCCCAAGTCATTAGTTGTAGTTCCAATATACCAGTCATGATAACCATGATATCCGCAACAAGCCACCACCTCTTTTCCAGTATAAGCTCTTGCTAATCTTACTGCAGCAGTTGTAGCATCAGACCCATTTTTAATAAATTTTACCATCTCTGCACAAGGAATTATTTCAATTAATTTCTTAGCCAACTTAAATTCTAATATATTTGCTTGAGAAAATGAAATTCCTTTTTTAAGCTGCTCAGAAATTGCTTTATTGACATACCCATTATTATATCCTAAGGTTATTGCTCCTAATCCACAAACAAAATCAATAAATTCATTTCCATCAATATCCCATACCCTGCCTCCTTCTCCAGAATCTAAGAAAACAGGAGCAGCACCCTCACAAAAATATTTGTAACTTTTACTGTAGGTTTGAGAAGCTGTTGGGATTATTTTCTTTGCTTTTTCCAACCATTCCAAACTTTTATCAAAATTCATATTAGTTTTATCTCCTTTCAAAGATTTTTTATAACCTTCATTTCTTGAAATGTTTTTATTTATCTTTAAGAGTTCAGGATTTTCTCTGATTGTATTAACTATTTCTTTCAAATTATAGTTTTCGGCAGTTATTTTCTTTAAGATACCATCCAATAAAATAAAATCTTCATCATCATCAACAGTTAATCTTAAATCAGATAAATCTTCATTATTTTTAAGATTAATACATTTGAACATTTCTTTGTTTTTCCAAATATAAGGAGTAACATGCTCCCTTTCTGATTTTAATTTAGCCTCTTTCCATGCTTTTTCTAAAGCTTTAAATGAAAAAACCTCAACATCAAACCCATCAGGATAAGTAGGCGGATGAACATTGGACGCATAATCCGCATCATTATTTTTAAACAAAATAACAACCTCATCAATAATCCTTGAATCTATTAATGGGCAATCTCCTGTGATCCTCACTATAACATCTATTCCAAATTTCTTTGCACAATGGTAAAACCTGTCTAAAACATCATCTTCATCTCCTCTAAAAGCAATCCCTCCGTGCTTTCTCATTTCCTCAACTAAAATGTCATTATTTTTTTTATCACCAGTAGCCAAAACAACTTCATCCACTTCCTTTGCTTTCTTAACTCTATCTATCACGTGCCAAAATAATGGTTTGTCCCCTAATAATTTTATCATCTTCCCAGGCAGTCTTGTCGAGCCCATCCTTGCTTGTATTATTGCTGCGGTCTTCATTTTAATTCCAATTAATTGGCAAAATTATCCCTTCATCATCTTCTTTTAAATCTGATAATATCCCATACACTTCATTTACTTTCTTCTTGTATTTTGAAGAATCTATATTTTCTTGTAAATTTTCTAGGCTATCCACCCCAATTATTACTTTATCAATATCTTGGTTCAGTAAAGCAAAATTTATGCAAAGAGCAGAAATTGGAATACCTGTTCTTTCTGAAATAGACCTTAAATCTGATAACTTATCTTTTATCTTAACAAAATCTCCTTCCAACTTAGCAGGATTTTTAAAAAATAATCCTTGTAAAAATACAGACCTAACATGAATCTCAACTCCTTTTTCTTTCAACAATTCAAAAACAGAAGAAAATCTTTGGTCAAAAATATTAAAAGGAACCTGCACTATATCAAACTGAACATTATTATCCAAAAGATATAAAACTTCCTTCGGGTAATATAAAGAAAAACCAATCTTTTCAATCTTCCCTTTTTGCTTCAAGATTTTTAATTTATCAAATATCTGTGGATTTTCTAAAAAAGAGTCAAAATCATGGATAAGGCACGCATAAACTTTTTCAGAATTAAGCCTCTTAGCAGATTCCTCAAAAGCATTTTCCCAATTCTTAGAAGGCAATTTAGAAACAATCTTAAAACTGTTATTTGTCTTGCTAATAAACTCGCCAATAACTGACTCACTGCTTCCATAAGCATATGCAGTATCTAATACATCAATGCCATTCTCCTTTGCAAATCCAAGTATTTCAAAAACCTCTTTTTTAGGAATCTTCCCTCTATTATTAATTCCATAATCCATTCCAAATTGAACAGTTCCTAATGCTAATTTCATAATTTCAACCATTAATCATTATTTTCAAAAAAACCATTTATTAGTTTGATAACTTTTTCCTGTTCTTCTTCATTCAACCCAGGGTACATAGGCAAACTCATTATCCCACTATAAAATTCCTCGGCATTTTTACACAACCCTTTTTCATACCCTAATCTTTGATAATAAGGATGCAAATAAACCGGAATATAATGCACCTGACAACAAACCCCTCTTTCCTTGAGGTAATTAAATAATTTCAATCTTTCTTTAACTTTAATAACAAACAAATGATAAGAATTAAACTGTCCTTCATTTTCTTTAATAAATTCAATATTTTTATTATCCTTAAAAGCAGATATATATCTTTTAGCAATCTTTCTTCTTTTTTCTATAAACCAACTTAATTTTTTCAATTGACTAATACCCAAAGCACATTGTAAATCAGTAATCCTATAATTATATCCAATTGTTTGCATTTCATTATACCATCCGCCCTGATTTTCATTAATATAATCCTCAGGATCTTTTGTTATTCCATGGTTCCTTAACAACAACAATTTCTCATATAATTCTTTAGAACTAGTTGTTATTATTCCGCCTTCTCCAGTTGTTATCTGTTTTACAGGATGGAAGCTAAAAACAGTCATATCAGAATACTTACAATCCCCAACCTTGCTATCTCTATACTTTGCTCCAAGAGCATGGCAAGCATCTTCTATAACAACCAAACCATGTTTATCTGCAATCTCTGTTATCTTTCCCATATCACAAGGCAGCCCAGTATAATGAACAGGAATTATAACCTTTGTTTTCTCAGTTATCTTTTCCTCAATCTTTTCCACATTAATCAATGCTTGCTCATCAATATCTATAAACACGGGCCTGGCCCCGCAGTATAAAGCGCAATTAGCAGAAGCAGCAAAAGTCATTGGACTGGTTATCAACTCATCTCCTTGCTTCAATCCACTAGCCAAACAAGCTAAATGCAGTGCAGCAGTTCCATTTACAACTGCAACAGCATACCTAACTCCTATATGCCCGGCAAACTTATCTTCAAACTCCTTAATCCTTGGCCCTGTTGTTAAGAAATCACTTTTAAGAGCATTAACTACTTCTTTAACATCATCCTCATTAATTGTTTGCTTTCCATAAGGAATCATTTTAGAGCAATCCAAATTTTTTGAATAATCTTTGAACTTCTTCCTTACTAATGATAGCATCTTTTGAACTATATTCAAGCATATATTCCTCACTAAGTCTATTTTTTTCCTTAAAATATTCTGCACGTTTAATTGTTTGATAGTTTTCAATAGATGAAGTAATCACATACCTATTCTTAAACTTAAAAGTCCTTGGAACCTCTGAGAAATTAATCATTAATTCATCAATCTTCTCTCCAGGCCTCAATCCAATGATCTTTACTCCATTATTTGCATTATTTTTTCCCTTAAGTATCTCGATAAGATCTATAATCTTAAATGCAGGCAGTCTTGGTACAAATATCTCTCCGCCAACACAATATCGCAAAGAATCCATAACCAAATCTACTGCTTGTTTTGGACTAATTATAAATCTAGTCATCCTTGGATCTGTCAAAGGAATATCTTCTCCTGCATTAATCTTTGATTCAAAAAAAGGGATAACCGAACCAGTACTCTCAAGCACATTCCCATATCTCACACAAGTAAAGATTGTTCTCTTACGTCCTTTGTTGAAATTACTTTCCACAAAAATCCTTTCACTTACAAATTTACAAGCACCATAAGTATTTACAGGAGAACAAGCCTTATCAGTTGAAATATAAACCGCTTTTTCAACATCACACTCTAAACAAGCATTCACAACATTCAATGTTCCTATAATATTTGTTTTAATTGATTCTTCTACATTATATTCCAATATATCTAATCTTTTCAGTGCAGCAGCATGAATAACTATATCTACTCCTTCACATGCTTTCTTTAGTCTTGGATAATCTCTAACATCTCCAATTAGATATCTTAATTTTTTATTATCTTGAAACATCTCTTGTAATTTATGATGCTTAACTTCATCTCTGCTAAAAACCCTTATACTTTGAGGATTATATTTTAGAATTTCTCTAATTAAACTCCTCCCTAAAAAGCCTGTTCCGCCTGTGATAAGTACTACTTTGTTTTTGAATAAGTTCATATGTATCCCTCCTAGATCACTTATCAAATCCCAATAGCTTAATCATGTCATAGGTTTCAAATTTATAGGCTCTAAGAGTAGCAGATTCGCTCCAGCTACTTATGATGCTGCCAAATTTATTTTTTATATCCGATGTTATTTCAGTTAAATCAGCAACATCTTTAGATACAACAACAATAGAGAAATCCCATTCTCCACTAACACTAAAAATCTCTGCAATCTTTGGGTTTGATAGTAGATATTGTACAAATCTATCAGTCTCTTTTTTCGAATGATTATTAAGTTTTATTTTAATATCCACAATATTCATATAACCAAGGCTTCTTGGTCTAATCTGGATTCTTGGATAAAATATATCATTCTCCATTTTCTTAATTCTTTTCTTTACAGAATCTATAGAAAGGCCAACTTGCTTTGCTATATAAGTTAAAGAAGCTCTACAATTATTTTGTAGTATGTTAAGGATAATACAGTCTTTTTCGTCTAAATTCCCCATTTTATCTTAAAAATTAAGATAAATATATAACTCTTTCGAAAATTTAAGACATAATCTTCTTTACTCTGAACTTACTCCTTATTTTCTTTAATAAAAAAATTTCCTCTTTCACAAAAACCCTAAAAACAAATAACAACCCTATATAGATTAATACACCTATCAAGATAGTAAGGATTTTATACCAAAGAGCAAGAGGATTCATCAATAGCACTATGAAACCCATGATAAAAGAAGCTAAAACTATCCTAAAAGGCTTTATAAATCTATAATTTAAATTAAATTCTTTTCTTACATTCATATACATTACTATAAAAATCATCAAATAACTCAAAGTAGTAGCAATTCCTGCTCCTATAAGCCCAATATAAGGGATCAAAATTAAATTTAGGATAATATTAATAACTCCTCCGACAAGATAATTATATCCTATGAATTTTGTTTTTTCTTTCAATAACAATAATTGATATATGATAAATATCAATGCAGTCAGTAAAGGATACAATATCAAAGAACCAACTAGGGCCGCAGATTCTAGATATTTTACTCCAGAGATCAAAGTTATTAAAGCTTCTTTCATTGCAAAAAAACCAATACTTGCAGGAACCACTATCAACAAAACATACTTGATTTCAGCATTTAATAAAATCTGATGCTTTTTCTTTTTCCAAGCTTCTACAATATAAGGGTAAAATATGCTGCTTATTAAGGCTCCCAAAGAAAAAACAACTCCAAGAAGAGTATATGTCAAAGAGTAAATGCCCACTTTCTTGACTCCCATTAACCAGTTTATTATATACCTGTCACCTATAGCCATCACCCATGTTCCTACAAGAAACAGGATCAAAGGCAGACCAAATTTCAAACCCTTTTTGATTATATTTTTTTGTATTTGCTTTATCCTAAAACCCAATAAATCTTTTTTAGATATTAAGAAGCTAATGATAAGATTAACTAAAACCCCCAATCCCCAGATTGAAAAAACCACAAGCAAATTGATTTTGCCAACAAACATAAAAAAGACAATAAGCATAATCATCCATAAGGATTTTTCAGAAAAAGCAAAAAAACCACTCAGGGCCACCTTTTTGTTTGCAGTAAAATAAGCAGAAACTAGCCTAAATAAACACATTGAGACTATTATTATCAAACTTAAGTAATAAAGAGCAATTTTGTTGGGAATACCTAAAATAACCAATATAAAATCTCTTATAAAAGGCAATGACATCAAACAAAACAATATTATCAAAAACAAAATCTCAAAAAAGAATAGTGAATAAAAAGTTTTGGTTTTAGTTTCAAGATTTTCTCCAGGAAGTTTTGTAATAAAATACTGGGATATACCTACCTCAAAAAGAGTGCTTGCGACATTTATGCCCACAACCAATAAAGAATATATTCCAAAATCTATTATTGTCAAATTTCTAGTAAGAACTATTAAAAATAAAGGACCCAGCAAAAAATAAATGCCTTTGATTATATAAGACAAGCCGATTTGTTTTGAAATTTCAAAATATCCTTCTTCATCCATTTTTAATCTTATTTATCAGTTTGGCAATTCTTAAAGAAGCATTTCCATCATTTTTATATGTAGACCTATATTGAAAATCTTTCATATACCCCTTTAATTTTCTAAAATAAACCTTGTCGTTAAATATTTTACTAATATATTTTTCTAATAGTTTTACATCATTAACAAGAATCAATGCTTTTTCAGAAGAAAAGTCTATATAATCCTTTAATGCAGAAAAATTAACAAGTATTGTTGGCTTTTCAAATATCATTGCTTCATATATCACAGTGCTCATTGGAGTAATCAGTAAATCACATAAATACAACAATTCGAAGGTATCAGCGCCTTTCGCAATAATATAATCATCAAGATACTTTCTTGCAATTTCATTGTGTAATTTTGTACTATACTCTCCCGGATGAGGTTTGATTATCAAAAAAAGATTCATCTTTTTTGCAACAAGGCACATATTTTTAAGTATTTCAATTCTAACATGCAAGTTAGGTATTTTATTTGTACATAAAAGAACAATTTTCTTCTCACTGTCAATTCCATATTTTTTCTTAATCTTTTGTTTATCATATATCCTATCCTTACGTGATAAAATATCATACCGGGGATTTCCTGTAACAACCAAGCCATCTTCTGGATAATTGCCAAATTTGAGAAAAAAGTCCTTAGTGCTATCTCCCCACAAAGCAGTCTTTGTTGGAAGAGGACAATATGGACTTAGACAATTCAAATCTTTTGAAACCTCTCCTTTTGTATGCACAAAACTTGTGTGATAGCCTACTGTTCCATGTTGGATCCCTAAAGTAGGAATATTCTTCTTATAACATATAGAAAAAAATTGCATCATATTAACATCTGTTTCTGTGTGACTCAAAACCAAGGAAGGTTCAAGCTCATCAATCATATTTTTCAATGTATAGTAATCTAAAAGATGATATTTTAATCTAGATTTAAAATATCTTCTAAACTGAGGCAAAACCAATTTATAAATATCCGCACCATTGTAGAAAAAAGAATGTTTAAACTCTTCATTTTTAATAAGATTCTTGAATTTCTTCAATAAAAATCTTTTTTGTTTCAATGAATGATAATAATCTTTAAATCTCCTATAAGATTCAAAACAATCCATTATCTCTGGATCTCTTTCAACCTTCTGTTTTAATTTTTTCAGTTCAAGACCAAGCATGTGTGGTCCATCTACTACAATAGAATCTTTTTTCAAAAAAGAATATATATCTTCTAGATATTTATCCTTGAAAACAACTTCTCCTTTTTTATTCTTGGTTTTCTGATAAGGCATAAAAGTAAAAAACAGAATTTTATTTTGCTTCTTATCTATTTTTTTGATAAACCTCCAATAGGTTTTCCTCAAAACTGGTTTCATACTAAGGTAAAGGCCCATAGCAGCAAATCTCATTCTCTTAAGAATAGCTTCCCTTACTCGCTTTGTGTTCAATCTTCTCTTAAATTCAACTGGAATTCCTTTCTCATTTGCAATTAACAAAACAAGCTTCTGCAATAAAGATTTATCTTTTATTACTATTATAGACTCTGGCTTTTTTTCTGAAATAATGTAATTTACTAGATCAAAAACACGTATAACATCCCTTATTGGATTCTCAAAAACATAACTATAATACAACCAGCTTTCCATCCACCACCAAATAGAAATATCTTCAAAGGTTAATATTTCTTTTATATTCTTGCCCTCAACTTCAAAACTTGACAATTTTTTTATCCAATCAACCGCAGCTCTATCTGAATCAAACTGCTTTTTTATATTATTAATGGAGAAAACTTCACAACCTTTTATTTCCCCCCCATTTTCAACTATAGCCAGTTTCATAACAGTCCTCTAAAAATAATAATGCTTATAAATCTTTGGATTCAATTAAATTAGAAAAATATATAATCAACCCCTCCTTTGATGATCACGATGTCAAAAATTCAACAGATTATACAAAGCTTTGTTAATATATTTGGATACAAACTAGTTTCTAAAGGCATTCCAAAAGACATTGAAAAGGAATTTAACAGGATATATCTGGCCTGTAAAAAGTACACTATGACTTCTATGGAGCGAATATATTCGATATACAAATCTACCGAATATATAATCAATTCAGATATCCCTGGAGATTTCGTAGAATGTGGTGTTTGGAAAGGAGGAAGTGCTATGGCAATGGCACTTGCCCTTAAAAGTATGAAAAAAACCAATAAAAAGATATACCTTTATGACACCTTTGAAGGCATGACAGAACCATCTGCAAAAGATAAAAGAATATTTGATACAACTTCTGCAATTGATACATGGAAGAAAAGAAAAAAAAGAGAACATAGTAAATGGTGTTTTTCCTCTTTGGATGAGGTAAGAAAAAACATGTTATCTACTGGTTACCCAAAAGAAAATATTGTTTTTATCAAAGGAAAAGTTGAGGATACTATCCCTAAGAACATTCCAAATAAGATAGCGCTCCTAAGATTGGATACTGACTGGTACGAATCAACTTATCATGAATTAAAACATCTTTTTCCTTTGTTATCAAAGAAAGGCGTTTTAATAATCGATGATTATGGGCATTGGGAAGGCGTAAGAGAAGCAGTAAACAAATATTTTAAAGAAAAGCAAATAAAGATGCTATTGAATCGTGTAGACTACAGTGGAAGAGTAGGAATAACAACATAGGATATCAACTTCTCTCAAAAACACAAATTATTCTTTGGCCATTTGATTTGCTGGCTTTTTCTACAAACAATTTATAAAATTTAAATAACAGATAATTTATAAAAGAAATATTAAAATCATAAAATCTATTCGTTAATAAACCCCTAAAAACAAAAAATAGGAAATAAAAATACTTATTTGAGTGATAAACTACTTCATTCTTATGAAACTCCTTTCCAAATAAAGACTCTAATTTTTCTTCATTAAAATGTTGATAATGTTTTTTTGGCAGCCTCATTTTAAAAGTAGGAGTAGTTATAATAACTATTCCTTTTTTCTTGAGAACCTTACTAATATTTCTAATAAACATTTTCAAAATATCAGATTTAATATGTTCTATCACCTCTATACAAACAACAGAATCAAAATTAAGATTATATTCATTTATTTCCTTTGAAAAATCAATAACCTTAAAATTAATATTTGGTGAAAACGCCTTTGCAAAAGATATGGCTCTTTCTGAGTAATCAACCCCCTCCACTCTTTTAAAAAAATGACTTAATTCTTTAGTTCCTCTTCCGTCACCACATCCAAGATCTAATATATTTTTGCTATTATATTTTTTTAGAAGAGTTATGACAATATCCAAATAACTAAAATATTCAATCCCTCTCGCCGTTTTCCTTTTCAAGAGATGGTGATATGGAAACTCATATTCCCTTTCTTGCTTTTCCTGCTCTTTTGATAACACTGTTGTATACCCCCATATGTTGTTTATAATTTATTTTACCATTACACTCTTTATTTATCAAGTCATGAGCCTTTAAAGCCATGATCTTTCTTAATTCAACATTTTCTATAAGCTTTATTATTGCATTAGCCATCTTTCTTACATCTCCTGCCTTAACTAATAGCCCAGTCTTATTATGTTTTACTAATTCAGAACTTCCTCCGACATTTGTAGCTACTACTGTTTTTTTCATAGTGAACGCTTCAAATATTATCCTGCTTAACGGCTCAGGCCAAACAGAAGGGGACACTACAAAAGCACTGTTAGCATATTCTTTCCTCATATTTTCATGACTTATTTGCCCTAAAAAAACTACATTATTTATTATCTTTAACTTCTTAGCTAACCCTATTAATTTATTTTTAGCAGAACCGCCTCCTGCAATCCTCAGCACTGCATTAGGATATTTGTCCAATACAGTCTTAAATGATTTAATCAGGAAATCAAACCCTTTAACGCCTTTAAGTCCCCCTGCACTGAAAATTGTTACTTCCTCTTGATTGGTCTTTAATTCAATAGGCTCCCATTCTTCTTTTTGCACCTTTATTGTTTTAATTTTATCTTTCTTAATGCCTGCTTTAATCGCCTGCCTCCTTATGTAATCCGATACAGAAATATAATAATCAATCTTCTTGAAATATTCAACTAATCTATTCTTCTGTTTATAAAACCAAGGAAACACAAGATATCCAATATTTCTTAAATTATAAGCCCTCCTAAATGATTCATACAGACATTTCTTGTATTGCTTTTTATCACAATTAAATTCAATCCCATTATCCTCAAGACAAATAGCAAGATTGCATATAAATCTATAGTCTCTTATTGTAAACACAATAGGAATCTTCAATTTTTTAGCAGCATTAATACTTGCAATCATTATTGAAGAATCTTGAATATGTACAACATCAGGCTTTTCTTTTTGCAAAATCTCGTATATCTTCTTACTAGTATATTTATCAATCAATTTGTGACCAATCAACAATATTAGATTAGGAATAAATCTAGTAAAAGGCAAAGAATATGCTTTAGAAGGCATCTTTTTTGTTATCTTTGTAGTTATAATAAAAACATCCTGTTCCTTGCTTAAGTTCCTAGATAACAAAAAACTGCTTATCTCAGCTCCTGACACCTTTTGTCCAATAAATGTAGATATTATTGCTATTTTCATTTTTTGAGATTCATTATTACCACAATCCCTACAATAATTAAAGGCAACAAAATAAAACTATACAACAAATCAACCCCCATCAATCCTAAATAATATGCCAATATCCCTACAATTGCTGCACTTATAGGGCCTCCTATAATAATTCTCTCTAAGAATTTAAGCTTTAGACTATAAGTTATAAAAAACCCAGGCAATATAAAAATCCAAAATAATGCAAAATTTATTCTGAGATTTACAAGAAAATTCTCTTTTCTAAACAGTATCAAGGATATCAAAAAGATAATTAAAAATAAAATACCTAATCTTTTCAAATCTTTTTTAAGTAGTTCCAATACAATCAGCTCCTTTATCATTATTCTTTAATATAATCAAAATAGGATTTTCAAAAGCATTAGTAAAATGGCCTTGTGTAAACAGCTTATTTGCTATAGCTACATTATAAGCACTAATCTGTTTATTTTCAGTTACCTTGTCAATCACATAATAATCAAAATTGCAAATATCTGCTTCAGAATTATAAAGACTTGTTGCATTTATTTCATCTTCTATAAAGTGACGACCAAAACTTAATAGGCCTTTTCTATACAGTCCTTCCCCTTTTCTAAAGAATATAGGCCTTGATTTATAATCTCTTAGTATTTTATTATTTTGCATAGCAATCATATAATTTTTTGGATCTTCATCATTGTGGTAGGGTTCTATACGATAGGACATTCTTTCTCCATAATAAATAGGCTTCCCTTGTGTATATAAACCACCATAAAAATAATATATCTTGGAGTCTCCAGGAGTATTATCTTTAATCCAATTTAATCCTTCCCAATGATATTTATCCATCATTCCTGGACTTTTAACAACCTTGTACATACTAAAAAACAACAAAATTATAAGAACGATCCCAGCAACAGTAAAAATAATCCTTTTTCTTTTAGGAATAATCTTAGCTATGATAATATATATTCCAAAACCAAAAAGAGGCATAAGGTATAAAGGCCACATTAATCTGAAATTAAGCGCCTTGTCAAAACCAATATAATTTGTAAAAGATATTATTAACACATATATGGGTATGATGAACCATAAAATCTTCTTTTTCCTATTTTTTAATATTAAAAAGGAGATTACTGCTATTAAAAAAATTATTAAAAATATCCCGAGTTCACTAAAAAAAGGAACAGGACTTCCAGCATAAAGATCTGTAGTCCATTTAAAAAACCTGCCTTCTCTTGTAGAGTAATGAGTATTCTTAAAAATAGGAAGATAATAACCTACCATAACAATAAATATAATTAGGATAATCAACCATTTTTTCCAATTTTCTTTTAAATAATCTTTAACAAAAGAAACGCGAAAAGTATTCAACGCAAAATAAATTGCTCCGCCAAAAAACAAAAACCCAATACCCCATATACCTTCAACAACATGTGTCATGAATGCTGCTCCAAGAAACAATCCTGTTAAAAAATAAACACCTTTTTTACTAAATCTATCCAAAGACCAAAAAAAAGCAGTTAAAAATAACTGTGCAGGAATTAATTCCCATTTACCCCACGTAAACGCAGTGTAGTATTTTCCTGTGAAAAACAAAAGAGAAAAAGGAAGAGACAAAATAGCGACATTTTTGTTAAATCTCCTTACTATAAGATAAAGAATCAAAATACTGAATAGGATTGTAATGAATTGTAAAAGGTAAATACTATCATATGTTTCCAATCCACTGATGTGTGAAAATCCTGCAGAAAGATGCTCAATCATTACAGGATTATAAGCAACAGTACCATTGTATCCAAGAAACATATAATGGGGCCTATGCAAATACCCTCCTTGTTCTTTAGTCATCTCTGTAAAGATATGATGGTGAAAAGCATCTCCTGCGAAAAAAGCATAAGGTTGATCATGATTTAATCTGTTATCAAATAAATTAGAACACCCCATGTATAAAAAAATAAAGATAAAAATTACTAAATAAACATATTCAATATTGATCCTCCATTTTTTCTTATCATCCATTTTTTGTAGTTTGAAAATTAAACAATAAACTAGTAGCTACTTTAATTCTCTTCTTGAATTCGCCCCAATTTTTTAATTTCTTTGCTTCTCTTAATAAAAATCTCGGTCTAAAATAAAATTTCCTATATGCTTTTGCAACCCATTTATCAGCATCTTTTGCCAAATAAGGTATTCTTTCCACTTTTTTCCCAAGAACAAAATCTTTCCAATAATCTTTATCAATAATACCTTCTTTAACAGCATCGTCAAAAAGCTTAGTTTTAGGATAAGGCGTAGCTACTGTAAACATAGCATAAGAAGGATCAATCTCTTTAGCTAATCTTATTGTTTTTTCCATACTTTCAGGAGTATCATGCAGATACCCTATAATAAAATACGCAAAAGCCTCTATCCCTATCTTTTTACTCCATCTAAATGCATCTTTTATCTGATTTAATGTAACCCTTTTGTTCATTTCTTCTAATATCCTTACATCACCTGAGTCAACACCATATCTCAATCTCCTACATCCTGCTTTCTTCATCAGTTTAAGAAGATCGTAATTAACACAGTCCACTCTTGTAGGAGCTTCCCAATAAACTTTTATATTTCTTCTTATAATCTCCTTGCATATCTTCTTAACGTGGTCATGGTTTAATGTAAAAGTATCATCATAAATGTAAAATTCTTTTACATCATATTTTTTTACCCAATATTCCAATTCATCAACAAACTTTATAGGGTCTCTAAATCTTATTTTCTTATCACACGCTTGTTTAAAACAAAACCCACATTGAAAAGGACAGCCCCTTCCAAACATCATAGTCACTAATGGCTTCAACCCAATAACAGATTCATATTTATCCATTGGTAAAAGATGGAATGCAGGATATGGCAAGGAATCAAGATCTTCAACTATACCCGGATAACCACAATGAATCCCCTCTTTACCCTTATATCCAATCCCCTCCATCTTAGCCAACTCTTCTTGTTTTGACCCTTTTTCAATTGCATCAATTAACTTTACAATAACATTTTCCCCCTCCCCCAATACAACAAAATCAATACAATCATAACTTAAGGTCTCTTTTGGAAATATCTCTAGATGTGGCCCGCCCATGACAGTTATTGCCCCGCATTCTTTTGCAAGCTTAGCAGCAGCCAAACTGCCTTTAAAAGTTGAGGTCAAAGCCGTTACTCCAACAACTTTTGGATTAAATTCAAGAATTCTTTTTTTAACTTCATCTCTGTTTAAATTTTCAACCAAAGCATCAATTACCCTGACTTCATGCCCTTCTTTTTCAAGAATTGCAGCAAGATAAGGTAAACCAAGCATAGGAACTACGCCTTTTACTTTATTTGCAGTTTCAGGCAATCTAGTATTTATATCTCCTAAATTATGATATCGTATAAACAAAATTTTCAATTTATAACCCCCACCTATTCACTGTCCAATAAAAAAGAGTTTATAAAGCTTATTAAAGAAAACATTATTTAATAAACCTTTCTAATAACCTATCGATATTTTTGATTCCTAAGTAATATACTGAAAATCCCCCTATAAGAAGAGCACACAATGTTACTACCAAATGTGCTCCAATTGAAACAGCAAGAACTTCTGAAGAAACCAACCCAAATGGTAAAAAAGCAATTAACCATACTGCTTCATAAGAGCCTACTCTTCCAGGCGTGGTAGGAATTACTAATGTAAATGTAATGACCAAATTTCCAATAGCCATAGTAATCAAAGCTATTTTAATATTAAATGCTAAAAACATTAAGTAATAAGCAATTATAATAAAAAACTGAATACATAGCGCATAAACAAAAGCCAAAGATAAAACACGTACATCTCTTAAATATGAAAACGCATTGAAAAATTTATTTAAGAAACTAGAAATTTTATTTTTAAATTTAAAAGAGAAAAATGATAAAACATAATCAGCAATTCTTATGAAAATCTTAGGATAAAACATTAGTGCAAGAAGTACAAAAAACAACAAAATTATAATCAAAATTGCCCAAATTAAAATACCATTAATCAAAAATAATGAAGAATTAAGAAAATAAGCCAAAATCAGCCCAACAACACCCCAAAAAAAAGCAGCAACTATCTCAAGAAAAGAAATAATTATTATGGTTATTGAGGATTTTTTTATTGGAATGCCCTCTTTAGTCCTCAACAAATAAAGCCTTACTAACTCTCCAAATCTAAAAGGCGCGATTATATTAACATAATAAGATAAAGCAGTAAGCGTAAATATATTAGCAAATCTAATCTTTTTCTTAAATACTTTTAACAGAACATTCCATCTTAGCGCCCTAAAGAAGTAAGTCAACGAAATCAGTAATAAAGAGAATAAAATAAATTTAATTTGGGCATTCTTAAAAGTATTATATACCTCAGATGCTCCTAAGAAATATACAAATATTCCTAAAATTAAAATACCTACCAGTAATGATGCAAAGTACTTTATCTTTTTTTTATGCATAAGCTTTATAATAAACAACACCTTTAAATATTTTGTTCAATAAAATCAACAAATAACTTCACATTTCATTTTTAAAAATGGTAAAGATATCAATAATTATCCCAGTCTATAACGAAGAAGCATCAGTATACTCTGTTATCAACAAAATAAAGGAAGTAACCGATGATAATTTCGAAATAATTGTTGTTGATGACCATAGTAAAGATAGAAGCAAGGAATATCTTGAAGCTATAAAGGGAATAAGAATAATATCCCATCCAGTAAACAAAGGATATGGCGCTTCTTTAAAAACAGGAATAAATGCATCCAAAGGAGAATACCTCTTAATAACCGATTCCGACGGCACATACCCTGTTGAAGATATCCCCAAATTAGTCAAATTTATACCAAAATATGATATGGTTGTTGGAGCAAGAGTAGGAAGAAAAGTTAAAATTCCTTTGTTAAGGAAACCAGCCAAATGGTTTTTGAAACACTTTTCTTCTTATATAGCATCTTACAAAATTCCAGATCTGAACTCAGGATTGAGGATATTCAAAAAAAAGATTGTTTTGGACCATTGGAACCTGTTTCCAGAAAAATTTTCTTTTACTTCAACATTGACGATGCTCTGTCATACTAAAGGCTATAATGTAAAATATATCCCTATAAATTATTACAAAAGAAAAGGAAAATCAACAATACACCCTATAAAAGACTTCATCGGATTCACTAAATTACTAATGAAACTTTCTTTATTTTTCAATCCTCTACAAATATTTATCCCTTGTGCTATTTTACTATTCCTCTCAGGTTGCTTTATTCTTCTTCTAGGATTAACACTGTTCAATAGATTTTATGATACTACATTTATCATGATCTCTTTATCAGCTGTTCAGATATTCTTTTTTGGATTAATAGCAGAACTTGTAATAAGGAAAAAATAAAAATGCAAAATTACATTAGAGAATACAAATCTCTTTTAGTAGGGTATTCAAAAGATAAAAAAATTAGAGAAAGGGGATCATCAGGAGGAGCTTTAACTAGCATACTTATCCAAGCCTTAAGATCAAAATTAATAGACGCAGCAATAACAGTTTCTATGAATAAAAAACAACCATGGAAACCAGTAGTGACTTTAGCTAAAAATGAAAAAGAAATACTTTATTCACAAGGTTCAAAATATACATTAATAAATTTCAAAGATATACTAGCCATTCTAAATAAAAATAAAGATAAAAAACTAGCAATTACAGCCCTCCCCTGCCATAGCGTTATATTAAAAAACATCAAAGAAAGATACCCCAACATAAAGCTAATTTTTGGCCTTTTCTGCGGTTATAACACGCCCTTTAAAGCAACAGAATTTTTAATAAGGAAATCAGGAATAAAAAAACAAGAAATAACTTCTTTGGAATACAGAGGAGGAAAATACCCAGGAGGTTTTCTAATTAAATCAAAAGACAAAAAAGTATTTTTTCCAAAACATTATTATGATATAGTTAATCTCATGTTCATCCCAAAAGGCTGCCTTAGTTGTAAGGATTATACAAGTGAAAAATCAGATATCTCTTTTGGAGATGCTTGGGGTTATGATAACCATACCTTAATCATAGTTAGAACAAATATCGGACAAAAATTAATCAATCAATCTAATCTCAAAACTAAAGAAATTTCAGAGAGCCTCCTATATGAGATGCATAAACATAACCTTAAGCACAAAAAACAAAAAGACCCCTTACCTCAGAAAATTGCAATGCATTTCTTGAAAATTTTTGGGAAATTTATCCCATTTAGGTTTTTAGGCTATTTATCTAAATTAAGAAGAAAATATAAAAAATGAAATTAAAAGGCGTTTTCAAAAGATTCAGAAAAGAAATATTTTATGTAAAGAGAAAAAAATGGAACTACAAGGACGTTGGGGATTTCTGGAACACAGTTCATGATTATGATGAAATAGATAACGAAACATATGCTTACAAAAGAAGATTTTATGACAGTTTTAAGATGCAGTCAATATCATCAAATTCCAATATTTTAGATATAGATTGCAGAACAGGGAATGGATCTGTTTTCTACCATAAAAACGGAAAGATAAATCAAGTTACTTGCGTAAGCCCATCTAATATATTCTTGGATGTCTGCAAAAAAAGACTAACAAAATATCAAATCAAGGGAAACTTTATCTTATTAAGGAAATTACCTCTCCCATTAAGATCTCAAACATTTGACGCAAGCTTATGTTTTGAAACAATAGAACATATCTCTAATCATAAGGAATTTCTAGCAGAGCTTAATAGATTACTCAAGAAAAATGGAGAACTGATCTTAACAATGCCAAATATATTATGGGAACCTATTCATTGGTTTTCAGCAGTTTTTGGAATCCATCATAGTGAAGGCCCCCATAAATTCTTAAGAAGAAGAAAATTATTAACATTATTAAAAAAAACAGGATTCAAAGTAATAAAACAAAAAACAACTGTTTTAATACCAGCAGGACCTAAACAGCTTACTAGACTTGGAGAATTGCTTGAAAAAATATTGGGGAAGAATATAATGCATTTAATTGGATTGAGGCATATATTCATATGCAAAAAAGAATTTTAATAACAGGCGCAACAGGATTTGTAGGAATTCATTTAATAAGAAAAATATTAAAACAAGATTATTCTATCACCTGTCTTATAAAAAAGGATAACAACTATCTATTCAATAAAAACCTTGAGGAAATTAAAGGACACCCTATTAAAATAATATATGGAGATATAACCAGAAAAGAAACTTTATCAAAAATAGGAGAACAGGATATTCTAATACACCTAGCAGCAGCAGTGGGTTCTGTAAGCAAAAAAGAAAATTACAAAGTCAATATTATTGGTTCTAAAAATATGCTGGGTCTTTGTAAAAAAAATAAAATAAATAGGATAATCTCTTTTGGATCTGTTGCAGGAATAAGAAAGTTTAAAGGAATCTATGGAGAAACAAAAAATAAATCAGAGGAGATATTCCTTGAGTCTGGATTAGATATAACTATCTTTAGACCAACAATGATTTATGGAAAAGAAAGTAAGGGGTTCAACAAAATAATAAAGTATACTAAGCTCTTCCCTTTATTTATCCCTCTTGTAGGAAATGGAAAATATCTTAGACAACCAGTTTATGTCGAAGACGTTGTTGATGCTATTTTATCTTCAATAAAAACATCTAAGTCAATTGACAAAATCTATAATCTTGCAGGCCCAGAAAAAATAACATTCCGAGAAATAATTTCTAAAGTCAGCACACAATTAAATATAAATAAGATTACAATCCCAATACCTATCTTCTTTTGCAAATTTCTTGCTCTTATTCTAGAGAAAGTTTCTTCAAAACCTGCAATAACCATGAGAGAAATAATTAGTATAAACCAAAATACAACAATGGATATAGAATCAACAAGAAAAGATTTAAATTTTAATCCAATAAGCATAGATCAAGGAATTAAAATGACCCTCAAATAGGTAGGAATATAAAATAAAAACCTTTTGAAAAGCTTTATAAACTTTATAAATTGAGTAATCAAAATGAAAGCACTTATAACAGGTTTGACAGGACAAGACGGCTCTTATCTGGCTGAATTCCTGTTGGAAAAAGGCTATGAAGTCTATGGAATGCACAGGCGGACTAGCATGGATGTTTTTGAAAGAATAGGAAAACTAAAGCAAAAAATACACCTTGTTGATGGAGACCTGACAGACACAGCATCTATAATTGCAATCCTGAAAGAGATTAATCCAGATGAGGTCTACAATCTTGCTGCCCAGTCCTTTGTTCCGGCATCCTGGACTCAGCCAATTGCAACAGCAAACATAACTGGAGTTGGAGTTCTAAGGATGCTAGAATCAATCCGCTTGGTTAATCCTAAAATAAGATTCTACCAAGCTTCAAGCAGTGAGATGTTTGGAAAAGCACAGGAAATGCCTCAGAAAGAGACAACTTATTTCTACCCAAGAAGCCCGTATGGTGTTGCAAAACTCTATGGTTATTGGATTACAAAAAATTACAGGGAAAGCTACAACATACATGCATCAAATGGCATACTTTTCAACCACGAGTCCCCAAGAAGAGGAAAACAGTTTGTTACAAAAAAAATAACACACTCAGTTGCAAAGATAAAACTTGGACTGCAGCAAGAGTTTAGCCTGGGAAATCTTGATGCAAAAAGAGACTGGGGATATGCAGGAGATTATATCGAAGCAATGTGGCTCATGCTTCAGCAAGATTCTCCAGGAGACTATGTTATTGGCACAGGAGAGACCCATTCTGTAAGGGAATTTGTAGAAGCAGCTTTCAATGCAGTTGACATGCCAATTGAATGGGAAGGAAAAGGCTTGGATGAAGTAGGAAAACACAATGGGAAAGTTGTTGTAAAAGTCAATCCTAAGTTCTTCAGGCCAGCAGAAGTAGATATCCTTTTAGCAGACTCTTCAAAAGCAAAAAAAGAACTTGGCTGGCAACCAAAAACATCTTTTAAAGAATTGGTCAAGATGATGGTTGAATCTGATCTAAAGATTCTTTCTTCTCAAAAATGAAAGCCTTTATCACAGGAATAAACGGTTTTGTTGGAAAGCACCTTTCTGCTCTTCTTTTATCAAGAGGTTTTGAAGTTCATGGCATTGACTTGTCAGATTCTTTTGACGGAGACAGCAAGGTAAACTACCAAAAAGCAGACCTGTTAGCTCCAGAAGAACTAAATCAGCTGATGTTGAAAATAAAGCCTGATTACATCATCCATCTGGCAGGATTCAGCTCAGTAAAAAAATCCTTTGAACAGCCAGAACTCTGCAGAAAGATTAATGTGACAGGAACAAAAAACCTTCTCGACGCTGTTTTAAGCGCAAAAATAAATCCAAAGATCCTTATTATAACATCAGCAGACATCTATGGAACCCCAAAATCAGTTCCAATACCAGAAACAGCTGAGCTAAATCCAGTAAGCCCTTATGCAGAATCAAGAAAAGAGCAGGAAGAGATATGCAAGCAATACATGGAAAAACTTCAAATTATTATTTCAAGAAGCTTCCCCCACATAGGTCCTGGCCAAGCTCCAATCTTTGTAACTTCAGATTTTGCAAAACAAATAGTCGAAATAGAAAAAGGCAAAGAACCAACCATAAAAACAGGAAATCTTGAAGCAAAAAGAGACTTTACAGATGTAAGAGATGTTGTTAAAGCATATCTTTTGGCATTAGAAAAATGCAAGCCAGGAGAAACATACAATATCTGCTCTGGAAAAGAATACTCAATTAAAGAAATACTTGACATGCTTTTATCTTTATCCCAAGCCGAAATAAAAATAGAGCAAGACCCAGATAGAATGAGGCCTTCTGATATCCCTATACTTCAAGGAGATAATTCCAAATTTAAAGAACAAACCGGATGGTCTCCAGAAATACCAATAGAAACAACACTAAAAGACATCCTGGATTACTGGAGAAACAATATCTAATCCCTCTTTAATATATTCAATACAGCCTGGCTAAATCCATTTACATCCTTTGGCTTCACTAATATGCCCTGCTTGACAACCTCTGGATGAGATGCCAGGTCAAAAGCAACAACAGGTTTTCCACATGCCTGAGCTTCAACAGCAGGCATATCATAGCCTTCCCATAATGTTGCAGTTGTATAGATATCACAAGCAGCATAATACCGAGGCAGCTCTTCATCATCAACAAATCCAGTAAAAATAACAGACGGATTTGCCAATTTCTTCAATTCTTTTGCATAACTACCAAATGTTTCTTTTCCAACAATCAAAAGTTTTGCATTAGTCTTTTCCTTCAACACCAAATTAAAAGCCTTGATCAACAGATGGACTCCTTTATGCGGAGAAATCCTTCCAACATATAAAAAAACAGGGTCCTTTTCTCCAATATTATATTTTTTCCTTACAACCTCTCCTCCAGAAACATCTTTATGAAATCTTTTTTTATCAATTTCTATATACTTTACATCACTATCTAATCCAGTCTCTCTTTTCAATTCCCCTTGCATAAACTTGCTTATAGAGATAGCTGAATCAGCATTCTTGACAGAACGTCCAACAAAAAAGATAAATAACCTCATATACAATCTTTCAAAAAAACCCCTGAACAATCTTGGATAAGCAACACCAGCATTCCAATAAGTGTACTTAATTCCATATTTCTTCTTTGCCTTAGACGCAACCCAAGTCATTGGATAGAAATAAGCAATAACTTTATCAAAATCCTTCAACTGTCTTGCATACCTTTTTATCTTTCCTCTGAATAAAAAAAACAAAAGCCTGTAAATCCTTTCAAAAAAACCACTCTTAGGCATACCCCATTCTATTAATCTTGCTCTTTTTGGTTTAAGCCCAGCCCTAAATGTAAATATACTTACATCATTTCCTTTTTCAATATAATCCTCTGCATCCAGTTCAACAACCCTGTCAATTCCGCTAAATCCAGAAAAAGTTGGAGTCAATAATGCGATCTTCATCTTAGTATCTCCTTATACACTCCTAAATAACCATTTATATTATCCTTTAATTCAAATCTCTTCAGTCTGCTCTGCTTTGTCTTGAACCTGAACACATCTTCAACTCCTTTAGCAATCTCCTCAGGATTCCTCGGCTTTACTAATACATACTTTCCGCTGACAACCTCTGGCAGTGAAGTTGTATCAGAAGCAACAACAGGCTTTTCCATTGCGCAGGCCTCAGCAGCACAAAATCCAAAACCTTCTGCCAAACTAGGAACAACAACACAATCAGCTGCTTTAATATAATTAGGCAGTTCTTTGTAAGAAACAGGATCAATTAGAACAATATTTTTTTGGATTCCTAAATTTTTAATTAATCTTAATATCTCTTTGTATCTTTTAATGTATGTTTTATCTTTGCTTACAATAGCTACTAATTTAGAATTAGGGATATTTTTAGATATCAAAGGAACAGCTTTAATTAAATACCTCAGTCCCTTGCTTACACCTGGCCTCCCATAAAATAGATAAACAAATTTCTTCTCTAAGTCCAGCTTTCTCCTAATCTTTTTACTGTCATACTTCTTGGGATTCCAATGATTATAATCTAATCCGCAATACACAACCTTTATCTTATCTTTTTTAATTCCCTGATTAATTAACTGCCTTTGTGTAGACTGGGATATAACTATGTATTTGTCAAATTTAAGAAAGTAAATAAGTCTCTCTAAAATTTCATGAATAAAAGAGGAAACCTTTCCTAATTCAGTTAACTCCTTCCACTTTCCAACCCAAACTTCATGAACAGATAAGATAGCCTTCTTATTAACTATCTTTGAAGCTAACCACGCTGGAAAGGCACCATTAAAAATAGTTGTATGGATTATATCAGCTTTCTTTGCCAGCTTCAACACCTTAGGAATAGAAAAAAACGTGAAAAAATATCTGCTGTGAAAACAATTAACCCTGAATATCTTAACCCCATTTATTGTCTCAAATTTTTTTGTCCCTTTCAATCTATGCGTAACAACAGAGACCTTATTTCCTTTTTTCACAAGACCTTCTGTAAGATTCTTGAAAACAACCTCCACTCCTCCGACATGCGGAAAATAATTCTCTAAGACAAAGAGCAGGTTCATTTTTCTCTCGTAATAGCCATATTCCTTACAAGGCTTTCCATCCTCTTCTGTAGCTTGTTCACAACAGTATATGTATAGAATGTCAATCCTATCAAAAACATAAATCCAAGGATTATAAAGAAATCCATAGTCCTGCTCATCTGCAATACTCCTTTTACAATAAAGTCAAGCGAGTTAGGAAATATCACAAAAAAGATGAAGAGTATCCAGGAGAACAGCCAGAATACAAACTCTGTATTATTGAACTCCTTTTTCTTTAATTTAAGATAGCTGAAATATATCATGAACAGCCCAAACAACACCCCAAAAAGTTGAATTCCTAAGATCATTTTATTAGCCTCCATTTAATTAGATTAAATCCAATCTTGATACCATCAAACATAGTAGTTCCCTTATACTTGTCTAAATAAAGAGTTTCAATTGGAATCTCTTTATATCTTAGATGTCTTTTTCCAACATTAGCAATCATCTCGCTTTCCATGCTGTAATCACTTGCTCTCCATTTTACCTTTTTATAAGCCTCTGCTGTAAATGCCCTGTAGCCGCACTGGGTATCTTTCAGCTTAATTCCAAACAAAAAACCCATCATACTATTCAGGAATCTGTTGCCCATCCTAAATACCCAGGGCATCTTTTTGTTTATCCCTCTGGATCCAAATACAACATCAGCTTCTTCCAAAGCCTTTAGGAATCTTGGAATTTCATCAGCATCATGCTGTCCGTCAGCATCAATCAGGATTAATTTTTCAGCTCCTCTTTTCAGAGCAAAATCACAGCCAGTCTTAACACCAGCCCCTTTTCCAAGATTCAGGATATGCACCAGCACAAATGCTCCAGTCTTATTAGCAACCTTTCCTGTATCATCTTTGCTTCCATCATCAACCACCACAACATTATCAACATATTTCTTTACTTTATTGATAACAGAAGCAATGCGCTTTTCCTCATTATAAGCAGGTATAATGACCCAAGCATCTTTGTTAGATATCATTAATTAAAACCTCATTTTAATTATGTTGGCTTTGCCAACCTTATATCTCTATTTCAAACTCCTTTTCTTTGGAAGACTCATTCTCAACAGCATCTTCTTTCTCTACTGCTTCAGTTTCTTCAATTATAGGTTCTGCAATAATCTCTGCTTTATCTTCATAAGCATCTAGTTTGCTTTTTCCAGCCCAATCAACTTTGTAAGTATAAATCTCTCCTCCTGTAACCTGCCTTTGATAATCAAGCAGATCAAAGTTTTTTAATCCATGCCCTTTGAAATAGAAAAGCCTAGCAAACATGCTGTAAGCCTGCAGAGGATCGCTCAAAACAACATAATAGCTGTTTCCATTAGGTACAAGGATTACTGAAAGCCCAATAGTATCTTCTTTGTATTCTTTTTTCTTTACATCTTTCCCATCTACATAAACAATAGAATTTGGATGCATTTCTTTTTCATTTGTAGGAATCACTGCTTCATAAGTTTTCAGATTAATCTCTACTGGTATTAACTGCCCTGCATCACCAACACATTTAGCAACCCGGTTTTCAATCTGGCAACCACCTTTTCTTCCGCCTGCATAACTAGGCCAGGAAGCAACCCATTGGTCTGCTTTGTTGTTTTGAATTTCATAATAATATTCATCAGCTTTACCCTCACTTAAACCAAACTCCTCAGTCAATACCTTAATACCATCACTATAATCCATCTTCCTTACAGTCTGCCACATCTTTGCTTTTTTAAAATCCCAGCTTCCAAAATGGCCCCATACCCCTGATTTTCCAACCATATCCTCAGAAGCAATATAATACTGATCAATCAGATCATCACAATGCGTTACCTCTAGCACATCTTCAATCTTTTCTTTGATTAAACCTTCTTTCTTTAATGTCAATTCAGCTATTTTTTTGTCCTCTAAAATAATTTTGTTCAAAATATCAATTGCCCTTACAGTGTCTCCTTCCAGATATTCCTCTAAAACATGTGGCGCTTTCTGCTGCCCGCAGTTCAACATCCTTAGTATTCCAACAGCCTCTTCCTCGCTTTCAGTCAACAAGCTCTTGCCAACCCAATGTATCCTTTCTCCTTGGTCAGCTCCATCAAATGTAACTCTTCTTTCTGCTATTGCAACAAACCAGTGCCCAAAATCCCACCAGCTTGTTATTATCCCGTCACTAGAATCCTCTTTTATTGCTGTCAGTGCATTATACCATTGGTCATTCATACTTGGAATCTCATTTTCTGCAGTAACATGAGCAGCTTTCAATGGAGCAATCAATAGCAGACAGAAAAGAACAATAAGCACAGTTTTAGTGATTGCATTATTTATATGCATCTCTTTTGCCACCCATCTATTTAGATACTCATATAATATCCCAACTCCAACTCCAAAAGCAACAGCAAACGCAGGCACCATCAATATTGCAAACCTCACTCCTTTTGTAAATCCATAAGCTGTTCCTAAAAACCATATAGTCAGCAAGATAGCATACTTAACATCAACCTTTCCTTCTTCATTCTTCTTAAACAGACTAAGAATAATCCCAACGATTGCAATAAAAAATAATAGATTTCCACCCATCTGGGCAATTATAGTACCAAGCTTTACTACATTAAACTCTGCTACTGTTGTAAGCACATTAGGCCATAATGTAGTTACTGCAACATCCTTTAATGCAATTATATTTAATGGTCCTCTAATAAAACCTGTAAAATTTCTAAATCCTTGCAGCAATGTTACAAACATTGCAGACACAACAAAGAATAATCCTCCAACAGTTGCAAGATTCTTTACAGCTCCTGTATCAATCTCTCTTGATTTCCAAAATTTCATGGCTAGTAGATAAATAAAATATATGCCTATTGTTGCCAATATAAAATCAAAAACATACCACCAACCACCCCAAGATAAACTATATAATCCAACACACAGTCCACTCAAACCAGCATAAACTGCCTGCTTTTTCAAATCCTTTGATTCAAATGCTTTTAAAAACAGCCACACAATCATCAAAGGAAAAAAGATATTATAAGCATCTGTATCAGAAAATCCAGCAGGAGTCCTGCCTAACAAAGCTGAATTAACTGCAATAATCATAGCTGTAAAAAACCCTCCAAAATTTCCCCCCATTCTTTTTCCAATAAAAAATGCAGGGATTATTGAAGCTGCAATAATCAAAACAGGAATCAAAAAGAAAACAGCCATCAAAGGCCTGTCGCTAAATATATCTAACTTGTACAACCATGCTCCAAACAAGGAGTGAAACTTGATATTAGGCATCTCTCTCCCTTCTCTCCCATTTCTTAGAAAGTTTATCTCTTCTCCATCAACAACCTCTGTTCCAAAATGCCCGTTCTCCAGATAATTTCTGGTCTCCCCATACCACAGATAAGGGTCAATTGCCAGCAGATAAGTATAATCTTTCCCATTCTCAGCAGTATACTGCATCTGGCTCTTGAAGTTCTTTGAAGTAGCCTCAATCTGCTGCTCAACCATTTCTTTGTTTTCTTTTAAAAACGAACTGAATTCATTATTGATAAGGTTTTTTTTATTAGCATCAGGCAGATTAGGATATTGCTGATTGATCTGGCCTGATATCTGGTTTTTGTAATAAGTATAGACACTACTTTGTGCCCACTTCTCTGTCTTTGGTAGCTCAGCAGAATACATCCTGAAAAATGTTGAGAATATTATTGCAATCAATATCAATAAAACAGGAAGAGCCCATTTGTTTCCTTTAAAGAATTTGCTTATAGACTCTGCTGTGCCTTTCAAATCAACAGAAATTTCCTCATCTCCAACTTTCTCTTCTTTTTTCCCTCCTTTGAACCATCCTTTTACCTTCTTTAAGTCCAATGAAACTTCTTCGTCTTTTTCCTCAATCTCCGCTACTTCTTCCTTGATATCCTCTACTTTTTTCTTTTCTTCTTCTAATACTTGTTTTTCTTCATCCTCTTTTTTTTCTAAAATATCAATCTTTTTCTCTTGCTCTTCAATAACCTCTTTTGCTTCTTCTAGCTCTTTCTTTTCCTGCTTTAATTTATCAATCTTCTCCTCTTCTTCAATTTCATCTTCTTTCAATTCTTTAATCTTTATCTCTTCTTTCTTGATATCTTCATCAATCTCTTTCTCAACTTCTCTGGCTTCAGAACTAGCTTTCTCTTGCTTTTTTTTCTTGAACAATTTGCCTATTTTACCAAAATCAACTGTTATTTCATCATCTTTTTCCATAAGGTTGCCCCCGTGAATAAAAAATATACTTACTTTATAAAGTTTTTTATATACTGCAAAAGAGAAGGTTTGGCAATTAATGCCTTAAAAACAAGCTTTTTTGGGCTGTCTCTGCTGTTTTTATGCAAAACATGCTTTATCTTCCTGTTTTTCAGCAGCTTAAGCAGTTTGTTATAGTCTTTATCATTAAATCTGTCAAGCATATTCCTTATTTTCAGGTGTATATCTAGCTCTTTATTTAATTTCTTTAATCCCTTTTCATAATTCTTTCCATTGACAATACAATTAGCAAGAACTTTAGCAGCCTTTAACCCAGGAACCAGGCCTCCGCCAGTAGTTGCTTTGACATGTCCAGCAGCATCTCCTACAAGGCATACATTTTTTCTCTTCACACAAGCTTTTTTATTGAAAATAGGTATTAATCCAGCTTGAAAATCAATAATATTCCTATCCTCAATCCCCTTAACATCTAAAAATTCCTTGAATATGCTTCTTGTATTGCTTCTGCAGGCAACACCTACCCTTGCTATCTTATTTGATTCAGGCAAAACCCACGCAAAAAAATCCTTGCAAACACTTCCAAGATAGACCTCATAACATTCAGGATCATAGCTTCCTTTTATCCTTGCCTGCATCCCAAAAAAGAACTCTTTTTTTCTTACCATTGCATTTGACTTGGCAACATCAGACAAAGGCCCGTCTGCTCCTATTATATATTCTGCTTCAACATTTATTATCTTGTTATTCTTGTCAGCTAATACTGCATTATTTCCTCTTATCCCTAAAAACTTGTAATTAAGATGTATCTTAGCTCCATTTTTCTCTGCTTTTCTAGCTAAATATCTGTCAAACTTCTCCCTGTCTATCACAATATCCCTGATTCCAATCTCTATCTTGTTGTTTTTAGAATATACCCTTACTTTATTGACTTTATTTACTAGAAATTCCTTATCAAGCTTCACTATCTTGCCTATTTCCTCTGTCACAATGCCTGTACACTGCACAGGCTTGCCTATACAGTCATGTTCTTCATATATAGCTACTTTTCTTCCTGCTTTAGCTAATAAGCCTCCAAGAAAACAGCCAACAGGTCCTGCTCCAATAATTACAATCATATTATGACCTCGATAGGTTTACAACTGGGATATAATAATAAATTAAAAGAAAAAGATAAAAAAAATAAAAATACTACGTTTAGTAGTAAGTTTCTTCAGCTGTCTCGTCGCCTTCGTCGCCTTTTAATCTGTTAAAACCAACTATTAAGCCGATTATAACCAAAAGAACAACTAGAACAACTAATGCAACTTCTAGGCCTTTCTTGACTTTGTCCCATCCACTGTTAGCTTCAACATTAGCTTTTAGTGTGATTTCCTTCAAAGTTTCATCGCCGCTTTTGATAGCAACGCCGAAAGTTTGTTCGCCTTCTTTTGCGTCTTCGTTAGCTGATACATATACATAGATAACTCTTGTCTCACCAGCACTTAGAACAGCTACATTTGGACTGATTTTAACATCTGCCCAGTCTCCTGCTTCTGCACTGATTGTATATGTCTTTGCTGAATTTCCTGTGTTGCTTATTGTAAGCGGATATACAGCTCCAGTTGCGCCAGCGCTAACTGACTGAACTTCTGTGCTAACTGCGATAACAGTTTTATCAGCACCTAAGTTGCATGTGTCTCCTTGAACAACATTGATTAAGAAACTTTCACTTATTTCTTCATCTCCTTCGTCAAATTCAACACTAACAATTGCAGTATATTGTCCAGCTTCAGCACACTCAGGTATTCTTATGTAAAGCTCTTCACTTGTAACTGAATCTTCAGGTTCAACTTCATCGATGTAGTCAGAAGCACTTACTCCTAATTCAGGAATATTTACTCTTACTTTGACTTCTTCATCTTTTTCTCCCATGTTCTTCAGTCTTACAGTTGTAAGCAAAGCTCTACCAGCTTTAACCTGGTTTTCAGGGCTAAAGACAACGTCTTTTATTTTGATAGCGTTTCTTGCCTGTTCTACTTGAAGTACAGCATTGTAGACGATTTCATCGTCTTTGTCGTTTGAAACTTCGATTCTCAATGCATACTCTTTTACATCCATTCTATCTGGCAGCTCAAGAGTTAATCTCTTTACATACTCTCTACCAGCTTTGACTGAGAATACACTTGTTTCATCTTCTGCTCTTTCTCTATCATGATCTAGTGACTTAACACTAGCTTCAATCTGGATTTCATCGTCAGCAGTTGCTAATACATTGACTTTGACGTCTATTGTATCGCCTCTCACGATTCCACCTAGAACAGTTCCGTCACTTACTTCTTCACCGTCAATCTCTACACTTTCAATTGAAACAGGTACGTCAGCCGCATTTACTATTCCAGAACCGACGAAAAGACCTATCAAGATTAGTGTCAAAACACTAAATAGTCTCAATTTTCCTTTCATTTTAATTTCCTCCGTATACGGTTTTTATTGATTTTAATTACCTAAACGCCCCTTGCAATAAGCTAAATATGAACCCTTTATAAACCTTTCGGTTTTTAGTATACTATAGTAATTACGCTTTATAACTACTATTAAATGGTGTCTACATAACTGTAATCTCTCTGTAAATAACCCTTCTTAACAAGTCATTGCTGTATGTGATTCTGATGTCATATATGCCTGGTTCAGCATATTCTGGAATTTCCAAGTATAGATTCTTGCTCTCTTCATCGCCTTCATCAAGATCAAATGGCCCTACATTGTCTCTTACTGCCAATTCTTGAATAACAGCTGTAATATGAAGATCTTCTAAGTCATCTTCACCAATATTCTCAACATAAGTCTTTAATATAACAGTATCTCCTGCATTTACATAATCATCTCCTATCACTCTTGCCTTGACCCTTAACCAGCCGTCTATGATTATTCCTTCATCATCATCGTCTTCTTCTCCCACAATTATTGTAAAAGATTGAGTATCACTTCCGCCATTTCCGTCTTCAACCATGACAGTGACATTATATTCTCCTTCTTCCCCAGGAGTCCATGAAATAACACCATCAGCTGAATCTATCTCCATTCCAGCAGGGCTTTCTGTCAATGAATAATATAAAATATCTCCATCAGCATCAGTTGCATCAACATTATATTGATATACCTGGCCAACAGTTCCTACTGTGATAGGTGTAGTTGTTATAACAGGTGGATTATTTGGTGGTGGCGGCGGTGTATCACCTTCAGTTATAGTGATTTTTAGACTGTCTGTATCTGTTTTGCCGTCATTATCTGTTACTTTTAATTTAATAGTATAAGTTCCAGCATCTGTATAAATATGAGTTATATTAACTCCAGTTCCGCTAGTTCCATCTCCTAAAGTCCATTCATAGCTCACAATATGCCCGTCTGGGTCATAAGATTTGCTTCCATCCAGCACTACAACCTGGTTGACATCAATTGAAGCAACACAGTCAATTATAGCAATAGGTGGAAATTCTTCAGGAAAATCATCATCAAACCAGTCATCAAAATCATCTTCTCCTCCAAAATCATCATCGCCTTCATAATCATTATCAAAATCATCATAACCATCATCAAAATCATCAGTGCCATCATCAAAATCATCAGTGCCATCATCAAAATCATCAGTGCCATCATCAAAATCATCATAACCATCATCATCAAAATCATCAAATTCACCATCTGGAATTATGTCATCCCAGTCACCCATAAATCCAATAGCCATAGAACTAACTAAACAGACTATCATTAATATTGCTAATATTAGTTTTTTCATTTTATCTTGCCCCTTATTGTTTTAAAAGTGAAAAATAAAAAATTTATTGTTTTGCTTCTTCAGCAGGATACTTTACTTGCATAGCTTCAGCATCTTTTTTGCCGTATTTGAATATATTCTTCAAGACTCCCAAATAAGAAGTCCAAGACTTATTCTTGTTTCTCTGCTTTTTACTCATATCTCTTGATTCTGATTTCCAAGTTGTTCCTGCCTTTGTTTCTAGCTCACTTATTTCATCTCTTTTATCACTTACTTCCAAGCCATATATCTCTCCACTTTCACGAGCTGCTTTTACTTTTTTATCTCCATCATCCTTTAGGCCTATATACCTAAGAAGAGCTCTTGACTCAACAGCTTGTTCCTTAAGTTTCTGATAAACATCTTTACCAAAGTACTCTTCAGCATCTTTGACATTCATATCAAGAGTAATGCTATTGCCGTTTTTACCGCCGAATGTAGTACCACATATACTCTTTCCTTTATGCATGATAACATAAAAAGTATCTGTTTCTCCATGCTTGTCAAACTTGGCTTTCAGACCCTTGTAGTTGTTTATTATGTCAATAATAGCTTTTTTGAACCTTTTAGGAACTTTGTTGACATCATACTTTCCAGCAGTTTCAGCAAATTTTCCTATTTTTCCAAGCTCTTCAGATGTTAACTTTAAATCTTCAGCAGCATTAGCAATTTCAGTGTTAAATTCCTTGATCATTTCTTCAAGTGCAGTTGTTCTTTCCTCTTCACCTGCAAAATCACTGTTAAACCACTCTGGCCCGTATATCTCATAGACCTCCTGTTTTACTTTCTCAACTTTAGAATCATCCTTTGTTACAGGACAACCTACTTGGCTTGCTAGCATACCAGTTATGATTGTGTATATTAAAGCTTCTTCTTTATTCATTTTTTATTCCTCCATTATCATTTATCTTTAAAATGTCCAGTAAGTCCTGCCTGGTAAATATCTCCCATTTCAGGATCATGAGTATATCTGATTGTAAATCCAATAAAAGGATTGATTATTCTTGTATAACTTATTACAAAACCAGGATCTATAGTTTCTCTTTCGTCATCAAAACCAGTTTCATTTCCGCCATAAGCTCCGATTTTGAAATCAAAGTTTTCACCAACTAGACCCACAGGTACAGATATTATATTTTTTGAAGAACTTCCAAGTCCTTCATATTCTTTTCTATAGTTGTCAAAGTCTATGCAAAAATAAAGATCAACATCGCCAAGGTCAATAAATTTCTTAACTCCTACAGTAAAAGAACTTTCACTATAATCTTTTTCTCCACCATATTCATAATCGCCATTGCCATGACTATAGCTTATGAAAGCCTTCAAGTCATCTCCTATCATAATCTTAGCATGAACATTCCATGTATTAAGATGAATACTGCCTATAGGATAATCTTCAAATGTTCTGTTTCTGGCTCCCACTTTAACTCCTGTATTTATCTTTCCCCCATCAAACTCAAATGGATGATAAAGGCCAAAATCAATGCCGCTTTCTTTAAATTTCATCTCTCCTAGGCTGATATCTTGTGATCCGCTTGAAGTAAAAGCATACAACCCAACAGGGTCTCTGCTGACTTTAAATGAAGTCTTAAATTTATTATAATCTTCTGATCCAATTGCAGTGATCTTGCCTAGAATATCATAATAATCTGAAAAAAAGTGTTCTGAATCAGCATCTTGAAACTCTCTTGCTTTAGATGTACCCTCAGCATGAACTTGATTTGCTCCAGCTATTAAAGCCAAAGCAACTCCTGCAGCTGCACTTAGGTTAGGATGTTTTAATGGAAACATTGCTATTTTCTTAACCAGGCTTTCTTTTTGTACTTCTTCTTTTGCAACTTCTTCTGGCAAATAATCTCCTATTCTTTCGAATATTCCATCATCTTCAGCACGATATTTAGAATCATCAACATCAGTAACATGAATAATCTTATGCCCGTTTGGACCATAAATTCCTGAATCTTCTACTTCAACTTCTCTTTTATCTTCCCATCTATGAATTCCACGTTTTTCTAAGTCTCTTTCTTGAATTCTACGTGCAACAGTTATTGGAGAATTTTTATTTTGACTATATTTAAAGCTATGCAGGTAATTACCTGAAAGTATCTTATCAATAGAATCTTTATTAGAAGTGATTATAGTTCTTTTTTCAGTAGTATTTTCCATCTTTTTTAACCTCATGAGATTATATTTACTACGAAGTAGTGGCAGTTATATATAAACCTTACGCTTTTTTCAGTATTCTCGAATAGTAAAAAGAACCTCTTTTTTAAATTTTTTGATAAAATGGGGACGGAGGGATTTGAACCCCCATCCGGGGCTTTCTTCAAAGAGTTTATTCATCGCCAGTCATGGCTCGTCTCTCCAATTACTGGAGGCCCCTATTCTAGCCAGGTTAAAATACGTCCCCTTACAAATACAATAAATTTATTATACTATATATAAATATTCCTAATATATGCTCGAAATAGATGGAGATTATGGAGAAGGCGGAGGCCAGATAGTAAGGACAGCGCTGGCTTTATCAACAATAAAATCCATGCCTTTCAAAGCAAATAATATCCGCCAGGGAAGAAAAGTTTCTGGATTAAAAGCACAGCATACAAAATGTGTTCAAGCATTGGAAAAACTTGCCAATGCATCATCCCAATATGCAATAATTGGTTCTGAAATCATAGAATATACTCCTGGAAACATAAGGCCTCAAACTTTGACTATTGATATAGGAACAGCTGGTTCAATCTCATTATTATTGCAGGCAGTCCTGCTTCCTTGCTTTTTCGCAGATGACAAGATAACACTGAAAATAGTAGGAGGCACTTCTGGAAAATGGGCAATGCCTTTTGATTTCTTCCAGAATGTTTTTGTTCCTCAAATAAAAAAATTCTGCAAAAAAATAGACATAAAGCTTGAAAAAAGAGGCTATTACCCAAAAGGCGGCGGAAAGATTGAGATCAGGATCAGACCTTTAGAAGAAAAAGAATTCCCAAAATTCAACTCATTAGAACAGGGAAAACTGATACAGATAAAAGGAATATCCCATGCTTCTAAACATCTGGAAAAAGCAGAAGTTGCTGAACGAACTGCAAAATCAGCAAAGCTTCTATTATCTAAATTCAATGTGCCTATTAATATACAGGCAGAATATGCAGATACATTATCTCCTGGCTCTGGAATTACACTATGGGCAATTTTCTCAAAAGACGAAAACGAGATTGATGTGAACAACCCTATTATATTAGGCGCAGATGCATTAGGAGAAAAAGGAAAACCCGCAGAAAAAGTTGGCAAAGAGGCGGCAGAAAACTTAATCAAAGAAATAGAATCCAAAGCCCCAGTTGATTCCCACACAGCAGACAATATCATTCCTTTCTTAGCAATGTTTGGAGGCCAGATCAAAGTCTCAGATATAACAAAACACTGCAGAACAAATATGTGGGTCTGCGAGCAATTTATAGATAAAAAATTCAAGATTGATGAAGAGAATAAAGTAATTTCTATCTAAATTAGAAACCTTTTTAAACAATCTTCTAACATAACCTTCTACTATGGAACAACCAGTATGTAGCTCATGCAAAAAACGCATTACAAATGAATCAGGTTCTACTAAATTCAAATGCCCTGCTTGTGGAAAGACAGAGATAATCAGATGCAAGCACTGCAGAGAGATTGTTGCAAAATACAAATGCCATGAATGTGGCTTTGAAGGTCCTAATTAAAATGACAAATGTTGTTGTATCATTGAAAATAATGCCTAAATCTCCTGAAGTTGATCTGCACAAGATAGAAGCAGATGCAAAAAAGAAGATAATTGACTTTGCAGGCCCTGGAGACATCAAGGTTGAAGAAGAGCCAATCGCTTTTGGCTTGAAAGCATTGAACATAATCTTCATCATGGATGAAGCAAAAGGCTCAACAGAGCCAATCGAAGATGCTGTTTCTGACATTGAAGGAGTCCAGTCAGTAGAAATCACAGATGTTAGAAGAGCTGTCGGTTAAAAAAGCTTTATCAATTTCTTTATTTCTATATTACTTCTTATAGAATTAGGAGCAAAATGTGTTACAGCAGATTTATACCCTTTTTTCTTTATCCTATTTATAATATCTTCCTGCTTTATCATCTTTAGTTTATTCTTTTTGCATATTTTAGGAATATTATAAAATCCAACAACAGGAATCTTTGCTTCCCTATTTATAATATCTAAAAACTTATCTCCTTTTAGCTTTCCAGCAATCTTTTTATCCCATAACTCTCCAAGCCATAATGGTCCAGCCTCATTAACCATACCATGCTGCTTGATTATCTTATCAACCTTCTGCTTTCCTTTCTCACATCTGAAAAACACCCTAAAATAATGATCTTTGAAATAAGAATAAATAGGAATCAAAGCTTTGCTATGGTCAGCTCCAATCAACTGAACCTTTCTTATTAAAATACGAAGACCATTCTCATGCATATTATCATTCTTCACAGGACTACTCCAATATTTTCTTTTGCATGCACTAGGAAAACTCCCAGCCAAGCATCCAGTGTCAGTAGCAGTAACAGCCAATATCCCATTTCTTCCTAATCTTTTAATTGCACTATCTAAAAAAATATTAGGGCTTCCAAATGGATCAATATCAATATAATCAAAACCAGTTGATTCCATTAAAAACAGATTAGCATCCTTGTTGAAAACTTTTGCTTTTACTTTATTCATTCTTAAGTTTTCTTTTATCAACTTCACAGCTTTCTTATTAATATCATTAATCCAGACTTCCTTAACTTTAGACTTAGGCAACTCTTTCAAAAATCTAACACCCCTAACTCCACTGCCTCCCAAAGGCAATCCAATCTGCATTTTCTTATTCCCTATAGCTTTCAACAACAAAATAGAAACAGTTCTATTAAACTCCATAACAGGATTATAAAAAACAGGCAACTCTCTACTTACTTTAGTCTCTTTAGGAACTTTTATTTTTGCCTTGCCTTCTGTAATTGTCTTGTACATAATTTCTACACAACCCTTAAACAATAAAAAAGTTCCCTTTATAATTAACCACCGATTAATAGTAACAAAACCATTAACTTTATAAACCCTCCATGATTACTAATTTTAAGTATTACTACACAAACTTTATATTGTTAAAAAACATAAAGGTGATATAAAATGCCAACATATACATTTTGGAACCAAGACGCATCAATAGATGATAAACTAAATTCAGGAGACTTAGATCTAGCACAAATACTTCCAGAAACAGATCTTCAAGGAAGGAGACGTAGAGATGCACAAGGATTGCATACAAACCGTAGCGCATTTTCTGAATATAGATTTGATACTATAAGCCCGCTCTTGCCAGCACTTCCTCATTATATTGTTACAATGGTAATTCCTGATTGGCAATATGAAGAAGATGCTATGTACACTCATATAGCTTCTGAAGAACCATCAAAATCAATAAGAAGGGTTTTCAGAGAAAGAGGACAGAAACTCTCATTAGATATAGCTCAATCACTTAGTGCTATGGGTCCAAACTACACAAACAAAGATGAAGTAATTAAAATAGTTGGCGGCCTCGAAATAGAGAATGATTTTGATAATCTAAACAACCAAAGAATACTGCAAGAAATGTTTGAGAATCTTAAAAAAGGAGAACAAATGATTCCAGGTAGAATATTTGCTCCTTACAAAGGACCTCAATCAGATCCTTTGTATATGATTCAACCAGTTAAACAACTAACCAAATAGATAACTTTCTTCATTTTTAAAAATCAGGGGTGGGAGATAGAGGCAAAAATGACAGAAGAAAAAATCAAACTCGGACAATATATTATTGAAGAAGAACCATACTATCTTCCAACAGGAAAAGAAAAAGAAATTTTCAAGGCAGCTTTTGAAAGCAAAATGCCTTTTGCAGCAATTGGTCCAACAGGTTGCGGTAAAACAAGATTTATTCAGCACATGTCTTATCAATTAAATCAAGAAGAATTCAAAAAAGATCCCAAACCTTTCTTTTTTATGACTTGTCATGAGGATTTAACAGCTACTGATTTGCTGGGAAGAGACAGGATCACAGGAGAATATCTTCCAGGTATCTTGCAAAGATGGGCTGAAACAGGAGGAATTCTTTATTTAGATGAAGTTGTTGAAGCAAGACCAGACTTAGCAACATTAATCCACCCAATAATGGAGCCAGGAAGAAGAATATTTTATAATGAAAGAACAGGAAAAGTAGTTGAACTTAATCCAGACTGTATGTTAACAATGTCTTGGAATCCAGGTTATCAAGATATCACAAAAAGACTTAAAGTAAGTACAAGACAGCGTTTAGTAACTCATAGATTTGATTATCCAGAAGTAGAAGTTGAAAGCCAAATAATTGCTAAAGAGTCCGGCGCTGATGAAAAAACAGCCAAAGCCCTTGCTGGATTAGGAAAAAGAATCCGTGGAATAAAAGAAGGAGGCTACAATACTTTAAGAGAAGGAGCAAGTACAAGATTATTGATTTATGCTGGAACATTGATCGACAAAGGGATTGATCCAAGATCAGCATGCGAAGATGCAGTCATCAACTGTTTGACAGAAGGAGTTGATGAAACATACAGCAAACTAAATGAGACTATAGAAGAACTTGTTGAGAATTTTTTCAAAAAATGATAAGATGTCCAAACAAAACAAAACAAAAACCCTTATGGAGTTAATTTGGCTACATCAAAATATAAACTATCAAGAAACTATTCCTAAATTAACCAAAAAAGAAATAAATAAATTATCAAAAACTAAGAAAAAAGATTATTTAGCTAAAGTAAGAAGAGAAAAAAAAAGAGAAAAAGAATTACAACAAGCAAACAAATTATTCTCAGAATCTCAGGCAGAAACATTAATTGAATTGCTTCAGAAAGAAACTTCTTTAAAAGATTGTTTTAGAGATTATAAAAATTTAGCGCATTTTCCAGAAATTTATGATTTAGCTATAACAAAAATAAATGAATTTAAAAAAGCAAACGTATATTCTGCAAAACCATTTAGTAGAAATTTAATGAGAACCCTTGATTTGATAGAAATACAGCCAGTTCTAAAAAACAAAGAACCCACAATTAAGATAAATCCTGCTGTTCCTGATGATAAATTAGAGGATTACATAAATCTAGAGATAGAAATAGCTAAAAATGCCAAACAAATCTCAAAAGGAGCATCAAAAGAATCAGGAGGCGGCACAGAAAAAGATATAACTCACAGAGCAACAAAAGCTTTAAGTAAATTTAGAAAAATTTTTGCAAAAGATGCCGACGAATTAAACATCACAGATAAACTTTTAGACTCTTGTCTAAGCTTCTATTCAAATGCAAATGAAGCCTGCATGAAAATAAGGAAAGAAGGAAGAGAACCAATAAGTCATTATGCAGAGTATGTCACTGAACTAATAACCGCTATAAGGCCCATTCAAAATAAGGATTTAGAGGAATATCTTTGGAAATGGTGTGATAAGCTTACAAAATCTCCCCTTAAAAAATATTCTCTCATGCTGATTAAAAATACAAAAGATATTATAAAACCACTATCTTCAGATTCCCCTGACTCATTTGAAAAATGGTACACAGAAATAAAAGATAAGATATTAAACATAGAGTTTGATGATAGAGATAAAATTGATGATATAGATAAAAAAGAAATCCTCATATTCTGTATTAATTATTGCTTTGGAGATGCAGAAAAACTTCCTGATAATCTATCTGATTTTATTGACATGGAGTTAAGATCTCTAACTAATTATAAAAACAGCAAAGGCCGTAGAAGAAAAAGGTTTAGTGTTGGAGAAGCAGTAAGCTCTCTTAGAGAAGCATTTCATAAAGCAGTAAAGATGGATATCACAGACAAATTAATGGATCTAGGAAAGAAATTCCATTCTCAGGCAAATGCTGCTTACTATAAGAAAAACACCCCAAACTATAGAGATCCTTTAGGCACTTATCTTAAAAACATCGCCCAAATAATAGAAGAAGTTCGTTTTTCTAAAGAAGACTCTACTGAAGAATATCTTTGGAAATGGTTTAATCAAATAATGGCTTATCCTGCTAAAGAGATAATTGTTCCATTAACAGGACAAGCAGCAACACTTCTTCATGAATCTGCAAAACCTGATAGATTCAAAAAATGGGAAGATATTATTGAATATCTTATTAAGAATAATGTAACTATAGAAGATAAAAAGAAATCAGTTAGCAAATTTACATCCCAATTTGGAAAACTAGAAGATTATCTCTTAGACCCCATATCTAAGATAATAAAAAGCAAAAATTATAAATTTATCAAAGGACATGAAGATCTTTTCCTAAACACAATCTTAAGATTTCAAAAAGATGTAAACCTATCAGAATTGCAAGGAATTTGGGATATCTCATGCAGTTTTAATCCAGATGACAAAAGCTATAATAATTTCAAAAAAATATTAGAAAAATATACAAAACTTCCAGTAGAACAGAGAGCTTTTGCAATAGAAAAAACAAGAGAATATATAAAAAAAGTACAACCGTCATTTTCCCACCAAGTAACAGAATTCATTGATAGCATTCCTGAATTATTCAAAAAAGGATCAGAAGGAACAGACAATTATATAGGTGGTTTTGCAGAGGATTCAAAATCAACTAAAAAAACTATCAGCTTGGAGAAAGTTGTATCTTTTTCAAAAGCTAAGCAAGTAATGCATGATTATGCTCATGCTTTATGCAGAAGACCGATAGCTATGAAAAAATTTGAAGCAGGTTTTCCTGTAATACCTTTTACCTATGATGGAGAAACAATTTATCTTCCATCCCAAGTTGGATTCTTAGATAGTGAATTATTGAATTTCAAATTTTATAAGGTTCTTACTAGTTATCAATGCGGAATAATTGAATTTGGAACATTAGACTGCAATCTAGAAAAGGTTCTTGAAAATCTCGATCTAAAATTTGAAGAAGAAGCGCAAACAATAGGAGATCTATTGCAAGCATTTCCTAATTCAGATCTTGCAGCAAATCTATTCTATTTTGCTGAAATAACAAGAATCGGTTCTCGTTTGCGTGAAACTTATCCAGGTCTTGAAGAATATATGGATATTGCCGGAAACGCATTTCTGGAAAAAGCGCCCCCTGTTGGAGACGAAGTTGATAAATTGAATTTGCTGTTAAGAGCTTTAACCCAATATAGTGTAGCAAAAAAAACATCATTAACACTTCACCCAGATATAGAAGAAATCTACAAAAAAATTACAAAACAATTAAAACAATTAGAAAACACATCTACAACTGTTGAAGACTCTCTTATCTTGAGCTATAATCTATGCGATATTTTCTCTAAAGCAAACTTAGATGCAGATATTGCTATTCCTTTAGTAGGAGAGCAGCTTGCTTTTTTGAAAGAAATACCTCTTGGTTCAGATAAAACAGTGATAGTTGAACAAGAAGAAGCAGAAAAAGAACCTGTTGAAGGAATCAGATTCAAATATGATGAATGGGACTCTGAAACAAATTCTTACAAGGAGAATGAAGTAACTGTTGTTGAAACAATACTTGAAGCAAGATCTAGAAGATTCATTGACAATTTTTACGAAACAAACCAAGGAACAATCACAAGCGTTAAAGAACACTTCCAAAAAATAAAGCCCCAGGAAATTGAAGTGGTTCATGAACAGATAAGCGGAGAAATAGACTATGATGCTGTTGTAAGAGCAAGAGCAGACATGAATGCAGGCATAGATCCGTCAGATAAAGTTTATACTCGTACTTTTAAGAACAACAGAAGTGTTGTAGTCGCTTTGCTAGCAGATCTAAGCGGCTCAACAGGAGATTTTATTGAAGATTCTGATCTAAGGCCCCTTGATTTTATTCGTCAAGCACTTGTATATTATTCAATAGGTGTAGGTACATTAGATGATCCATTTGGAATATTCCTTTATTCAGGGCAGACAAAAGATGAAGTTTGCTTTTACAAACTAAAAAACTTTGATGAAGAGTTCAGCAAAGAAATAGAAACAAGAATAAGCTCACTAAGACCCCAAACAAACAATAGAGACGGAGCAGGAATCAGGCACGCTACTAGATTGCTTAAACAACAGTCTTACAAAACAAAACTTTTGTTATATCTAACAGACTTCAAGCCTAAAGATGAAGGATATGAAGGAGCATATGCTTTGCAAGACACAAAAATGGCGCTCCAAGAAGCAACAATCAGCGGAGTGTATCCTTGCATATTGGTGACTGGAAATGATCTCTCTGACCCAGTCTACAAAGACCAAACAATGAAAAACATTAGACACGTTGTAATTTCAGAGCCAAAAAGACTCCCATTAACAGTCCCAGAAGTTTATTTAAGATTAACTAGAGGCTAGTTTTCCGACACATTTTTAAACCCCTTTCCTCTCCTTTTTCTGTGATGCAAAATGCCTCTAAGAAGTCCAATTTGTACAATAGAAGGTCATGTAGACCACGGAAAAACATCTATCCTAGATCGTATTAGAGGTACGTCTGTTGCAAAAGCAGAAGCAGGAGCAATCACCCAGGCAATCGGAGCATCAATTATTCCTTTAGAGACAATAAAAAAGATATCAGGACCTCTATTAGATGCATTAAAAATAAAATTAACAATTCCAGGTTTGCTGTTTGTCGACACACCAGGACACGCAGCATTTACTTCTTTAAGAAAGCGCGGTGGAAATTTAGCTGATATTGCAATTGTTGTGATTGACATCAATGAAGGAATCATGCCTCAGACACAAGAAGCAATCGAGATTCTAAAAACATACAAAACACCATTTATAATTGCATTAAATAAAATTGATTTAATCAAAGGATACAAAAAAGTTGAAGGCCCATTGCTGCAAAAGATAGAATCGCAGGATGAAGCAGTAAAAAAACAGATTGAAACAAAACTTTACGAACTGGTCGGCTCTTTGCATGAACTAGGATTTGAATCAGAACGTTTTGACCGTGTCCAGGATTATACAAAACAAATAGCATTAGTCCCAACATCAGCAGAAACAGGAGACGGAATCCCAGAACTGTTGATGGTAATGACAGGATTAGCTCAAAAATACTTAGAAGCTAATTTGGAATGCGATAAAAAAGCTCCTGCAAAAGGAATAATCTTGGAAGTAAAAGAAGACAAAGGCCTGGGAAAAACACTGGATGTAATCTTATACAATGGCTGTCTAAAAGCAAACGACACTTTAGTAATAGGCTCTTTAGGCGAGCCAATCATAACAAAAGCAAAAGCATTGCTCCAGCCAGCCCCTCTCCAAGAAATGAGAGACAAAAAAACAAAATTCTCCCCTGTAAAACAAGTTGTTGCAGCGACAGGAGTAAAGATATCTGCAAAAGACATTGACGAAGCAGTTGCAGGAATGCCTATACATTCAACTATTAATATAGAAGAAACAAAAAAACAAATCCAAAAAGAAGTAAAAGAGGTTTTGATCCAGACAGACAAGCAAGGAATAATTGTAAAAGCAGACACATTAGGCTCTTTAGAGGCAATGGACAACCTATTAAAAGAAAAACAAATCCCAATCAGAAAAGCAACAATCGGAGATATCTCTAAAAAAGACCTGACAGAAGCAGAATCAATGCATGAAAAAGACCCATTGCAGGCAGTCATCCTGGGCTTTAATGTCAAGATCCAGCCTGATGTTGACAAAAAATCTGAAAAAGCAAAAATAATCACAAACGAGGTTATCTACAAAATCATTGAAGACCTGGAAAAATGGCAGGAACAAGAAACAAAGAGACAAGAAGCAAAAGAACTAGACACAATAATCCGCCCTTGCAGACTAAAGATGATGGGCAAAGGCTATATCTTCAGGCAAAACAACCCAGCTGTCTTTGGTGTTGAGGTTTTAGCAGGAGAACTAAAAGCAGGAACTTTATTGATGAAAGAGGATGGTTCTAGAGTAGGAGAGGTAAAATCAATCCAGGCAGAGCAGGAGACAGTTGAAAAAGCAGAAAAAGGAAAACAAGTCGCAATATCAGTGCCAGGAATAACTATTGGCAGGCAGATTGGAGAAACAGACACATTCCTTTCTGACATCCCAGAAGAAGATTTCAGAAAAGCAAAAGAATTGAAAAAACATCTTTCTCAGGAAGAAAAAAATTTGCTAAAAGAAATCGCTGAAATCAAAAGAAAAGAAAATCCTGTTTGGGGTATTTAATTACTTCAATATTTCATCCATTGATTTCTTCTTTGCTTTAGCTTTCTTCAAAGCTTCTTTAGCAGCCTTTTCCAAATCAACACCTAAATCCTTCAATCCCTTGATATGCATCTGCATCAGCTGCTCAACAATCTGCAGTATCTTCATCATCTCTTCTCTTTCTTTTGCCAGAGTTGCTAAAGCTCCTTTATGAAAACCAATTTGCTCATCTTTTGAAACATCATTTTTCTTTGTTGCCATAATAATCACCTATATTCCACTATTTTACAGTATTATTTAAACCTTCCTACTTCATATGCAGCTCAACAATATCATCATCTTTTAATCTGTGGTCAATGCCAACTCTCTGCCCGTCATGCTTTGCACTCTTCCCCCATACTCTTGCAAATCTAAACTTCTTGACAAAATCCTTGTGAACATGCTTGGCCATATCTTCTATTTTGCTTCCCTTTTTCACAGCAAAAGGAGGAAACGAAGGCTTTTTCCCAGGCTCTTTTGTATAGACTTTTATTATATCCAGATTCCTCCAGATATCTTCCTTAACATCATTCTTCTCATTATAGATTATCTTCTTAGCTGTAATCTCACTTAACTCTTTCTGCAATATTTTATATTCATCCTGATTTCTGAACAGCAAGACAACCAGATCAGTCTGGTTTATTATTCCCAGATAAGCTCTTCCATTCTCTGTCTCATCAAAATCCTCAACAACAGCAGGAATCTCAACAATCTGCAGCTTAACTCCTTTGTAGTCCATCATCCCAATCTCAGGTTTAACAGTTGTATAAGGATAATCAGCAATCTCCACATTAGCTCCAGTCAATTCCTTCAGCAATGTGCTTTTCCCAGAATTAGTCATCCCAACCAAAACAATCTGGCTAGCGCCTTCTTTTGGAACTGAAATCCCGGCTGCACCTTTTTTCTGCTGAGCCTCTTTCTTCTGCCTGTCCTTTAATCTTGAAATCTTTGTCTTAATCTCCTGCCTCAGCTTCTCAGCTCCTTTATGCGTCGGAGCTGTAGATAGCATTTTCTGCAAAGCTTTCAGCTTCTCCTCAGTTGTGCTTGCCTTTGTATACTCCATCTCAGCTGCAGCATACTCAGCAGTTACATTTGTTGGCATCTTATTTCCTTCAATTATAATAAGATTTATAAATATATTCCTTAATCATAGACCAATGGCAGATTTAATAAACCAAACAACAACCTACCTTGATATCATTTTCTCGCAGATATTCACCAAAATAATTGTTGCAATCATCATTCTGTTGATTGGCTTTGTAATAGCACGGATTGTTGGCAAACTCCTGCAAAGATTCTTCCATGAAATCGAATTAAACAAAATCCTGGAAAAAGCAGGAGTCAAGATAAAACTAGAGACAGTCCTCAGCAACATAGCAACTTATTTTATCTACTTTGTAACCATCATCTGGGCCCTAAACTCAATGGGCTTGACAACAACAATCCTTAACATGGTCTCAGCAGCATTCTTAGTCCTAATCATAATCTCAATAATCCTTGCAATCAAAGACTTTGTCCCTAACCTGATCTCAGGACTCCTTATCCATAGGAAAAACATAATCAAAGTCAACGACAAGGTAAAGATAGACAATGTAAAAGGAACAGTAAAGAAAATCTCCCTGATTGAGACAGAAGTAAAGACCTCTTCAGGAGACACAATCTATGTTCCAAACTCAACAATAACTAAAAAAGCAGTTCTTGTCAAGAAAAAGTGATTATTTTCTATAATATAAAATAGATAAAACAATTATCACATCTAATATTGCTGTTACTAAACAAGCTAATACAGCCTGCACTACAAAATACTTCTCTGTAAAAATATACAATCCAGTATTAGCAAAAGCCAACAATAGCCAAGTAGTAATACTAACTCCTTCTGCATTCTTCAATTTCCAAATTTTGCCTAATTGAATAGCAGTAGCAGTTGGCAGAATTATTGCAGGAATCCACCCAACTATTTGAGCATACATTTTAAGCTATCTTCTCTAGCACACTGACAACATTCCATATCTGTGTTCTTGTATAAGGCTGCAGGTTTGGATCATCTGCAATCTCTTCTAACTCATGCAATGCCTTATGCACTTTAATAGAAATCTCGCTGTCTTCTTTCAAAGCTTCAATAGTGGATTCAATCTTCTCTTTTACATTTCTTGGAACAGAATCTTCTTGCAGCTCTCCTAGAACATCTATTACGCTTTCAATCTGTTCCTTTGCATCCATTTTGTTCACTTCTTCAGTTTTTCCATGACTTCAGACTGCATTGCACTGGCTTTGTCTTTCATATCTTTCTCTTGCTTCTCTAAAGTCTTGATCCTCAAATCCAGAATTTCTTTCTTAGAAGCCAAATCTTTCTTCAAATCCTCTTTGCTGGACTTGACCATTACATTCCCTACAATCTTAAAAGCTTCATCTGTTTTCTCAAGTTCTTTCAAAGCAGATTCAATCTCTATCAATTGAGCCTGCACTTGCTGCTTCTGCATTAGAAAATTCTGCATTCCTTGCTCAATCATCTGCAGTTGCTGAATCTTGTCTTGTGTTGTTTTATCCATTTTTATTTACCTTCTCATAAACTGTTATTAGTTTTGTTATTCCATTCATTGTTGCTCTCAAAGCAACTGAATCATCAGCCTCAATTTGAAATATTAAACAGCCATCCCCTTCTTTTATCTTGAAATTCGATCTCTTTTTGTCAGCCAGTTCCGGCTCAAAGCAGGCTTTCAGTTCCTTAGGCTCCCCCCAAACCTTTATCTCTGCACTCAGCTTCATCTTGCTTTAACTTTTGTTCCAGCGCTTCTTGGCTTGAACAGCATCTTGCTGCCGCAATAAGGGCATCTGACTCTTTTTCTTAAATATTCAGTAGCAACTCTTTTATTGCAGTCAAAACATCTGTATGTAACCATTTTATTCTTCCTTTTCCTCTTCCTTAATTATAGATTTTTTAACAGAATATGCTTTTCCAGTGAATTTGCTTTCGCATTTCCTGCATTCCCAGATTCCAGCAGCAACTCTCTTGACTCTTTGGGCTCTGCAATAAGGGCAGATATGTTTTCCTCTCTGCACAGCCTCAATCTCTGCAAGCTTATGCTTTACTCTTCTTCCATATCTTGCTCCAAACCGTTTCACTGATCCTAATTTCTTTTTCTCCGCCATAGTTAAAAATCACCGTTAGGTATTTTTAAACTTGTTGGCTGTTGCCACCATTGGTTAAAAATGGGGCTACCCAGATTTGAACTGGGGTCCTCTGGTTTTTTGCTAATATTTCATTGTCCCAAACCAGAAAGGCTAGCCAAGCTACCCCATAGCCCCTTTCGGTAAGTAGCTAGTATTAGTCAAAAAACCCCGAATTGTATATAAATCTTACTATAAATAGAGTATAAGCAAAATTTTATAAACCTGTGCTTTTTAGACTATTTCTATGGCATTATCGACAAAACAAAAGTTTGAATTGAAGAAATTCATAAAAGAACTAAGCCAATTTAGAGGAAGGCACACAGAATTAGTTAGTGTATACATCCCTCAAGGCTATGATATGAACAAAATTATTAATCATCTATCACAAGAGCAAGGCACTGCCTCTAACATCAAATCAACTTCCACAAGAAAAAACGTTCAGGACGCCTTAGAAAGAATGATCCAGCACCTAAGATTATACAAAAAGACCCCTGAAAATGGATTAGCAGCTTTTGCAGGCAATGTAGCTGAAAGAGAAGGCCAGTCAGATGTTAAAGTGTGGTCATTAGAGCCGCCAATTCCACTAAAGATAAGAATCTACAGATGCGACAAAGAATTTGTTCTAGAGCATCTGGATGTGATGCTTGAGCACAAGGAAGTATACGGCTTGGTTGTCATGGACAGGCGTGATGCACACATTGCATTGCTAAAAGGAAAAACAATAATTCCATTGAAAAAAACACACTCAGAAGTCCCTGGAAAATTCAGAGCAGGAGGCCAGTCTGCACAAAGATTTGCAAGAATCAGGGAAGGCGCTGCAAAAGACCATTACAAAAAAGTTGCAGACTATGTCAAAGACCAATTCCTCACATTAGAAGGATTGAAAGGAATAATTGTAGGAGGCCCAGGCCCTACAAAATATGATTTTGTCGAAGGAGATTATCTGACAGGAGATATAAAAAAGAAAATCATTGCAATAAAAGATTTATCCTACACAGAAGAGTTTGGATTGCAGGAATTAGTTGACAAATCCCAAGATGTTCTTGCAAAAGAAGAGATTGCAGATGAAAAGAAAATAATGGGCCAGTTCTTTGAACTTTTAGCAACAAAACCAGGCAAAGTAGCTTACGGAGAAAAAGAAGTAATGGAGCAGATAAAACTCGGCACAGCAGATATTATATTGTTATCCGAAGTTCTCGACGAGAAAACAATTGAAGAATTTGAAAAACAAGCAGAAAAAGTAGGAACAAAAGTTCAGATAATCTCAGTAGAGACAAGAGAAGGAGTCCAGTTAAAAGATATTGGCAAGGTTGCTGCTATCTTAAGATACGAAGTTCAGTAATAATTAAATATAATCTGAAAGCTCATAAGCAACATTAAAAATTTCTTCACTATTTTTATGGTTAATGTTTTTCAATGTTATCAAAGTTTTATTTAATATAGGAGAATCCAAAAGACTAACCAATTCATCCCTTGTTTTTGGATAAATCCCTGTTTCATAATAATGTTTGATTGATAAATGCATAAATGTGTGTTTAAACAATTGCCAGAATTCTTTCTGAACTTTTGATTCTCTCCATAAACCCCCATAATTCAATCTTTGTTTCAATCTTTCCTTTACTTTCTTTAATCCATTTGAGTAAATCTCAAATATCTTATCTCTATCAGGCAGTTTAATTTCTTCGGTAAAATCATCACCAAAAAGAACTTTGCTTCTAAATTTATGAGAGAAGTCATGACTAATTCCATTTGGACCTATAAAATCCTGCTTTTCGAATGTACTAATAATATATTCTTCATCAAAATCAAGTTCGAGAACATATTCTTTTATTTTTGGAATGTATTCTTTAAAATCATCATTAAATATTAAACAAATATCATTGTCACTTCTTCCTTCAATCAACGTATCTCCTGTAGCATAAGATCCAACAGTAATCATAGAAATATAATTAGGACAAGAGGATTCCAACCAGTCATGCAATTCTTTGAGTTCGGGATTCATCAAAATTATCCAGTCTAAAAATATTATAAATATTGTTGTGACCAAAAGTAGATAACCAATCATAAACAATATAAAGAACATATTCTTCTTTCCATTTATGAACCTAATCCAAAAAGCATTCCAGGAACTTTATCCAGAAAAAACACTACTTTACAATACAAAACTGATTTATTCTGGAAGATTCAAAGCATACAATGCAAATGCTTCAAGATCAATAACAACATTGACAATTAAACTGTCAAAACACTGGCAAAAAATCTCAGAAGACATCCAGATTGGCTTGATCCAATCAATGCTTGTTAAAATCTTCAAACATAAAAAAAAGACATTCAACATGGATTTGTACACAAACTTTGTAAAGCATGTCCATATCGCTGTTCCTAAAACAAAATCAGACCCATTGCTAGAAGCCTCTTTCAACAGAGTGAATGAAAAATACTTCTACAGCTTGATAGAACAGCCTAATTTAAAATGGGGACATTCCTCTGTCAGAAAACTAGGCTCTTATGATTTCCATTCAGATGAAATCACTGTCTCTTCTATATTCAAAAACCAGCCATTAGAGATCTTGGATTATGTCATGTATCATGAGATGCTTCACAAAAAACACAAGTTTCATTCAACTAAAACAGGCAGAAGCTACCACCACACAAAAAAATTCAAGCAGGATGAAAAAGCATTTGAAAACTCCAGGTACATCGAAAAAGAACTCGCTAAAATCTGCCGAAAAGCGAGAATAAAGCGCGTTTTCTTCCCCTACAGCCTCAAATAAGCTCGAAACAGCCTTCTTTAAATCATAACCTTTATATACAACCTGCTTCCTTCCTAATCCATACTCTTAAGGGGGGATATTCATGGCATCAAAACGATTATTGCCATTGGCTGCAATGGAAAAAATTCTAAAACAATCTGGAGCTGAAAGGGTTTCAGACAAGGCAAAAGCAGCATTAAAAGCAGTTGTCGAAGAGCAGGCAGAACAGATTGCTGTCCAGGCTGTAAAGTTTGCAGCACACGCTGGAAGAAAGACAGTTAAAGCAGGAGACGTAAGATTAGCATCTAAATAGTGAGGGGTTTATTATGGGAGAAACAAAACAAGCAAGCGTAGGCTCATTAACAAGAGGAAGTTACTGTGTGATTGACGGAGCAGCATGCAAAGTGACATCTACACAGACATCAAGGCCAGGAAAACACGGCCATGCTAAAGTAAGAATGGAAGCTGTTGGTTTGATAGACGGCAAGAAAAGGATCATTGTAATGCCGGGTCATGACAACATTGAAGTTCCAATTGTTGAAAAGAAAACAGCACAAATATTATCAATACAAAACAACATTGCAAATGTCATGGACTCAGTGACCTATGAAACATTTGACTTAAAAATCCCAGAAGACCTGAAAGCACAGGTTGTTGAAGGAGCAAACATCCTTTATTGGGAAATACTCGATCAAAAAGTTATGAAGCAGGTTAAAAGTAGTGAATAAAAATGGCAAAGATACCAGAAGCAGAAAAAAGACTTTTCAGAAACATCTTTATCTGCAGAAAATGCAAATCAAAGATACGTGCTAATCCAATGAAAGTGTCTGAGAAAAGGATAAGCTGCAGAAAATGCGGCTCTAAACAATTAAAACCAGTCAGAAAGAAATAAAACTAACTAAAAGAGGTTAATGATGGATATCCAGATAATAGCTGCAATATTATTTGTTATTTTTCTTGCAGTTTTCATCTTTCTTAAAAGGAAAAACATTGTTTTGCAGAAGATACTCTATCCCTTCCTTTACCTGATTCTTTACAGAAGCAACTTTGGAATAAAATTCATGAACAGGTTTGCAAAAAAATATAGAGAATTGATCATCTTCTTTGGTTATTGCTGTATTGGATTGAGCATTGTAGGTATGTTTCTTATCTCCTACAGCATAATCATGATGATAGTCAATATGATAATAGCTCCCACCCCTCAGCCAGGCGTTGCTTTAGTCCTTCCATTCACAAATGTTCCAGGCATTGGTTATCTGTCATTCTTCCATTGGATCATTGCAATCTTCATATTGGCAATTGTCCATGAATTTGCTCACGGCATTGTTGCCAAAGCTCATGGCCTTCCTATTAAATCATCTGGCTTTGCTTTCTTTGCAATATTAGCCCCAATAATCCCAGCAGCATTTGTTGAGCCTGATGAAAAAAAACTTTCAAAAGCAAAAGATACAGCTCAATACTCAGTGTTTGCAGCAGGCCCTATCATCAACATCCTAGTTGCTTTCCTGATATTAATAACCCTGATGCCTGGCATGACTGCTATAGAAAACAGGATAACAGACCCAGCCGGATTATCCTTTGACTTGATAAATGAAACATATCCAGCAGCACAAGCAGGAATGGAAAAAGGAATAATATATAGTGTCAATGGAGAGCAGGTGCTTGATTATGATTCTTTCCTGGATTCAATCTACGGAATAAAGCCAAATGAAGAGATAACTATCTCTACAGACAAAGGAGAATACACTTTCATAACAGCAGTCTCTCCTGACAACCCTAAAAAAGGATTCATCGGAATAATGCCTATTAAAAATGAAAGAACAGTCAAGCCAAAATACAGCTGGCTAAAAAGCCCATTCGATTGGACAAAGGATTTGATCAAATGGTTGTTCTTATTGAACTTCTTCATTGGATTGTTTAACCTGCTTCCATTAGGAATAGTTGACGGCGGCAGAATCCTAAAAACATTCCTGTCAAAGATAATCTCAGACCAGAAAAAAGCAGGAAAAATATGGGGATTCATCTCCTTGTTCTTCTTACTGCTTCTATTATTTGGATTAGTAACAACCTATTTAGGAAATCCATTTGCATTCTTAAGATAGAATTAATTACTTAAGTGATACTCAGTATACTATTTCAATTTTTCTTCAGGAAGTTTTCCAAAAAGATTATTTATTTTTGCATTTGCTTGATTAAAATCTTTAACAGCTTTTTCAGCAGTTTCTAATCCTTCTTTAAGATCATCTAAAAGAGAATCATATTTAGCTCTATAATATCTGATAAAATTAACAACAACCCCCATTGAATTTCTGATTTCTCCACACATTTCATCATAAATTACTTTTAATTTAGTATTAACATCTTCATCACTTTTTCTAATATCTGCAATTCTATGATGGGATGGGAAATATCTATCATTAATTGCATCAAAAGCAGATTTCGGACAATCTACAATCAATGGATGTAATTTATCTTCTCCATATTTTTCAATAATCTCTTTACATTCTTGGGAATAATTAAAAAATATCTGTCCACAATCTCTCATTACATTTATATCCCAAAACAAACCTTCTAAAACTTCTTCTAATTCCATATTCATTTTTCTAAATTGGCTTTCTTTTTAAAGCACTTGCTTTTTCAGAAAGACTTATAAGAAAAACAATAATTATTCTGAATATGATATCAGTAATCTTGATTGAGCCAAAAAATTCAGGAAATATTGGAGCAATAGCCCGTTCAATGGCTAACTTTGGCTTCTCAAAATTAGTTTTAGTCAATCCAAAATGCAATCATTTGTCCCAGACAGCAAGAAACAGAGCAAAATGGGCTCAAGATGTTTTGAAAAAAGCAAAAGTTGTAAAGAAAATACCTAAATTAGACACATTAGTTGCAACAACAGCAAAGATCGGCACTGACTACAACATTCCCAGAAGCCCCATAACACCAGCTCAATTATCTAAAGTTGCTAAAGGCAACATTGGATTACTATTCGGCAGAGAATCAATTGGCTTAACAAATGAAGAAATCCAAAAAGCAGATTTTGTTGTAACAATCCCAGCTTCAAAAAAATATCCAGTGATGAACTTATCTCACGCTGTCTCAATTGTCTTGTATGAACTCTCAAAACAAGACCATACTTCTCATATTACATTGGCATCAGAAGCAGACAAACAGCAATTGATGAAACTGTTAAACAAAACTTTAAACAAAATGGAGTTTGCAACTGCTTCAAAAAAACAAACCCAAATCAAAGTCTGGAAAAGAATTATTTCCAAATCATTCTTGACAAAAAGAGAAGCATTTGCTTTGATGGGTTTCATCAAAAAATTAAAGTAAAGTTTTTATACTTCTAAATAACATTTTTTCTAATTATGATATTCGAAAAATTAGATCCGCAAGATATCATTGATAATGCATATGCCTTATTAGATGACGCAAAAAGATACGCAGAAACAGGCCGTGTAGAAGATGCAATAATATCAATAACTCAAATGATGCCCTATGCCAATAAATGTTCAGCAAATTTAATAAAGATAATAAAAACAAAAGAAGATTCAATTCTCAACACTGCTTATCAAAAAGGCCTTGAAAGAACAATAAGCGGCGCAAAAAGAATTATAAAATATGCAGACAATCATAAAGTCCCAAAATGGTTCATTGCAGTTGCTTATAGTTGTTTAAGAAAAGCAAATAATTATGCTCAACATCTAAAAACCGACATCAAAGAAAAAACACAACAACTCGAAAAAAAATTAGATTCCTTAAATCCCCAACCAGATCATTAACGCTTTTTCTTCTTCCTAAAATATTTCTCAACCCTAGAATCAATCTTCGGCTTAGCTTCTGGCCCTAAGCTGTAATAAATCTTCTCAGCCTGCCCTCCCCAAGAATAATCTCCTTTCTCTGATTTGATCTCTGCAACCTTAAACTCCTTTGTCTCAACACCTTTCTTCAGATGATAATAAATCACTCTCATAGTCACTGCTGGGAATATAGCCCTGTAAGCTTTATACACTTCATAACCATAACCTTTCTTCATAAAATACAATATCTCTACAACATTCTGCCTTATCTTTGATTCAACAGGCCTGCCCCTTTTCATAGCAACAAAGAAATTCTAATCCCTTAAATACTTTTCCATATTGAAAATAAATAAATTTAATTTTTTATTCTCAAATAAATATAGAATTATTCTTTCTTTTCAACAATCAAATAATTTCCCATCAAACCTATATCAGGATCATTGCTTAAAACATAATTTTTTTCAAAATTTGAATGCTTTTCTTTAATACTTTTAATCAGTTCTTCTAATAAATAGTCTGCACTAGCATACACTCCTTCATCAATAAAAGCAATTCCTCCTTTTTTCAGTGTTTTAGAAATCTGGAAAACTGCATCTATAATTTTTTCTTTGTAAACTTCTGTACTAATATCTGGTAAAACATATGCGCAATAAGCAATATCAGCAACAGACTCAAAAGGAATATCAAACAAATCTCCTTTCTTCAAAATTAATCTTTCAGATTCATTTTCACATTCAAGATGATAATCAATACCAATTCCTTTTACTGAAGGATAGATTACAGTAAGCATAGTAATTGCTTCAGCTTCAGTTCCACAACCCACATCAAAAACAGTCAAATCAGTATTTTTTTCAGCTCTATCTTTGATTTCATCTTCTAGTTTCAAACAAAAACGTTCATCAATCAATTCAAAAGGTCTATTTGTAATCATTCCTGGTATGTATGCCATATAAATTTTTTAATATACTATTTTTATAAACCTTCGCTAAAAAACATAAATTTAAATACTTCAAATATTAATCAAAAATAATGCCTAAGAAAAAAGCATTCACTTCAAGATTAAAGCATAATATTCTGATGATAGCAATCGCTATTATCTTTGCATTGTTTATAGGCTATGGAATTGATACTTTCTATGAAGCTCCAGAATGGGAGGATTACTGTGACATAGAAGAAAGAATAGTAGATCCAGCAAATCAAACAAAATTAGCAGAAAGAGAGCAATGCGAACAAGAATTCGATGCAGTTCGAGAACCTTATGAAAGAAATGTTTTCATAATAACTCTGATCATTGGAATGATTGCAATAATCATTGGAGGCGTTGTTCTGAAAGTAGAAACAGTTTCCTCTGGTATCATGGGAGGAGGAGTATTCACATTAATCTATGGAACAATGCGTTACTGGGGAGACATGCATAAATATCTAAGATTCACAGTCCTAACAATAGTATTAATAGTTCTAATCTGGATTGGCTATAAGAAATTTAAAGATTAAGCAAATAAGTAAACCTTAATCCTGGCAGTTTTACTTCATCCTCATTTTTTAATTTAACGAGTTTAGCTCCAACTTCTTCCCCATTGATTTTACTTGGCTTTGAAGCAAGATTCCTATATGCATAGCTGTCTTTTTGCCATATAAGCTCTCCTTGATTTCTGCTCAATACACGGGCAGCTGTAACATCTCTTAATGCTATTTTTTTGCCAATGACTATGATCATTTCTTTATTATCATTAAAAAACTTCTTTTGTTCATCATCTGTTGCCCTTCCTATCAGATAATGTTTTTTGCTTAATTTAATAACAACCCCATCAAAAAATACAATCTCAGCTCTATGCCCAAACAATCCCATTTTATCACTTAAGGTTTTTCCTTCTCCTCCAATTCTTCTCTCTCAGCATCTAACAACAGTTTCTTCTCAGTTCTTGCAACAGTTTCTTTGATATCATGCACAGCATCTGGATTTGCAGATATACTATCAATTCCAATTTTTACTAAAAATTTAGCCATCTCTGGCCTTGAACCAGCCTGCCCGCATATAGAAGTCTCAACATTATGCTCTCTGCAAGTCTCAACAACCATTTTTATCTCCTGCAGCACAGCCTCATGCATCTCATCAAACAACTTTGCTAATCTTTCATTGTTCCTGTCTATGCCCAGAGTCAACTGAGTCAGATCATTAGTTCCAAAGCTTACAAAGCATATCCCTTCTTTGCACAGATCTTCAATTATCCAGCATGAAGCAGGAGTCTCAATCATAACACCAAACTGCACATCCTCGCAAGGCTCTAATCCAACTTCTCTCATTATTTTTTTAGCCTCGCGAACTTCCCTTAATCTGATGATAAATGGAAGCATGACCCCCACATTCTTCAATCCTTCATCATGCAGTCTTTTGACAGCTTCAAACTCTGCTTTCAAGATCTCAGGCTCATCTAACCCTCTTCTGATAGCATGCCATCCAAGCATAGGATCAGTCTCTTTTGGCTCTTTATCTCCTCCTTCCAGATTTCTGTACTCATCTGTCCTTAAATCAGAAGTCCTGACCCAGACAGGCTTGCCTTTGAATGCTTTGGCTATTCCACCTATTCCTTTCATTAATAACTGGATATAATCTTCTCTTTTCCCTCTTCTGATATATTCTGCAGGATGAATCCCTCCCTGCGCAATCATTATCTCCAATCTTACAAGCCCAACACCATCTGCATTTGTCTCCTGGGCAGCTTTCTCAGCAAAATCAGGCAGATCCATGATAACCTTAACTCTTGTTGCAGTGATTATATCAGCAGGCGCTGCAGGCCTTGCTTTTTCAACTTCCTTCTCAACTTCTTCCAATTTCCCTTTATAGACAACACCATGAGTTGCATGAACAGTTACAATATCCCCTTCTTTCAGCACTTCAGTTGCATTCCTTGTTCCAACAATACAAGGAGTCCCCATCTCTCTAGAGACAATAGCAGCATGGCAGGTCAAGCCGCCTTCATTAGTTACAATAGCAGCAGATTTTATCATAGCAGGAACCATATCAGGAGTGGTCATTCTTGTGACCATTATATCTCCTTTCTGTATCTTGTCCAGCTCAGAAGCATCTCCGATTATCTTTACAGGCCCTGAAGCAACACCTGGACTGGCTGTCTCACCTTTAACAAGAACATCAGCCTCAACTTCTTTCAGCTGCTTCACATCTTCAGGAATATCTTTTTTAGCCTCTTTTTTCTTGAATGTTGTGACAGCCCTTGACTGCACAATATAGAAATTCTCTCCTTCAATAGCCCATTCCATATCCTGCGGCTTTTTATAATATTTCTCAATCTTCTTTCCCAATCTTGCAAGTTCTCTTATCTCCTTATTATTGCAGACCTGCTGTTTTTCTTCTTCTTCACTCAGCTCTTTCTCACCAGTCTCTCCAGTCTCTTCATCTCTTACAATCTTTATCTTCTGCTCTTTAACCTCAATATATTTGATCTTCAGATCCTCTTTGTTCACAATATACAGGTCAGGATTCACAGCTCCTGAAACAACAGCCTCTCCTAATCCAAAAGCACCTTCAATCATAATCTCAGTGTCATCATTAGTTGCAGGATTTATAGAAAACATGACTCCAGATTTGTCAGAACTGACCATCTTCTGCACAACAACAGCAATAAATACTTTTTCAGTTGGAAAATTATTTTTATTTCTATAATAAATAGCTCTTGCAGTGAACAGTGAAGCCCAGCACTTTCTCACAGCTTCAACACACCCGTCCTTTCCAATGACATTCAGATAAGTGGCCTGCTGCCCTGCAAATGAAGCCTCAGGCAGATCCTCAGCAGTTGCAGAGCTTCTGCAAGCAACCAACTCTTCCTTGCCTTCAACAATATCAGTCATCTCACTTTTTTCATGAGTCCCAACCAAGCTATAATCTTCCTTGATATCTTCTTTGATTTCATCAGGAATCTCAGTTGCCTTGATCAATTCCTGGATTTCTTTGGCTTTTGCCTGCAGCTGGTCAGTATCCTCAACATCAATTGAATTAACTATCTCTAAAATCTTATCCTTAATTCCAGTTTTTTCAATAAATTCCTTGTAAGTCTGAGCAGTAACAACAAAACCAGGCGGAACAGGCAGCCCAGCCTGGGTCATCTCCCCAAGATTTGCTCCCTTCCCTCCAACAATCTCTACATCTTCCTTAGAAATATCCTTAAACCATTTGATTCTTTCTGACATTATCTATACACCTCAACCCTAATTTATATGATTTATTATTTAAATTTTTGCTTATTCATAAAAAGGCAAAGTATATATACTTATATTTTATTTTCCCCTATAAGGTAAAAGAGGTGTTTTAATAATGAAACTCATGAGGATTTTATTGTTGTTTTGTTTATTGTTATCTATGGCCGCAGCTGTTAATGCAGCAATAACAGCCATAATACAATCTCCATCTTCAGGATGGAATAATAATTACAATATCTTGTTGAATGTAACAACAAACGACAATGCAAATATCACATTTAACACAACAGCTTATTCTACATTAACAACATTAGCAACTAATAATACACAAGGATACTTAACATTAAACAGCACTTTCTTAAATGAAGGAAATAACACAATCGTTGTTTATACAACTAATGCAACAAATGCTTCTGATACTGATACAAAATCTGTAGCCAATGTAGCAGTTGATGTTTCAGCTCCAACCTGGGATCAAATTCCATCATCTCATTCAGTAGAATATGGAACTTCATATTCTTATGATGTAAATGCTACAGATTTAAGAGCAATAATTTATTCAATAGATGACACAACAAACTTTGCAGTAAATGCAGGAACAGGAGCAATAACAAATGCAACAGTTCTGACAATAGGAGCACATTCTTTGCAGATTAATGCAACAGATTCTTTTAATCAAGTAAACTCAACTACAATAACAGTTACAGTTCAAGACACAGCAGACCCAACATGGGATTCAGCTCCAGCAGATCAATCAGTGACTTACAATAATGCATTTTCATATGATGTAGATGCAAGCGACAATGTAGCAGTTGATGATTATTCCATAAATGACACAACAAACTTTGCAATAAATGCATCAGGAACAATAATAAACAATACTTTATTGGCAGTTGGAGCATATGATCTGAACATTTCTGCAAACGACACATCTAACAACATAGTTTCAGCTGTTATTACTGTAACAGTAAATGCAGCCACTCCACCATCTTCAGGAGGAGGCGGAGGAAGCAGTTCAAGAGAATGTAGAGACAGCAGAGACAATGATGGAGACGGATTGATTGATTACCCTGATGATCCTGGATGTTTAAGTAGCTATGATGATGATGAAACAGATGAAGACTGCACAGAAAATTGGTATTGCGGTTCATGGACAGACTGCATTGACAACCAGCAAGCAAGAACCTGCGAAGATTGGAATGTCTGCAGAACAACAGCATTAAAACCAGCAGAAACAAGAGAATGTACTGTAGAAATAATTGAAGAACCTGTTCTTGAAGAAGATCCATTACAACCAGCAGCATCTCCAATAACAGGAGCAGTAGTGGTTGAAGAAGGACCATTATCAGCAGGAAACATCTTGATTAAATCTTTAGCAATAATTGCAATTTCAGCAGCAGTGGCCCTTGTAATAACCAAGACGGTAAAAAAGAAATAATTAAAATTTTTCTTTTATTTTGTATTCTTTATCTCTACCAATAGCAATCTCCACAACATATTTAGCTTTCTCTTTGCTTTTGTAAAAAGTAAATGGCTTGAAGTTCTTTTTAATCTCAACAATCTTCTTATCTTTATCTAAAAACAAGACATCAATTGGAAAAAACACAAAAAACATATGCAATGATATCCTCTTTTCTTCATCAAAAACAAACATCAGATTCTTTTTCCTGGAAAACATCAAGCCGCGGGCCTTTCCAAACACTGAATTAACAACTTCCATAAGAACTAAATTAAACTTCTATTATATAAAATTATTCCACAATGATTGATGCATAACCAACTGCATTGCTCCAGTCATTAGTAACATCTCCAGAAGTATAATACTGCTCAACCCTTACTTTTGTCCCTCCAAGAGCCTTGCACGCTTCAATAAAAGCAGCAATTGCATATACTCCGCATACAGTCGCTTTTGTCTCTTCTATATTGTTCACAAAACTCCAGGCATCCATATCCTTTATCCATTTGATAAATCCCATATCAAAATCCCTGAGCTTTTCTTGAACATCATCCTTAAAAGGGATATAGCCGTAATGGATTCCATGATGTGTAAAATCACTTGAGCATATCACAACAACCTTTTTCTCCATCTGCTCAGCACACTTTGCAATTGCCTCTCCTAATTTCTTATAATCAGCTTTATTTCCAACAACAATAGGAACAATCCTTATCTCATCCAGCTTTCCTTTGTTCACAAACTGCAAAAAAGGCAGCTGCACTTCAATAGAATGCTCCTGCTGATGAGCCATCTTATCTTCCATAACAGCCCCTTTGCCTATCAAACTTTTAGAAAATTTCTCATCTACTTTAACAACACCAAAAGGAGTCTCAAAATCATCAATCAGCACAGCAGCTTCCTCAAAACCAACATGCGAAGTTCCTAAAATCACATATACATCTGCAAACTCAGCCTCTCCTATGGCCTTATAGCTCCAAGCCTGCCCTGCTCCTGAAAACTGATAACCAGCATGAGGCGCTATAATCCCCACTAACTTCTTTCCTTTGCCTCCAACAGGCATTGCTCCAGGCCCAAACTCATTATCACTAAAACATTTATGGATCTGCTTGTCCAATTCTCCAAAATCATCCGAATAAAACATTCCAGCCGCTACTGCTTTCCTGACCATATAAAAAAGAAAGAAAAAGGATTATAAATATTTTATGTGCCTTCCTGCCAACTGCTCAAATATTTCTTCTGCTCTTCTGTCAATTCATCAATCTCAATATCCATTGCCTCTAACTGCAGTCTAGCAATCTTATCATCAATTTCTTTAGGCAGTTGAATAACCTTAACAGGCAGCTTCTCTTTATTCTTAACACAATACTCTACAGCCAATGCCTGGCCGCAGAAACTTGTTGACATAACCTCTGATGGATGCCCTTCTGCAGCAGCCAAATTAACTAACCTTCCTTCTCCGCACAGATAAATCTTCTTTCCATCAACAATATACTCATCCAAAAAAGGCCTAACCCTTCTTTCAGAACTTGAAATCTTCTTCAATCCTTTGATATCAATCTCAACATCAAAATGCCCTGAATTAGCTAATATAGCTCCGTCCTTCATCTGCTTCATATGCTCTGTTCTTATAACATTAATATCTCCAGTCAATGTACAGAAGATATCTCCTATCTTGCACGCATCCTCCATCTTCATCACTCTAAATCCATCATAAGCAGCCTGCAAAGCGCAGAAATTATCAACCTCAGTAACAATCACATTTGCTCCAAGGCCATCTGCCCTCATTGCAAACCCTTTTCCGCAATCACCATAACCAGCTACAACAACAGTTTTCCCTGCAAACAGCACATTAGTTGCCCTTATAATTCCGTCAGTAGTTGATTGCCCTGTTCCATAATAATTATCAACCAAATGCTTTGTCTTGTTGTCATTAACAGCAATCATTGGATATTTCAATGCCTTATCCTTCTCCATTGCCTTTAATCTTATAATTCCAGTAGTTGTCTCTTCGCACCCAGCAATAATCTCTGGAATCAACTCAGCATGCTTGGAATGAATCTCTGAAACAAGATCACAACCATCATCAATTGTAATATGCGGCTTAAAATCAATAACATAACCTATATATCTATAATAATCCTCATTACTCTCTCCTTTATATCCCCATACCTTAACACCTTCTTCAGCCAAAGCAGCAGCAACATCATCCTGTGTTGATAAAGGATTGCATCCAGTAATAGCAACTTCTGCTCCACCAGCAATCAATGTTCTAACTAAAACAGCTGTTTCCTTTGTAATATGCAATGCCAATCCAACACTAATGCCTTTCAAAGGCTTCTCTTTTTCAAACCTCTTCTTGATCTGCATTAAAGCATTCATATGAGATTCAGCAATCTCAATATTCATCTTGCCTTGCTTTGCTAATTTCATATCCTTAACTTCATAAGTTTTGCCAGTATCCATAAGTATCACCAACCGCTATTAATCATAGACATTTTATATACTTTATCCTTAAAAATATATAATTTGTCCAATAATATCTAATATATATAGACAAATATAGAAATATTTATATATAAATTGGACATAACAACTAAAATATGGTCAATTTAGACAGCAAAGACCTGAAAATTATCAATATTCTTAAGCAAAATTCTAGGCTTCCTATTCGAGATATTGCTAAAAAAACTCAATTAAGACCTTCCACAGTCCACTTAAGAATACAAAAGCTCGTAAAAAACAATATTATCGAGAAATTCACATTAAAACTTAACAACAAAGCAGTTGAAGAAGACTTTATTGTCTTCATGTTTGTCTCAACTTCAGAAGATCTTCCAGCTTCATTCTTCAATAATCAACATATAAAAGAATCCTTTGGAATAACAGGAGAATACGACTTGCTTCTAAAACTCAAATTCAAAGACATCTCCCAATTCAATGACTATATCATCTCTCTGAGAAAAAACAAATCCATCACCAAGACAATAACAAATGTTGTTACTGTCAACATAAAGGAGGTACTGAACTGATGTAATATTCTTAAGGTCTGGATGTTTGAACCGCCCCCAAACGCGTTTTCTCCAAATGTCTGGACCTTTTATTTTCACAAGATTTATATTCCATCAAAACAAAACAAGAAAAATGCCATTAGCCGTTACCCACATACTATTGACAATAATTGTAGTTGATCTGTACAGGGATTATCTTACAAAACACAAGAAATTATTCCCGCTCCATACTTTATTCATCGCAGGAGTCGCAGGCCTGCTTCCAGATATTGATATCCCAATCAGGATGCTTGCAGAATTTTTCAACTGGAATATTCCAATTCTATTGCAGCACGGCGGAATATTCCATACCATGCTCTTCTCCTTGATATTCCTTATTCCAGGATTTATCCTGTGGAAAAAAGAAAAACATAAAGCAGCTGTTATCTTTTTTGTAATATCATTTGGAATCTTCTTCCATCTCTTCCTGGACTGGCTTTTAGGAGGCGGCGCACATTCTGGAGTAATGTTCTTTTGGCCTATATCAACAGCCTCATTCAAGATCCATCTGCTGACAAGATTAGGAATGACCGATTTGCCAATTGCATTGGACGCAGTAATTCTCTTAGCATGGCTTTGGCATGAGCAAAGAAAACATAAGATTAAGGATTATATCTAATCCTTTCTATATTTATATTTTCCAAAAGAAAGCGCTTCCATTATCCTTTTTCTCGTAGGATTCAGATATTTCCTAAATCCAGTAGGCAAAATCTTCCCTTTTTCAAGAAACTTGATCCTTAATTTCTCATAATCCCCTTCTAGCAGCTCCCCTGGTGCATAGTGGTCCTTTACCTTTGCTTCCTCAAGCTCTTCTCTAGTATGCTTGCCCCCCTCTACTCTTTCCTTGACCTGCTGTAGAACATAGTCTGTCTCTTTTTCTTCTTTGTATGCATAATCTTCAGGAATATCATAGGATTCAGCCAGATCTTCATGAGAATCATCTCCTTGCATTCTTTTATCTTCTATAGGCTTCTCAACCTTTATATGTTTCTTCGGCTCTTCATCCTCATCAGCTTCCATATGCTTCTTTATATCTTCTTTTACTTCAGGATGAATAATATCATCTACTATCTCCCCCATAAAATCCAAAGGATGTTCGATAAATGATTTTATAACCGATTTCAGGCTTTTCTTTTTCCTGCTGCCTATCTTCTTAGATTTCACTGACATCAAAATCTCCTTTATTCAGTCTAGCTCCTGTGCTGGCAACAACCAAAGAAGCAGCATAACTTCCAATCTTTCCAGCTTTCTCCATCGACATTCCATTTGCTATTCCAAATAAAATCCCAGCAGCATACATATCTCCTGCTCCATTTGTATTAACAACCTCTGTCTTGTAAGCAGGAATCCTGTAAATTATATCATCTGATTTAATTATACTCCCTTTTTCCCCTAATTTAACAATAGCAATCTCGCACATATCATAAATATCATGCAATGCTTCCTCATCTTTCTTCCCAGTAAAAGCCTCTGCTTCTTTCTCATTAACAAAAATAATATCAGCATAATCCTTAACAAGCTGCTTTAATCCTTCAAGATTCCTTCCAATCAATCCAGGATCACTTAAATCAATAGAAACCTTGACATTATTTTCTTTAGCAACTTTCATTGCATGAACAGAAGCCTTCTTCAATTCTTCATCTTCTAATTGATAACCTTCAATATGCAGAATCTTACTTGCTTTAATCTCTTCATCAAAAACATCCTCTTCTCTAAAATGCAAAGCAGCTCCAAGATGTGTTGCAAATGTTCTCTCACTATCTGGAGTAATAAAAGTAATAGCATGTCCTGTTATAGCCCCACCATGCCTTGAAAGCTTTGAATATACTCCGTCATCAACAGTTTTCTGTTCATAAACATCTCCATGCTTATCCTTCCCAATCTTTCCTAGAAAAACAGCATTTCCACCTAAAACACCGATTCCAGCCAAGGTATTTGCACTGCTTCCACCAGGTGCTATCTTGACCTCATATCTCTCTAATTTCTTAAGAATCTCCTTGCTTTTATCAGCTTCAATCAGATGCATCTCTCCTTTGTTCAAATCCATCTCAGCCAATATCCCATCCTCTACTTCAACAATAAAATCCAGCAAAGGATTTCCAATTCCAACTACATCATATTTCTTTTGCATTTTAATTTGTTAAAATGGAAAAGTTTGTAAGCGCAATGCTTACATTATGCCATCATTCTGAAAAATTCTCCCACACATATAAAAATTCTTCTAAATACCTCTCAGCAACATCTTTGTCATGAATAATCAAAACATTCTCATCATTTCTTGTATCAGCATTTTTTGATGGATTAAAACTTCCAGTAATCACAGTATTATTGTCAATGATAAAAACCTTATGGTGCATTGTCCCGCCATTTGTATCTTTCCTGACATCAGCTCCTTGATACTTTAATAGCTTAAATCTCGAATATTCGCTTCCAGCCCCTCTTTTCTCAAACACTCCCTTGACCTCAACACCATCATGCAATCTCTTGACAACCTCATTTGCAATCCCAGTGTGAGTAAAAGAAAATGTTAAAAAATAAATACTCTCCTCAGCTTCAGACAAAGCTTCCTCAATCCTCTCTCCGCAGTCATCCTCTGGACAGAAATAATTCTCAATCCTTGTTCCATTCAAATCAATGATCTTGTTCCTTGTTTTCTCTCCTTTTCCAAAATCTCCATTCCACATCTCTTCAAATTCATCTCTATAATTCTCAGCTAATTTTTCTGACTTAATAATGATCAGATTATTATTATTCTTATTGACTCCGTTAAAAGTAGGATTAGTGCTTCCACTAAGAATCCTGTCTCCTGAAATGCAGAATTTGTTGTGCATAAAAGCACTTCTATTATCTCCTTTTGCTCCTTCTACAATATGATCAGAATCAACAATCAATCTGTCAGCTTTGATACCCAATTCCAAATCAAAAAAAGCGCAATCCCCCCCAAACTCTTCAAATACCTTGCTGCAGTTCTCCCTTGGACAGAAATACACATCCTCAACTCCACCTTCATCTCTTACAACAAGAGTGATATCCTGCTCAACCATTGCTGTCATCCCGCAGCCGCTGACCAAAACAACTAGAAATACCAATGTTAACCTATTTAACAAATAAGTATATTTAACCATATTGCCCCCTTGTTAACCTATTTAATAACCCTTATGTTAACCTATTTAACATATCAATATTTTTTAATAAATTATACTTGATATTCGGATGCTTTTTCTCAACATTGTCTAAAAACTTCTGAACATCCTTATCCTTTGGATTAGGCTTGAACTTCAGTTTCTTGATCCTAGCAAACCTTTCAATTTCCTTGTCAGTAACCACTTTCAGCAGTCTAATATCCTTGCTCTTCTTAACTTTTTTATTCAAAAACAATGCTTTGACAAACTCATTAACTTCATCATCCATAGTCCATTCAACAACCTTTTTTCCTCTGTCTCTGACAAATTTAACAGGCAGCCCTTTCAGCATGCTCTTGACAAAATACCTATTAACAGCCCCTTTAACAATCAATCTATCATTCTTCTTAAACAGCTTATTGACTCTAGCATATTTCCTAACCCTCTTCTCAATCAGCTTGCAAAAACATCTGTTGCAAATAGCTCTGCCTTTCTGCTGCTTAAAACTAGCTCTGCCCCCGCATAAATAACACTTCATTCTCTCAAATAACTGTTCTTACTATATAAAGATTTTCCATTAAAAAAAGCATAAACTTTTTATATATAAGATACTACTCTAAAGTAAATATCAAGTAATCCTATTAAAAAGTGGGAACGTATTTGGGGGCAGTTATTTATAATCTATCACCTCTTTTTCCTGCGCAAACGTTCTTTACTGGGCGTTTGCGTGGGTTTAATAATTCTAATTTAAGTTTACAGGGATTTCAGTATACTCTGAATCATCTGTTACATAAATTCTAATAGAAATCTTTTCTTCTACTAAAGACTCTGAAAAATCTGGAGAAAGATAATTAGTTTTTGCCCTTATACACATTATAGTATTTCCTAATTGATATGCTCTAAACTTGATTTCATCAGTTACACATCCATATTTGTCTTTTTTTTCTGAAATTCTTTCCCTAAGTTCAACAGCTCCAGCTTTTTCCAGAATATCATAAAGGCTATACACAAACCTATGATCATTATCAATTGCTACCTCTGGATATCTCTCAAGCTCTTCATCTGTCCAAAGACCTTCGTCTGTTGGATCCTCGTTCTCTGGATAGGATTGCCAATCATAATGCTTTTTTACTCTCTGAACTAACTTCATATACACTGTAAAGTATCTTATTTTTAAAAATCTTCTTGAATATTAGAATAATCTTTTTTTCTTCTTTACTTTGACTCCTTTCTTCTTAATCAGAAGTACAGCCATCACTCCCAGCACAATTCCTCCCAGCAACAGCATCAATTTTTCCCTGTCAACAAAAGCAACCCTAAACTTCCTTTCTTTGTTAAAATAAATATCTAAATTACTTAATTCTAAAGCATATTCAGAATAAACCAAAGCACCCATTATATTCTCTTCTTTCAGGTAACTTGCATATTCATAATAGCTATAGCCGAGTATTGGAAATATGTTCTTTTCCTGCTGCTCAGCTATCACTCTTTTGACAGCTTCTAGTTTATTATCAAAAACAGCATCCATCTGATCTTCAGCAACACCCACAACACTCAGGACAACATCTGCTTCAGCCTTGACCTTGCTGGCCTTGAACAGGCAAAGCTCAAAATCTCCGTTATTATAATCATCCTTAGCATATTCCAAGTCCTCTTTTGTTGCTTCTAATGTAGTTGGAAAATAGAATTTCGCATAATGATATCTCTCCTCTGCTTCTGAAATCTTGTTCAGGCAGCCCTGCTTCAAGCTCTCTCTGTCAAACTTAAACCTCTTCCCCTCAACACTAAAAAACCTGCTCCAAGATTTGGCAGAATAAATCCTCTCAATCGCATATGCAAGCTCTGTTGCATAATCCTCGCCCTCATCAAACGCCACCTTGGCCTTTACAAAAGAATCAACAGCATCCCTTAACCTCTCTCTAACAACCATATATGCCTGCAGATCAGTTATTGTTTCAATAGGAACTTTTCCTATCTCAAATTCCAAATCCTTAATCTCATTTTCAATAACTGTTAGATTATCATACCCTTCAAACTTCAGCAACAATCCATTATACTTTACATTTGCTCCAAAACATCTGCTTGCAGCACTGTAATACATCTCCTCTTCAAATGCCTTTTCTCCTTTATCCTTTAACTCAATGGCATTTTCTTCATCAGAAATAACATCTTCATCAATCAAACTTATATCCAAATCAAGTTCAGAAAATTTATTTCCCAAACCCTCTGTCCTGTCGCATAATTCCTCTGCCAGCACTTTCATTGTATTTATGTAATCATCATCCATCTCAAGCTCAAAAATCCTTTCTTTAAATCTTTTCCCAGTAAAATAATACAGCGCATCTGTTAAATCTCCAACCTCAACAACAGCAATATTGAGATTCTTTGCATAATCAACAAGGTCAACTGTCAGATTCAGCTCTTTCAAAAACCTCTCTCCTTTTGGTATCAGCACTGTCTTGATATTTGCAGCAGACGCAGCTTCTATTTTGGCTGTCAGCCCTCCAACAGGCCCAACCACATTGCCTGAATTAATTGTTCCTGTTATAGAGACATCCTCATCAATCTCTATCCCTTCCAACACAACTGCAGTCAGCACAGCAGTAGAAGCACCAGCACTTGGCCCGCCGATAATAGGAGCCCCTGCCTTTATTGTATAGAAAAAATCATACTGGCTGCAGTCCCTTTCCAGATAATCGCACGCAATATCCTTTGCAAACCTTGTACTTATCTGCGTATCCATCTTTGACAAAGGAATTGTCTCAATAAATACCCTTCCGCTTCCAGGCCTTATCTCAAGATACAGGTCAGCAACACTTCCTTCATTAGTAGCCTCCCTCACAGCCAGCAAGCTAGTATGCCCTTCTCCTGCCATAACTACTGGAATAACTGATAGAAATATAATTAAAAACATAGCCTCTTTTCTCATGTTATTCAGAAATTTTTTTATACTATTAAAGTTTTGCGATTAATGGTGATACTATGGACAATATAACATTTGATGATTGGATGAAACTAGACATAAGAGTTGGAACAATCAAAGAAGCAATAGCTCATCCAGATGCAGATAAATTAACCATCCTGAAGATTGATGAAGGAAAAGAAGAGCCAAGACAGCTTGTTGCAGGAATAAAAGAACAGTATTCAGAAGAAGAACTGGTTGGAAAAAAGATTATTTTCCTAGCAAACTTAGAGCCAAAAGAATTAAGAGGACAATTATCTCAAGGAATGATTCTAGCTGCAGTTGATGGAGAGCAAATATCTTTATTAACAGTTGACAAAGATATACCAAACAATGCAAAAATCCAATGAAACTTTGAAAATCGAAGATTTTCAACAGTTTGGAAAACAAAGTTTTCCAAAACCTTTGATAATAGGCATTGACCCAGGCACAACAGTTGGTTATGCTATTCTTGATATTCATGGTCAGCCTATTGCAATGCATTCTTCAAAACAACTTAATCTATCTAAACTAATCTCAACCACAATAAAATTTGGAAAGCCAGTTCTTGTAGGTTCTGACGTTTCCCCTGCTTCTCATATAATTGAAAAATTTGCAACAAAAACAGGCTCCAAACTTGTCCAACCAGAACAAGACATGTCAATAAGAGAAAAAAATATTTTAACAAAAGACTTCAAGACAAAAAACACCCATCAAAGAGATGCCCTTGCTTCAGCCTTATTTGCATATAAAAACAAAAAATCATTATTAGACAAAACAGATAGGGTTCTAAAAAAACTAAACAAGCAGCCATTAGCAGATAAAATAAAAGAAATAATCATAAGAAAAAAAATCTCAATCAAATCAGCATTAAAATTATTAGAAACTATCTAACTTTATCATAATCAACAGAAATCTTTTTCCCTTTCTCTACATCTATTCCATAAACTCTGTTCCCTAATCTTGTAATCTTCATGATCTTGGCTCCTGCCTTGACAACATCTCCAACTTTGAATCTAGGCATCCTGTACAGCACAGTAAGCCTGTACACCTTCTTGCTTGTCTGCCTTCTGACACCAAACAACTTTCTGCTTATCTTGACCTCTCCGCCGTATTTTTTCTGCAAAGTCTTTGCAATCACCTGCATTGTCTTCTGCGAACTGAGATACAAATCCTTGCCATTCTTGAACTTGACCTCTTTTGCAATAAAAGCAGGCTTGTTCATCTCAACCAAAGCTCTAGCTTCCTTGACAATTTTCTTAGTGACATTTCTAAGCTGAAGATTTCCTTCATAATAATTTGATGCAACTACTTTTCCTTCATCATTGCGATATATCATACCCCTCATAAAAAGCGATAGGTTTATAATACTTTTGTGTTCTAATAAAAACAGATGGATATTAAAAAGATTCTGAAGAAAATATGGTGGTTTATCTGGGAAGATAACAGCATCTGGAGCTGGATTGTCAATATCATTCTAGCTTTTATCCTGATAAAATTTGTAGTCTACCCTGTCATCGGCCTGATATTCTCAACATCCTATCCGATTGTAGCAGTTGTTTCAGGAAGCATGGAGCATGACGGTTCTTTCAATGACTGGTGGGAATCAGGTGCCTTATGCGAAGACAGCAGCTGCAACCAGGCAATATATTACCAGAACTTTGGGATAACAAAACAGGATTTTCAAAACTTCAGATTCAAAAACGGCTTTAACCAAGGAGATATAATGCTGTTAAGAGGAGTAAAGCCAGAAAAAATAGATCTTGGAGACATCCTAGTCTTCCAGTCAACAAGGCCAGATCCAATAATCCATCGAGTAATAAAGATAGAAAAAAGAAATACAACATACTATTTCCAGACAAAAGGAGACCATAACCTTGCATCCTATCCAGGCTTGAAAGAAATTGAAATCAATGAAAATAGGGTAATAGGAAAAGCCTATCTAAGAGTCCCTTATCTGGGCTGGATAAAGATAGGAGCAGTAAAACTGTGGAACATACTAAGGCCAAGGTGATTTATGATGACTCTATTCTGCCCAAAATGCGGCTCACTAATGAAACCAAGCACAAGCGGAAAAAAGAAGATGATGGTATGCAGCTGCGGCTATAAGACAACAGAGATTGAAGAGACAAAAATTAAAGAAACAGTTAAAGAAGAAAAGCCAGAAATGGCAGTCATTGAAAAAGAAGACACAGCCTATCCTTTAGTTGACAAGAAATGCCCAAAATGCGGCCATAACAAAGCATATTTCTGGGAAATCCAGACAAGAGCATCAGATGAGCCAGCAACACAGTTCTTCAAGTGCGAAAAATGCAATCACACATGGAGGCATTATGATTAATCTTTCTCCTTACATCAAAGACAACAAATTAAAGATAACAGTAAAACCAAATTCTCCAAAAAATCAGATCAAGATAGAAGATAACAAAGTAAAACTATACATAAAAGCACCGCCTGAAAAAGGCAAAGCAAACAAAGAAGTCATCAAATTTTTCTCAAAACTTCTTAAGAAAGATATCAAGATTATAGCTGGACTAACATCCAGGCAAAAACTAATTAGAACAGGAAAATAAAACCTATTCTTCTCTAGGTTCTTTTTCTTTACAAAAATTATCTAAAGGTACACAGTCTTTTCCAGCTGCATAACTTACCAATGGTTTTGCCATATCTATTCACCTCATTTTTCAGATAAAGGGATAAAAGGCCACCTCCTGCCCTCTCCCATTATCTAAACACCTTTTTCCCGCTAATGATCATACTTGTTTTTCTTTTGCTTCAGTTGTTACCCTTCCGCCTTGCCACTGTCCTCTGTACAATCCAGTTTTTCCATCGACTTTATGGAATATTGCAAAAGCGATTCTTGCACCCATTTCTAATCTAAAATCAGTATTTCCGTTATTCATTATTCCAAAATTTAACGGACCGCAATAACCAGGGTCAACCTTCCCTGTAAATAATGTAACACCAAATCTAAATAAAGTAGCTCTAGGTCTAAACAGCCCAATCATGTCCTTAGGAAGATTAACCTTCTCCATAGTTTGCAAAACATAATACTCTCCTGGTTTAATCACAACTTCTGTTTTCTTTCCTTCTTCAAATTTAGCAACCAGTTCCATCTCAGGCGTCTTTCTTTCTTCAATACCAAGAAAACCATCTCCTACTACCTTATACAATTCACTAATCCTTAGATCAAAGCCTGCTCCCTCAGGATTATCTAGCTCTCTATCACACAAATTCTCAACTAGCTTTTTCTCTTTCACCATTTCAAGAAGTTTGTCAACACCCAATACCATTGTTACGCCCTCGTCGATAAAAATTTTATAGATTTTCAAAAGAAAAACTCATATATAAATAAAATCAACATCCAACATATAATTAAGAACATATATAATGCAGTCCGATACCACTTGGAAGAGTACAATCAGGCCTGTTTCTGCATTCCGCCAAATCCACCCTTGTCAAACCTGAACAAAGGAGAAAGCTTCTTCTCTACAATCCTCAAACTATCAGCTTTAATCTTGAAATTCAATGTATTAAAACTTTGAGTTAAAAAAGTGATATTCCAAACATGCTTTTTATCCAGTGTCTGCAGTATAGCAATTATCTTTCTTGGAGATTCAGTTGCATACTCCTCTTTCTGCGTGTCAACAGCTATAGTCATAGCATCGCTTAAATCATGCTTTACTTTGCCGACATCAACTTTCTCCACAGCCTTCTTCTTTTTCTGCAAAACCTCTTCCTCTGGCTCTATTGTAATCTTTTCTCCAACATTGAAAGAGACAACCTTTTCATGCTTTTTATGATAATAACCAATCTTCCAATCATCCTCTTTGTCTTCAACAACAAACATAGCATAGCTCAGATAGGTTTCAGGATTTTCCTTTTTCCATTCCTTGAATTCCTTTGATTTCTCCAAAATTCCAAGAGCATCCTTGAATTGTTTCATCTTTTCCACTTAATTTGCTAAGCTTTATATATTTTTTCATACTCAATTTCCATATGGTAAAGCCAGAACTAAAAAAACTCTTAGAAAAACAGCATTACGCATTTATTGGAGACCATTCTGCAATAAAAATCTGCGCCTGGACAAAGAAATCTTTGCTAGATCAAGATATCTGTTACAAAGAAAAATTTTATGGCATCTCCTCTCACCAATGCTGCCAAATCTCAACAACAATTGGCTACTGCCAAAATCGCTGCATCTTCTGCTGGCGCCCAATTGAATACACAGAAGGAGATAAACTAAAAAATATTGACAATCCTAAAGAATTGATTGAAAAAGCAATCAAAGCACAGCAAAAACAATTGTCAGGTTTTGGTGGAAACAAAAAACTAAACAAAGAGAAATTCAAACAAGCCCAAATCCCAAATCAATTTGCAATCTCTTTATCAGGAGAACCATTAATCTACCCAAAACTAGGCGAATTAATAAAAGAAATCTTCAAGAGAAAAGCAACAGCCTATATCGTTACAAATGGCTTGCTTCCAGAAGCTTTATCCCAATTGTCTCCATTGCCTACTAACTTATACATCTCCTTAGATGCTCCTAACAAAACTTTGTTCAAAAAAATAGACCAGCCTCAGATCAAAGATGCATGGAAAAAATTAAATCAATCTCTAGAAATTATATCTACTCTAAAAACAACAACAGTTCTTAGAATAACTTTGATAAAAGGGCTTAATGATGTAAATCCAGAACAATATGCAGAATTAATAAATAAAGCAAATCCTAATTTTGTTGAAGTCAAGGCATTTATGTGGGTAGGAGCATCCCAAGAAAGACTAGAAATAGAAAACATGCCGCTCCATGAAGAAATAAAAGAATTCTCAAAGAAAATTCTAAAACATCTTAAAAATTACAAGCTAAAAGACGAGAAAAAAGAATCAAGAGTTGTTTTGCTCAGCAGGGTTTAGTTTATTTAGAATGTTTGTTCTTTGTATTTTTTCAAAAATGATTGTGCAAATTTTTCTTGTGTTTTTTTTGCCTCAGCCATTTCAGATACATATTGCTTTAGTTTTGCTTCATCCATTTCAGGAAGCTCTCCTGGATAAACCCTTGTATTTCTATAGTCTATATGCGTCTTACCCATATCAAAACACTCGAACATTGGATTCCATCTACTCCAACTAGAACTTGGTTGTCTTCTATGAGCTATATCACCCAACATTTCAACAGCACCAAATGGAGCTTCTAAATATCTTCCATATATTTGTGCACCATCCATTACTTTAAATCCCCTTCCTCGAAGTTCTGCTGCCATTTTTGCTTGATTTTCAGGTTCTAATATTTCCTTACCACTCATATGATGCATATATTTAAACAACAAGCCTTTTCCACGGATAGTATCTACAACAGACATCCCTACAAGACGCGCTTTTGAGATTCCTGCTGCAGCCATACCTGCTAATACACTTTCTAATGGATTTGTTGCAACAAACACAAACCCTTCATACTCATATGCAATCATTGATTGAATCATTGGAATTAGTTTTTCACAAGTTGTATCAAATCCATCTTCTCTTTTTCCAGTATATTGTGCTCCAGATGTAATCATCAATACATCTGGATTTGCTTGAAGAAGTTTATCAAAAGAATCATGGAACATAGCCCCTAATCCATTCTCATAAATGCCTAATGGCGCCATGACACTATCATATGGCTGTTCATTAAAATTGTCATGGTAGTATGGACTCCATACATTAATTTGATCTATCCAGTATGAATTATGAGATGCAAGTAATTGTTCTAATGTTCCTGCACCAAACTTACCAAGTCCAACCAATCCATTATTCAATGGGACTCTGAATCTGTTGTTCTCATTCAATTTGTCAAACATCAGTTGAACTTCTTTCTCATTTTTTGGCTCTTCCAGCCAGTAATCAAAATTTCCATTAATAACTGCATTGATCGATGCTCGATTATTCAATACCTGGTTACCTGTAATCACAACAGGTAGATTTGGACGATTTTCTTGAATACGCTCTCCAAATCCAATATCATCTACTACAACTAAACTAGTATCTTCAAATAATACCCCATAATCTAAATCTGGTGCAACATAGAAATCAATAACCTGGCAGTCATATTTCTGTTCAAGAAGATGGACAAAGTCCCACATTCTCTCTTTATCTTCTATACCTGTGATAACTAATGGTTTTTTCATTCAATAGGGAATAGAAGGATATATTTAAAGCTGATTGAAAAATTAATCTATGCAATCTTTAGGAAAACCTCTTCCTCTAAGATAATTATGCATCTCATCAGAAGCCTTGACGACTTTTATCTTATATCCCATTTTTTCTCGCATAGTCGCCATCATTACCAAATAATTTACACACCCTTCTTCAGCTTTTTCAGCTTTGTTTAAATTGCAATAAAATTCTTTTTTATTCCCAACAACTAAGTCAAAAAAATAACCACTTAATACTTTCTTATAGTCTTCATCTAATTTTTCTGGAGCCTTATCAGTTATCCTGTCTTTCTTGCCCCATGAAAAAATATTTTTAAAGAAATCAACAAAACCATTCGATTCTACAGATTCTAAAAGAATACTCACCCCAGCATACTTGCCTTCTTTATAACTTATCATTATATTAGCATCATATTCTTCTGCAGTTCCATCTTTTCCTGCTGTCTTAATTGTTTTATAACCTCCGCCTAGTTCAAATTTATCCATTGTAGGGAATAAAGCAAGACAATTAAGGTCTTCTGGATTCTCGCAAATAATTGAAGCAGCCTTCCCTTTCAAATCAGTTTTGTCATAACCCAATCTGGTTGTAACAACCTTGTTAATATCAGTAATATTTCCTTTTTTATCAACTTCTATTCTAGCTATGCCTTTTTCTATCTCTTCTTTTTCTTCCCTTCTCCTATATTCTTCTTGAGTTTTGGCAAGCATCTGCTCAAGATCTTCATTTTTCTGCTCAGAAGCTTCTAATTTTTCGCTTAATTCTTCTGTCTCTTCATTTTTTTCCTGTACAGTCTTCTCAAGGCCTTTTATCCTCTCGTCTCTCTCAGAGATATCTTTATTATATCCTTGTTTTAATTTCAGAACATCTTCAGCAACCTTATCAAAATCTTTCTCATCCATAGAAAAGAACTACATTTAGTATATATAAAAAGTTATTTGCACTACACTACAATAATCCTTCCTTTATACCCAGGATTCATGACTTTTGTCTTTCCAATCTTGTCTTCTCCAACACATTCATGCAGATGCCCAGCAATAACTAACTCAGGCTTTATTTTCTCAATAAACTTTCTAAAAGATTTATTTCCAGCATGCTCTCCTCCAATCTCATCAATCCTTGTCTTATAAGGGGGAGCATGACTCACAAATACAACCTTGTCCCCTTGTTTTACCCATTCCTTAAATTTCTTTGCACGCTTCTCAAAATCATTATCTCTAAAACTAAATCCTCCTCCACCCCAGCCCAAAAACAGATAGCTGTTCTTTCTAAATTTATTATTATGAATAAAATAACAATTCTTGAACTTCTTGCAGTCCTTTCTCAACTCTACATCATCCTCATGATTGCCATGAATAACCAAGACAGGCTTTCCAAGCTTATCCAATCTTGAAAGAATCTCTTCCTGCGCTTCTCCAAATATTGTAAAATCACCAGCACAAACAATCAATTCAACATCCTTCTTCCTTGCCCTAGAAATAATCTTCCTTAAACCAGATTTACTCCCATGCAGATCAACAAATGCTAAAACTTTCATTAAGTTTTACAAGATTGCTTTTTGTATTTAAACTTTTGTAAAAATCACGAAGGTTTTTAAACAATCTAAATTAGAATAAAATATGGAATCAACATCACAAACTATAAGGTTTTTCTATATTGAAACTCCTAAATTTGAAAAAATTCTTAGACAAAAGGCTGCAGAACAAGGAATAAGCTTTACTACAGAATATATCCCTCCGCAACCATTGCAGACATGGAAAGAAAGAAAATTTGCTTACGCCTTTGCAATGGAATTAGGCCTCAAAAATGAATATTTTGCTCCTTTTAGAATCAATAACAGACCAACACTAGAGGAAAGAGCTGTTGTTAAAGATTGGCTAGACAAGCTTAAAAAATATAAGCCAGTATCTTATGAGATGCATGATAAATTCTATACAATCACGACTGAACATGAAGAAAATCCTCTTTACGAAGAAGAAGTTACAGCTGCTGAAGGACTAGTAAGAAAAATCTTTGATTTAACAGAAGAAAGAATGGAAGATATCAAAGACATTGTCAATCATGTAAAATATGATGGAAAATACAGAAATACATTAATTCTAAAGTAAAGCCCTGACAACCATAATAACAACACCAGCAACAAAAGGCATAACCAGATTATCATCAACAGGATGTCTTCCAATTTTCAACCCAACACCTTCTGCAATCATTGCAGCAATTGCAGCAAAACCAGCTTCTAACATAGGAACAAAAAACAAAGCCCCAACAAAGGCAGCAATAGCTCCAGCAATGCTTCCTTCTAAAAACTTCTTCTTGCTAAATGGGTGTTTCATAGTCCCATACTGTCCAACAAGAGGAGCAATAGAATCCCCAATAGCCAGTATGATCAAGCTAGCCATTGCAACCTCTTTCGGAAACAACAGTAAACAAACAAATACACTAACTATATACAATACAGTTCCTTTGCCAGGAAATGTCTTCAAATCCTTAGACCTCTCAAACTGCTTCAATACAGGATACAAAACAGGAATCTTGTACTTCTTCATAATCAAAGAAAGTACAAAATAAATAACAACCAATATCCCCGCAACATAGACATCAATTATATCAAAATAAATAAGAATAACATAAAGCAATCCTCCAATAAAATGCATTACCTGTCTTCTCCATTCCAGATTTGAAAGCATCTTTAACCCACCTTAATAAACAATCTAAATATCTCCAATCCGCTGACACTTGCAATTAAAACCAAGATTCCAGCAATCAACACACCAATCACAGAAGCAATCATATAATCCTTAAACTTAAATCCAAGCAAATACCCTCCTAATCCTCCAGAATAGACACCGCTTCCAGGCAGCGGAATCCCTATAAACACAGCCAGCCCTAATTTTCCATACTTCTCAACATAAGGCTTTACTTTCTTCTGCGTTCTGACAACCATCTTATCATACAGCTTAGAAATAGCCTTGATCTTCAAAAAAAGCTGCATAACATAATTGATAAACAGCCATATCAGGGGAGCTAGTAATATATTAGCAACAACACAAACAGCAAACACAAGCCAAGGGTCCATTCCCAATTTTAGAATCCCCCAAGGAATGCTGGCTCTTAATTCTAAGAAAGGCAGCAAAGTCATCAGCACCAATATAATAATTTCTTCAATCATAATGTAAAAAAAGAACAACCCCTATATAAAATTTTGTAAGAAATTTTATGCTTGTAAGACTTTTACCTTACATTGTATAAATAATTATTTCAAATACTCAACTGCCTGCTCAACACTGGCATTCTCAAAAATAATGCTTTTTATTGCAGCAGTCATCTTAATCGGGCTTTCATGCTGCCAAACCTCTCTTCCAACAGCCATCCCCACTGCTCCTGTCCCCATGACATCCTTGACCTTTCTCAAGAAACCAGCTCCAGGCTGCTTAGGCCCTCCTGCAACAACTATCTTTGCTTTGCCAGCACACTTAACAACCCATTTGAATTCCTCAGCATTATCATTATACTTTATCTTCAGTATGTCAGCTCCTAGCTCCAATCCAATCCTTGCAGAATAAGCAAGCATCGAAGTGCTTAACTCATTTGTCACAAACCTTCCTCTTGGATACATCCATGCAATAACAGGCAGCCCATAATCATGAGCCTCTTCCTGTATGCTTGAAAACTCCTTGAAAATCTCAGGCTCTAACGGACTCCCAACATAAATAGTATAACCAACAGCATCAGCCCCCAACTCCACCGCCTTCTTGACACTGCAAATCTGCTTTGCAATGGGAAAGATCCTTGGAATATTGCTCTTTCCATTCAACTTGATAACAAGAGGGATCTTTCTTGCATAATTCTCATGATATTTCTCAGCAATCCCTTTCTGGCAGATAAAAGCATTATACTTTCCATTCGTTGCAATATAAATTACATAATCAGGATCAACATTATGCTCGTCAAAATCAATAGGCCCGTGCTCTAGCCCCTGATCATAAGCAAGCATCAGCGTCTTCTCATCTGTAAATAATCTCTCTATCTTTATCCTTTTCATTCCTTTCCCCCATAATTAAAAAAACAAAAAAAAAGAAAATTAATTCAGTCTTCAGCCAGCGCAATTACTGTCTTCAAAGCAACTACAATTGCAGCAGGGCTTACAAAGATAATTATATTTCCTAGTATTGATGTCAACCCAGTCCAGATAGTTGCCAAAGTCAAAGCACTAGCAGAGCTTGCAAGTATCAATGCCAATATTGCAACCAAAAACTTGGTTGTCTCTTCAGCAGTGACATTCATCAGTCCAACAACAACTCCTAATGTGACCAATACCCAGACAGTGATGTCCCCTCTCAACTGAGGCACAAATGCAACTACTACTGCCAGAATTATTCCTGCTAAGAAAGAATAATGTCCTGCTTTCTTCATATCTCCTTTTTTCTTTTTAGCCATCTAATTCACCTCTTTTTATGATTAGAATACTCTATTCTACAGAACACTCATATATAAACGTTTCTAAGAAATAGAAAAAAAAAGAAAAAATGAATTTGCTTATTCAGCAGCAAATCCATAAACAGCTCTTAAAGCAACTATTAATGCTGCTGGTGCAACTACTAATACAACATCTTTAACAACAGCTACTAGGATTGCTCCTAATGGACTGAACAATGTATTAGCTGCAACTAAGTTTGCTGCTCCAGCTGCTACCAATACTGCAATCGCTGCTACCAAAAATGGCTGTACTTCTTTAGCAGCAATGTTTACGAAACCAATCACAAGACCTAATACCAATAGTAATAGTACAAGCCATGCATTTGTTCCTAATGCTTGTCCAACTCCTTCAAGAATTCCAAGCAGAACTGCTAATAGAGCACCAATGATAAATGCCCACTTTCCTAATGCACTCGCCATGTTCTAACACCCCTCCTTTTAATTTAAAAAAATCGAGACTTAAGTCGAAACTGCGCAGTCTCAGTACACTCTCAGAAATAGAAGTATATAAACTTTTCTTATCTAACTATATATTATCAAGAACATCATGCGCATTTACAACATTTAGTCCATTCTTTATCTTATTCCATTTGCTGCCAGCATGCGCTTTAAACAAAGTCAGCAGATATTCCTTTTCTTCATTGCTTACTCTGGCAATCTTGTCAGCCATAAGCAGCCCGTAAGGATAGCCAGGAAAAACAGCATCATTAGCCTGCCCAGCAAGCATACCTAAAACATCCATCATCTTATCTTTCCTATTTATATTGAACTCAAAAACATAGTCACTGTTCTTATTCAGCCTGACAACATACTCTCTTTCTCCTAGCCCATAACACCATTCTCCTTCCCTTCCATTTAACCTGCTCAAAACACACCTTCCATCTTCAATTATCTTGCTTGTTTTTGCCAATCCACAAACAATACCTTTCTCAAACAGCTTTTCCAGCTTTTCTTCCTCTCCTTTGACCATTGCTTTCAGGCTTCCATCAAGCACAACTGCACTAACATTTCTAACAACTCTACCAGCCAGCTCCAGCTCAGCAAACCTTCTGACTATTCCTCCTACTTTAGAAACATTCCCTCTATCTTTCCCTTCTTTAATTGTCCCATCAAATGAATTTATGCTTATATTATCAACACCATCCCCTTTAACTACAAACACCTCTGTCTTATATTCATCCCCATCCATGCTTATTAAAACAAAAAACTCATTAACAATTGATTTTTTATCTTTCCCATCAAAAACCAATCCTCCAACCCTTATAAACTGCAAAGAAAAGTTGCTTCCTTTTAACAGCTCTGCCTGCCCTCCATCAACAAAAGCTATCCTCCCTTCATTGATTTTTTTCACGTCGATAAATCTGCTTTCATCTATTGAAATCTCTTTATCCAAAATCTTTTCATCAATAGAATCAATAATTTTTGAAAAAATCTTTTTCATATAGTTAAATATTTATATTGATTAATAAATATTGTTGTGATGCAATGCGATGTAGTAATAATAGGAGCAGGGCCAGCTGGCTTAATGGCTGCAAGAACATTAGCAAAAACAAATATTAAATTTATTGTAATTGATCAAAAAAAACAAATTGGCCTTCCCTTAAAATGCGGAGAAGGCATTAGAAAAGATGGATTTCTAGAATTATTCAAAACAACCAATTATCCATTTGTAAAAAATAGAACAAATAAATTTGAAATATGGGCAGGAAAAACAAAACAAATCCTTGATATTGATTATCTTATATTAGACAGGCCTAAATTTGAAAAATGGCTTGCATTTCCTACAAAAAATAAAATAAAACTAAACACAACATGCAGAGATATAACTAAAAAACAAGATTGCTTAGAAATAATAACAAACAAAGGAACAATAAAAGCAAATCTAGCAATTCTAGCAAATGGCTGTAATTATAAAATACAGAAAAAATTCAATTTAATAAAATCTCCGCCAGTGACAATTCCTTGTTATGGTGGAATCTTCACAAACCACAATCTAAATCCAAAAACACTTTATTTCTTTTTTAATGATAATGATCCAACAGCATTATGGATATTTCCAAAAAATAAAAACAAGGCAAATATTGGCATCGGAATATTTCCTTCCAATAGAAAAACAACTATCAAGATGGCATTCAAACAAGCTATTAAAAAACATGCTCCAAAATCAAAAGGCAAGCCAAGCTATGCAGGAATCTTCCCAACCACTGGCCAAATAAAGCAGACCTATGCAGAGAGATTACTGGTTTGTGGAAACGCAGCAGGACAAGTCTATGCAGGTGCAGGAGAAGGAATCTACTTTGCATTAAAATCAGGGCAACTCGCAGCAAAAACAGCAACCAAAGCAATAAAGAAAAGAAACTTCAAAGCGCCTTTCTTAAAACAGTATGAAAAAGCCTGGAAAAAATCCTTTGGCAATCAATTAAAAGCAAGTTTAGTATTCACTTCTATATTGCTCTTTGGATTCCAACATAAAAATCTTGAAAAACTCTTTAAATTGCCAAAAGAGAAGGAATTAATCAACCTTTTTATGCACGGAAAAATACCTATTAAAGCAAGACTCGCATCTATTCTTGTAAAATCACCACCACTATTAAAACTTTTTAGGAAATTCTATAATCCATTTAGATAATTTATCGACGACAAAATATGCATCTAAAATTACCTAAAACCAAAGGTTTTTAAATATTTTACCACTTCCGGGAAATTATGTACGAATTAATCATCTGCGAAAAACCAGCAGCAGCAAAAAAAATAGCTGAAGCTCTCGCCGACAACAAGCCAAAAAGAGAGACATATATGAGAAAAATTCCTTATTACAGCCTAACACATGATGGAAAACAGATAATTGTTACATGCGCAGTAGGACATTTGTATGGCTTGGCTGAAAAAGAAAAAAAAGGCTGGACCTATCCTGTTTACAATATCGAGTGGAAGCCTGCTGCAGATATAAGCAAAGCATCAGCCTTCACAAAGCAATATCTTAATTCTATAAAGAAACTAGCAAAAGACGCAGATGAATTTACAGTTGCAACAGACTATGATGTGGAAGGAGAGGTTATTGGCCTTAATGTAATCCGTTATGCATGCAAGAAAAAAGATGCAAATAGGATGAAATTCTCCACTTTAACTAAAGATGATCTTATTGAAGCATATGAAAACAAATCAAAAACCTTAGATTGGGGACAGGCAAATGCAGGAGAAACTCGTCATAAATTAGACTGGTTCTATGGTATTAACACATCAAGAGCACTAACATCTGCAATAAAAACAGCAGGAATGTTCAAGCTGATGTCATCTGGACGTGTACAAGGACCTGCATTAAAACTGGTTGTTGACAAAGAAAAAGAGATTCAGGCTTTCAAGCCAAAAACCTACTGGCAGATACAATTAATAGGAGAAAAAAACAAACAAACAATAGAATCCTGGCATGAAAAAGACAAATTCTGGAATCAGAAACAAGCAAACAGCATATTTAAGAAAGTCCATAAAGAAGAGACAGCAGTTATTGATGATGTTGAGAAAAAACGCTTTAACCAGCCGCCGCCTTTTCCATTTGACTTGACCTCATTGCAGATAGAGGCTTACAGAACATTGAGAATCACTCCAAAAAACACTTTGGCAATTGCCCAAGACCTTTATACAGCTGGATACATATCCTATCCACGTACATCATCTCAAAAACTTCCTCATAAGATTGGCTATAAAAAGCTAATCAATGCTTTAGAAAAAAAATTCCCAAAAGAAACAAAAATTCTCTTAGACAAACACACCTTAAAGCCTAATGAAGGGAAAAAATCAGATCCAGCACATCCAGCTATCTATCCTACCGGCATAATCCCAGCATTAAAGGACAAATTAACAATGAATGTTTATGAATTGATTGCAAGAAGATTCTTGGCAACTTTCGGAGATGCAGCAGTAAGAGAGACAATGAACATAAGGATAGACTGCAATAAAGAGATATTCTTAGCAAAAGGAACAACAACTATAGAGCCAGGCTGGCATATTCTCTACGGAAGATTTACACCAGCAAAAGAAGAAGAGCTTCCAGCAGTCAAGAAAGGAGATGTCCTCAATGTTAAAGACATTAATCTGCTTGAAAAACAGACACAGCCTCCAAAAAGATACACAGAAGCATCAATAATCAAAGAACTTGAAAAAAGAAATCTAGGAACAAAAGCAACAAGAGCACAAATCCTTGATACATTATTCCAAAGAGATTATGTTGAAGGAAAACAGATCAAAGCAACTGGATTAGGCATAGCAACAATAAATACACTGGAAAAACACAATCCAAAAATAATAGATGAAGCCCTTACAAGGCACTTTGAAGTTGAGATGGAGGAAATCCGCCAGCAAAAGAAAAAAGAATCCGCTGTTATAGATGAAGCAAAACAGGTTCTGACAAAAATCACAGACCAGTTCAAAAAAGAAGAAAAAGCAATTGGCAAAGAGTTAGCAGAGGCTCAAAAATCAACAAGAGACGAGCTCTCAAATCTAGGCCCTTGTCCTGTCTGCAAAAAAGGCTCATTGCAAATAAGAAGAGGAAAATTTGGAATGTTTGTTGCCTGTAATCGCTATCCAGACTGCAAAACAACATTCTCGCTTCCATCAAATGCTTTGGTCAAGCCAGCTAGAAAAATATGCGAATTATGCCAGCATCCAAAAGTCCTGGTAATAAAAAGCAGAAAACAGCCCCAAGAAGTCTGCGTAAACCCAAAATGCCCTTCAAAACTAGAAGGCTATTCCAAAGAGCAGCTAAAAGAAATGGAAGCAATCGAATCAGGCAAACTAGAAAAAACCTGCCCTAAATGCAAAAAAGGCAAATTAAAAGTCAGAAAATCAGTCTACGGTTCTTTTATAGCTTGCGACGCATATCCAAAATGCAGATATGTTGAAACTATCGAGCAAAAGAAATAGATTTTACTTTCTCCTTAACATACTCATCCTTAATCAGTTTCTTGACTAATGCAATAGGCTCTCTAAACTCTCTTTTCACTCTAGCTACCAGCTTTCCTTTGACAACTTTCGTCTTTCCTTTATACTGCTTCCTAAATCTATCCGCATGTTTTTTTAATCTTGCAGGAGGCCCTTGCTTCTCAACAGTCAAAGGCAATAATTTTTTGTCAACAATAAACCAGAATTCTGCTTTTTTCCCTTTATCCCATTTCCAGCCATGCTCATATACTTTAAATTCTTCCTCTCTCAACTTTTTCCCAATAAATTCAGCTGCTTTCAACAGCTTGCTTCCAACAACATCTGTTTTTCCTCTTAGAGCTTCAACTTTTAATAAAATTAATTTATCTTTCTTAGCCCTTTTCTTTAAATCTCCTACACTGACTTCTTTAATCTCAAAAAATTCCTTAGAAGGCTTTCTCAAAAACTCCTTGCAAGCATAAATAAATTGCATATATTTCTCTTCATCCAAAGCAGCAGCAGCATTCCTGTCTCTCTGCACAGGATCAATGATAATCATGGGCCCTTGCTGCTTGCTTTTATTAATCTTGAACATAGCATCATTCTTATTTCTGTAATATTTCTGGAAATCAACAAAAGTTTTATCTCCCCATTTTGAAGCAGCTCTAACCAGCTTCAAAAAACCGCTGTAATTGATAGTCAGGATCTCGCACATATATCCGCTAAATCCTTTGATATAGCTCTCAGCTCCATAAACTCCAGCTGCCTTGCAGAACTGCTTTGTCAGCCTTATCTCATCTGCTAAAGGAGAAGCCCTATTGACCCAGTCAGCATGCAACGGACTTACATCAGTTATATTAATAGCATCCTCTGCTTTGTTGATTTTCAATATAGGAACAACCTCAAAAGTAAATCGCCCTTTCTTGATCTGAAAATAATCCCTGCTTCCATGCAGCCTTTTAACCTTTCCAAATACCTTCTTCAGCACTTTCTCTAAAATATCAGAAAGCTTGTCACTCTTATCTTTATACTTCTTGTAATTAAACTGCACAAACACATCAGCATCATGCACATTGCTCAGCCACGTCCCTTTTGCCCCGCTTCCTCCAAGCACTGCTTTTCCGTCCTTCAAGCCTTTATTCAGCTTGCTAAGAAAATCCTCTATCATTTCCTTGACTTTTTTCTCCTCTTCCTTAGTAGGCTTTATCTCAGCCAGAACTTCTTTTAACAGCTTCATACTAAAACAAAATCTATAAAGCTTTATTAAGTTTTCTAAAACACAAATTTAATAAACAACTTTCTCCAATTTACATAAAAGAGGTGTTAATTTGGCATTAGATCAGACATTATTGACTGTAACCTATTTTGGAGTAATTCTTCTTATCGGATTGTTGTCTTCAATCGTCTCAAGAAAACTAAAGATACCTAACTTATTGTTGCTGATTGGAGTAGGTATGGCAGCAGGCTACATCAAAATCAATGGACAGCCATTGATAAACTTCCCGCCAATCTTCTTGACATCTATTGCAGTCATAACATTGGCAATGGTGGTCTTTGATTCAAGCTCAAAATTCAAATTTCGCGAATTCGATTCAATGTCAGCATCAGCTCTAAAGCTTTCATTGATATTCCTGTTCCTGAACATGACAATATTGTCAGCAATAACCTATTACATCTTTAGACCAGATTCCATATTATTGGCAGTTGCATTTGCAGCAGTTGTCTCAGGAACAGACCCATCTTCAACACTGATGATACTGGCTGGCGCAAAAACAAAATTATTCGAGCTTCTGAAAGTAGAGGCAATCATCAACACCCCATTGATTGTCCTTATCCCCTTCCTATTGATAGATATAATAGGAAATGTTGCAGGAGATTCCACATTAGCTATCCTTTCAAGCCAGGCCCTGCCGTTTGCCCAGCAATTTGTAGCAGGAATTGGAACAGGAATGATAATTGCATTTATTTTCTTTAGATTCATGAAAAAATACTATTCAGCAACCCTCTCACCCTTAGCAATGATCACAGCATCTCTGTTGACCTATGTAATAGCAGAAACATTAGGTGGAAATGGTGTTTTAGCAGTGACCACAGCTGGCCTGGTCTTTGGCAACCTCTATCACATAAAGCACATGAAGCAGCTTCAGAAATTCGGAGAGATATTTGCAGAAGTATTTGAGATAATTGTATTCATCTTAATTGGCTCAATAATCAAGATACCCTGGACATTTTCTTTTTTGATTCCAGCTTCAGCATTATTCCTGGCCTATCTTGGAATAAGGTTTGTTGCAGTTGATTTATTTGCCAAGCCAAAAGAATATTCGTTAAAAGAAAAAGTATATATGACCTTAAACACCCCAAAAGGAATCGCTGTCGCAGTTGTTGTTTTCTCCTTAGCAACAAGAGCAGTTATAGGATTAGATTTAATACTAGATTTAATATTACTATTCATGATATATTCAATAATCATCTCAACAATCATAACCCGCTTTACTAAATACTTTACAAAAATGGAAATAAAAGTAAGTGAAGAACAATGAAACTTACGAATGAAATGAGTAAGGTTTGAAATTTTCGAAGAAAATGTCAAAAATACTATTTGGACATGCTGGTTCAGGCGGCTTGGGAAATGAAGAAGGAGTTAAACACTCAAAAGAACTTGGCTTGGATGCAATGGAAGTCGCTTTTACATATGGAGTCAGGATGTCTAATGCAGAAGCAAAAAAAGTAGGCCAGCTTGCAAAAGAATTAGGCATAAAACTTTCTGTCCACGGCCCTTATTATATCAATCTGGCTTCAAAAGAAAAAGCAAAACTAACTGCATCAAAAAAGCGCATTCTTCAAAGCTGCGAACGAGCCCATCATCTAGGAGCATCTCCAGTTGTTTTCCACGCAGGCTTCTATCAAGGACGTAATCCAGAAGATGTCTACAAGATAATCAAAGAACAAATTCAAGACTTGCAAAAGACAATCAAGAAAAACAAATGGAAAGTAAAGCTTGCTCCAGAAACAACAGGCAAGCCCTCCCAGTTCGCAGGATTAGAAGATCTGTTAAGATTAAAAAAATCAACAGGCTGCTCAATATGTATTGATTTTGCTCACCTATATGCAAGAACACAGGGAAAAATAGATTATAATGAGATTATGAAAAAAATAAAGCACTTGTCCCATATCCACTGCCATTTCTCTGGCATAACCTTTGGCTCAAAAGGAGAGCGCTCCCATAAATTACTAGACAAAAGATTCTTCAATCCTTTAGCAAAAGCAATCAAAAAACACAAGCCAAAATCAATAACAATTATAAACGAGTCTCCAGATGTCTATGGAGATGCAGTTAAGATGAAAAAATGGTTCGGAAAATAATCCTAGACACAAACTTTCTGTTGATTCCAGCACAGTTCAATGTAGACATCTTTGCAGAAATTAATAGAATTATGCTAGAATCCTACAAAATCTGCACTCTAGATAAAGTAATCCAAGAACTAAAATCAATAACAAAAGACAAAAAACAATCCTTGAAAAACAAGCATGCTGCAAAGCTAGCATTGCAGCTAATAAAAGCAAAAAAAGTAAAGATTCTAAAGACAAAAAACAATAATGTAGATGATATTCTTGCAAAAATCAAAGGCTACATCATAGCAACACAGGATATTGCTCTAAAACGCAGAATTAAAGGAAAAAAAATTGTTTTAAGACAGAAAAAGAAGCTAGCCCTAGTATAAAATTAGTAAGTTTTATAAATACCCTCTAAATACAGATTCAAGGGATAAAATGTTCTATAAATCTAAAATTAAAGACCACATTAGAGTACCACCAAGCCTATTTAATTTGACAAAAGAAGATGCTGTCTTAAAGCAGGTTAAAGCAGAATACGAAGGCTTTATTTCAAAAGACTTGGGCATGGTGATAGATGTATCTCAAGTGGATGACATCAGGGAAGGGATCATAATCCCAGGAGATGGAGCATCATACTATGAAACAGAGTTTGAATTATTGACATTCAAGCCAGAACTGCAGGAAGTTGTTACAGGAGCAATAAAAGATATTGCTGATTTCGGAGCATTCTTCACACTAGGTCCGACAGAAGGCATGATCCATATATCACAGACAATGGACGATTTTGTCAGCTTTGCAAAAGACAAGGTCTTGACAGGAAAAGAGACAAAAAGAGCATTAAAAGTAGGAGACAAATGCAAAGCAAGAATCATTGCAGTTTCATACAAAGACCCGACAAATCCTAAATTAGGATTGACAATGAGGCAACCAAGCCTGGGAAAAATTGAATGGATCAAAGAAGACCATGAAAAAGAAGCAGCTCCTGCTGAAGAAACCGAAGAAAAAGAAGAAAAGAAAGAAGCAAAACCAAAAGAAAAGAAAGAATCTAAACCAAAGAAAAAATAATTGAAAAATGGTAAAAAGAAAAGTTTGCAAAAAATGCAGAATGTTTGTTGACGGCAATGAATGCCCTAACTGCAAAGGCAACCAGTTCTCAACAAACTGGCAAGGAAGAATAAACATTACTGATCCTGAAAAATCTGAAATAGCCAAAAAAGTAGGCATCAAAGTAAAAGGAGAATACGCAATTAAGGTGAGGTAAGCATGGCTATGAAAATTATTTCTCAAACAGAGCAGCCTTTACTATCTAGAACAAAGATTGAAGCGCACATCACTTTCGAAGCGCAAACACCTTCAAATGAAGATGTTGCAAAAGACATTGCAAAGCAGACAAAAAAAGATGTAAAACTCGTTGTAGTCAAAAAGATTGATACTCATTACGGCTCAAAAGAAGCAGATGTCGACGCTGTTGTCTACGAATCAGAAGAAGCAAAAACAAAAATCGAGCCAAAACCAAAAGAAAAAAAGGCAGCACCAGGAGCAAAAGCAGAAGCAGCTCCTGCAGAAAAACCAGCAGAAGCTAAAAAAGAAGAAGCAGAAGCTCCAAAAGAAGAAGCTAAAGAAGAAAAGCCAGCTGAAAAAGAAGAAGCTCCGGCTGAATCTGAAAAGCCAGAGGAAAAAGCCGGCAAGGAAAAAGCTGAATAAAAATGGCAGACGAAAAACCAAAAGAAAAAAAGAAGCAAAAAGGAGCAGACACTCTTTATGAAGTTTCAGGAAATACATTAAAAAGAAAAAACAGGTCCTGTCCTAAATGCGGACAAGGATATTTCTTAGCAAAGCACAAAGACAGATTGACCTGCGGAAAGTGCGGCTATACAGAATTCATTTCTAAAAAAGAATAAACCTAAGGTTTTTAAACCCTTATATCTTTACTGCTTTCTATGTTTAGGAAAATACTGTTAATCTTAATAACATTGATCTTAGCAGCAAATATATCTTATGCATTAGATATAGATACATATAATGCTGATTTTAATATTTTTAAGAACAAGGTTGTTGTAGACACTTCTATAGAATTCCAGACAAAAGTAACAGGCATATATGAATTCTCACTTCCAAAAGATTATAATGCATTATCAGTTTATGTTGACGGCAAGCAAACACCTTTTGACTTGGAAGCAAACAATCTTAAGATAACATTAAGAGGAAATTCAAAGATCAGCTTCAACTATGTCACAGAAGAATTCATTGACAAGACAAACTTCCTACTAAACATGAAGTTTGACTACAACATAAACAACTTAAAAATAAAGCTTATACTTCCAGAAGGAGCTGCTCTAAAAAAACCAATACAAGAAGCAGACATAACTTCAGGCTCAATCTACCCAAATCCAACCCAAGCAACAACAGATGGAAGAAGCCTGATCTTCATCTGGGAAAAAACAGACGTAAAACAAGGAGATGACATGTCAATATTTGCCCAGATCCAGCCAAAAACAAACTATCTTCCATGGATATTTTCCATAATTGCAGTAATCCTAATCACAGCTGGATTAATACTGATATTAGCAAAAAAGAAAACACCCCCTCAACCAGAAATCAAAGAGAAAATCATAGTTAAGCACGAGGATTTAGTAGAAAAACACCTTAAACCTGATGAAGAGCAAATAATCAATGTCTTAAAGCTCAAAGAAGGCTCCTGTGAGCAAGGTACATTAAGAATAGCTACTGGATTCTCAAAAGCAACACTTTCAAGACTCTTGAAAGAATTAGAAGACAGAAAAGTTATTAAAAAGGAAAAAAGAGGCAAAAAAAACCTTGTTTTCCTCAGAAAATGACTATGGAACACACTGGAACAATAAAATCCACTATTTCTAGCCAATAGCCAAATCAAGCAGACTGTTTCACCCCTAAGTTATATCTATTTCCTTCACTATATAATCTATACTATGTTAAAAGATCTAACCGAAGAGGAACTTGAAAGAAGAAAAGAGATAAAAGAATATTTTAAACAAAACCCTATTACTGCTAGTATACTTAGTGCAAAGCATGACAAACCTTATTCTGGAAAAGTACATTATGATTTTTTCAAAGACAAGATATTCTTAAGTATGGAAAACACTGTTTCTAAAGACTCTATTGATGCTGAGCTTGCAGGCACAACAATAGGAGTAGATTATGTTAAAGTTGGAAACACAGGCCAAGGCATACTTAGCCAACTTGAGGAAAATAAACAAAGAGCAGATTTTGTTTATGATGGAAAAATAAGCACCAAAAATGCAGATGCAAAAGATCTCATCACATTAATCGGAGACTATGATAGTTTTCCTCCTTTTACAGATACAATAAAAAGCATCATCTACGAAGAAGGATATCCTGCACAGTTAATGTATAGATCTGACAAAGGAGGTTTTGTTCTGACTGTTACAGATCCAGAATCCAAAGGATCATATACAGTAGAAGGTATGGATGAAACCACTTCTTATGAAGTCCTTAGAAAACTTAAGGAGGATAAAAAAGCTGCAGATTATGTGTTTGGAATAATCCAGGGACAAAGTGTAAGATCAGATGAAATTTATACAGCAATTCAAGCATTTAATGATGATCGTGAAAAACAAAGAAAAACTCAGAGAAGCAAAACTGGAATAATTAATTTAGAAGATGCATGGAAAAAACAAGATGATTCTACTTTGGAAAAGAAAGTAGAAGAAAACCCAGCATTAGAACCAATTGAAGAAGAATCACAATATCCTATTATAATCGTAGAAGACGATTCTGAAGAAGATGATTTTGAAGGAGATATTGCAGAACATATAACAAGAGAATTACACGAAATGGAAAGGGGCGAATAAATTTCATATTCATCAATCATGATGAAAAACCAAGGGAGGTTAACCAAAATGAAAAAAACAATAGCTATCTTTTTGGCATTGCTGATGGTATTTTCACTAGCTCCATTAGTTTTTGCTGAAGACGAAGCTCCTACAGAAGATGTAGAAGAAGTTGAAGAAGAGGAGGTAGAGGAAGAAGAAGTTGAAGTAGAAGACGAAGACGAAGTAGAGGAAGAAGAAGTGGAAGTCGAGGAAGAGGAAGAGACTGAAACTGAAGAAGAAGACGAAGAAGAAGTAGATGAAGAAGAAGTAGAAGAGGAAGAAGAAGTTCTTGTAGAGCTTGACGAAGAAGTTATCGACGAAGCTGGAATTACACCAGATTCTCCACTGCATGGCATAGAAAGAGCAATGGAAAGAATCAGTCTTTCATTGACATTTGGAAGATCTGCAAAAGCTAAGAAAGGACTAGCTCATGCGCATGAAAGGCTTGCTGAAGTTCAAGCTATGATTGCTGAGAAAAAGCTAGACAAAGCAGCTAAAGCCCAAGAAGAATATGAAGAGATTGTAGAAGAAGTAGAAGAAAATGTCGAGGAAATGGGCGATGGAGATGGAGAAGAGCAGCTTGCTGACGCAGTTGAGATTGAAGAAGCTATGGCTGAAAACGAAGAAGCTGTTGAAGCTGTTAACCAAATAAAGCTTAAGGTTAGCAAGAAGATCAGCGCAGAAGAAAAAGCTCAGATCCAGGAAATGCTTCAAAGCATGGAAGGCATCAACTCAGCTTTCAAAGTTAAGGTTGAAGCAAACAAAAACAAGGCAAGAATAAAAATCAAAGCTGAAAAAGGAGCAACAGACGAAGAAATCGCTGCTCTAGAAGCTGCTTTGAAAGAAGGAAAAGATCTTGCTAAAGTAAGAATCGTCAAAAAAGGCACTGGAGTAATAAAGGAAAGAGGCAAAGCAGCTGAAGAAGATGAAGCTGAAGAAGAAGCAGCTCCAAAAGCAAAAGGAAAGAAAGCAGCTGAAGAAGTAGAAGAAGAGCCTGAAGCTGAGGAAGAGCCTGAAGAAGACGAAGAAGAGCCTGTAGCAGAAGAAGAACCAGTAGAAGAACCTGCTGAATAAAAAAACAAATTAATTTTTTTTATTTTTTTTATTTTTTAAATATAGAACTAGTTCTACTTATCCAACTCTTGCATAATAAGAAGATCTTCAGTTGTTAATTTTCCGCCTTTTTTCAATTTCTCCTTTACAATATCCTCTTTTTTCTTTAATTTCTTGTGCTTGACTTCCTTCTTTTTAGCCTCAACTGATTTTCTCTCTTTGCCAAATTCTATATTTAGCTTGCTCACTTCAATCAATTTCTCCTGCAGTCCATCATTCGCTTCAACGAACTTCTTTTTGAACTCAACAAACTTCCTGAAAGCCCCTTCTTCTTTCTTCCTTAATTCGTCAACTTCTCTGCTAGCTCCAATAATCTCTTCATGCTTCTCCTGGCTTTCTTTTGCTTTTGTCTGGACTTCCTTATGAAATCCCTCAGCCTCTTCCTTTAGTTCATCAATCTCTTTGCTTACCTTGTTTGCCCTCTCAAAGATATCGCTTGCTTTTCCAGATTCTCCAAGCTTCTTTTTCAATTCTTTGATCTCTTTCATCAATTTTTTCTCTTTATCAAAACTAACTCCTTCATGCTCAATAACAAAATCAAGCTTCTCAATCTGTTTTTTGATAATAGAAGGATCTTCTTTTATCCCATACTTTTTCTGGATATCTCTCTTCTCTATATTTAATTTCTTAAACTCTTCAATCTTTGCTCTGATCCTGTCATTCAGCTCTTTTCTCTTCTCTTTACTAACCTTAACTTCTTTAGTATACTTGTCTCTAGTTCTTTTGCTGCCCTTTACTCTTCCTATAAGCTTAGAAATATCTTTGCTGTACTCTTCTTTTTTCTTAAACCAGGCTTCTTTCTGGTCGTCTAACTGATTCAGAGTCTTCCTCAACCGGTTTATTTCTGTTTTGCATATGTTGAGTTTCTTTTTCAGTTCACTTTTATCATTCATGTTGTACCTTCCCTACTAAAAACTAAAAGTGCTAAAATTGCTCTGCAATTTTAGCCAAATAAAGCGCCAAGTCCAGCAGCTGCTTCTTCTTCAGACTTTTTCTCCTCTTCAGCGGATTTCTTCTTTTCTTTCTTTTCTCCGCCTTCAGCTTTAGCTTCTCCACCTTCAGCAGGCGCAGGAGCAGCAGCTACAGGAGCAACAGCAGCCTTCTCAATTGCTTCATCAATATTAACTCCTTCAAGTGAAGCAACAAGAGCTTTAATTCTAGCTTCGTCAGGTTGTACACCAGCAGCCTCAAGCACTTTCTTTACACTTGCTTCATCAACTTTTTGGCCAGCTTTGTGCAACAACATTGCCGCATATACGTATTCCATTTTATATTCCTCCATTAATTATTATTTTTTTCTTAGTTTCTTTTTTAATAAATCATGAGCAGATGGCACTTCATCTTTCTTTTCATCCATCTTCTTATGAGCATCATCTATGATTTCCTGAGGAGATTTAGGTTCAGCAGGTTTTACAAGCTCTTTTTCCTTCTCAATCCCTCTCAAAGTTCCTTTTTTCTTTAACTGTTCAAACAAAGCCTCGCCTTCCTGGGCAGCTTTCTGCTTTTCAGGATCAATCTCCCTCCCAACAGGCTTAGGTTCAGGCTTTTTCTCAATAATTATCCTTTCAACTGGAGGAATCTTTGCTTTCTCCTCTTCAACTTTTTCTAATTTCTCTTCAACTTTTTCAACTTCTTTCTCAATCTTCTCAACATCTTTAGTGCTAGGATCTTTTTTCTCTTCCTTAACTTCTTCTTTTATCTCTATTAACTCCTCTACTATCTCTTCTTCTTGCTTCTCAACTTTTTCTTCAGGTGTTGCAGAAACAACTTCTGGCTTTTTTTCAGCAACAGGAATATCTTTCTTCTCTTCAACAGCTGTTTCTGGTTTTTCAGCTACGGCTTTGGCCTCTTCATTCATCTTAATAGCCTCAGTAATTACTTTTGAAGTATCTGGTAATTCAGGTTCTGGTTTTGGCTCCTCTTTTACTTCTTCTTTTGGAGCTTCTTCAATCTTTTCTTCTACTTTTGGCTCCTCTACAGGCTTTACCTCTACCTTAGGAGCCTCTTCAACAGGTTTCTCTTCAACTTTCGGTTCCTCTTTTGGTGCTTCTGGCTTTGGTTCTTCTTTTGGAGCCTCTGGTTCAGGTTTAGCTTCTTCTGCTTTTTCTTCAACCTTTGGTTCTTCCTTTTTCTCCTCAGGTTTGGCCTCTTCTTTCGGTGCTTCAGGAATCTTTGCTTTCAATGCACTTGCTTGTGCTTCAGCTTTTGCAACTAATTCTTCTGCAACAGCATCAGTCATTATTCCTGCTTCCAAAGCAATAGATTTTGCTTCTCTAAATGCTTTTGGAACCAATACACCAACTGTTTCTTTAGTATAATAACCAGCTTCAATAGCTAAGTTGAAAGCCCATCTTCCAGCATCTGATAAACTTTGCAAGAATGCTTCTTCATCAATATCTAGTACTTTCTTATCATAGATAACTCCGTCTTCATAAACAGCAACAAGATCAAGACCAACTTCCATTGGCTCTATCCCCAGTCTTTGCAATAATCCAGCTGCAGCTGCATTTATCTCTTCTCCTTCTTTTACAACAAGAGAATCTTCTTTGATATGGATTTTTCCTTCTACAACTTCTGTTTTTATCCCAATGCTTCCTAACTCTCCAATAACAGGACCTGGAACAAAAGGTGTTGGCCCTGCTTTAACCACAATATCTTTTGGAGCTTCTTGTCCAGGCTTTGCAGGCGCTGAACTTTTATTCTTCTTAATAACTTTAAACAATGAAAATGGATTTTCTTTTGTAAACAGCAAAGCAGGCATCCCTTTCAGATGAGGAATCAAATCTTTAATGCCTTTTTTCTCAGCTTCAACCTCATCAAAAGCATATTTCATAACCCTTCTCTTTGCCATATAGATAACAACCTGGTCTCTAAGCTGCTGCCTCATCTTTGCAAGAGCACCTGCAGGCATATTCTCCATATTGATTGCTCCGATAATAGGATACTCTTTCATTAATTTGACCAGATCCTTTACAACTTTCTTCTTATATTTAGAAACATGAACTTCAGCTTCCGGTGCAGGCTTCTCTTGAGAAGCCTCTTCTCCTGTTTTCTTTTCTTCAACCATTTACTCCTCTAATTTGATTGGTTTGCTCATAGTCAGCTTCAACAGAACTTTCCTGATGTTGTTTTTACCACCAGGCACATGATTAACTAAGTCAGTATAAGTTGTAATAACATTATCCATAATCTCTTCTTCTTTTCCATCCTCTTTTCCAACAGCCAATTGAATCATGGGCTGTGTTTTTGCCATTATCCTTACTGTTTTCTTCAGTCTTTCAGCCAATGGCTTTAGATTGGCATTAGGCGGCACTACGCAGCCAGCCTTAGGATTTGGCATCTTCCCAACTGGCCCAAGCACCTTTCCAAAAGTTGTAGCAACCTTTGGCATGATATTAGCCTGCGCAACAAAGAAATCACATTCAGCAGCCAATTTCTTAACACCTTTCTTGTCTTTCTGGTATTTTGGAAAATCATCAACATGAATCGCAACATCAAAAACCTCTTTTGCCTGCCCAGCAAGCTCAGGCCCGACAAAACCGCATATCTTGATATCCTTTCCAGGACTGTAATGCAGTAGATGATAAAAATCAACCTGCTCCTCAGCCTTCTTCAGATTCAATCCCCTTAGAACTATGATTAGATCAATAGTCTGATTAAACTTCTTTTTAGGAAGAGCTTTCAATTCTCCAAGTGCTTTCTTTATGGTTTCTTTATCCATTCTACCCTCCTATCACCAAGATAGTATGTACGGGAATACTAAGAGTATTTAGGAGAAAGAGGTGATTTATAAATTTAATGGTTCTTAAGCTAAATCTTCCTGCTCAGCATAAAATCTGCAATACCTTCCAAATACTCAGAATTAATCTTTCCTTTTCTAAGAGCTTCTTTACTTTCTTGAATCTTTGTTAATGCAATCTCCTCAGCATAATCCAAAGCACCAGTCTGTTTAATGATCTCTGTAACTTCTTTTATTTCTTCTTCCATTGCATCTTTCTTTCCAACAACAGAATCTAAAACCTTCTTTTGTTCTTCTGAGGCATTTTCCAGTGCTTTTATAATCAATAAAGTTGTTTTCCCTTCACAAATATCTGAGCCAGGTGTATTTCCCTTGCCTTCTGGAATAAAAACATCCATAATATCATCTTGAATCTGAAAGGATTTGCCCATGTTCAAACCATATTTAGTTAAAGCATTATATTGTTCTTCAGTAGCATTAGCCAGCACAGCACCAATCTGAAGAGACGCAGTAAACAAATATGCTGTTTTCTGTTCAATCATCTTCATATAATCATCTTCAGAAATATCTTTTGCTGTTTCAAACTCAATATCCTTTACCTGCCCTTGATTTACTATGACATTTGCAGTTTTATATATCTCCACTGCTTTCTTTATCTGCTCTGGACTATAACTAGACTTCACTAAAACCTCTAATCCAAGGGAGTTTAGAATATTTCCTGCAATAATTCCTTGAGAAACAGCATATTTTGACATCTCATTCTTAAATATCCGCCCTGTTTTTCCTTTATTAGTTGTTTTTCTAAAAACATGCTCGCTAAATATCTGATTTAAATTAGCTTGACCTCTTCTTTGAAAATCCTCATCCATAATATCATCATGAAACAAAGTATAATTATGAAACAACTCAACACAAATAGCAGTTTTGTAGATTTCTTCTGTTTCTTCCCCAGTTAATGCCTTGTATGTTGCAACAACAAGTGACGGCCTCAACCTCTTGCCACCATTCATAACAACCTGCTTTATAGATGAATAAATAAATCTCAGATCCTTATCTTGAGCAGACTCAATCTTTTCATTAAGAAATGCATCTAAAACAGAATTAATCTTTTCTTTATACATCCCAAGCTGCTCTTTAAAATCCATTTTTACCCCCAATATAAAATTATAAACTCACCCCCTTTTTAAAGTTTAGCTTATTTAACCCAAGACCCTTTTCTCAGCATCAAAACTCTTCCAAGAAATCTCTCCAAAATCACAATATTTGCAAGTAGCATCCAGATTTACAAAATCTCCTTCTTTTTTATACCTGTTCAATGCCTTTGGCATATACGCTTGAACATAGACATGACCTGGAACAAACACAAATCTTGCTTTAATCCCAACAGCATCCAAAAGAGAAGCAAGCAAAACAGAAGCATCATCACAATCCCCACCTCCTGAAACCAAGCTCTCTCTAGAAGTCTTCACATATTCATAAGCAGTTGGGTCAGAAACATACTCAAAATTATCCCTTACAAAATAAAACAAAGCTTTTGCATGACATATCTGATTGCTCTGCTTGCAGCTTCTAACAACAATCTTGTCAGCAACTTCTTTAATCACAGGATCACTGCCTTCAACCATCATCATTGAGATTTGATTATGGTGTGTTTCCTCAACCACAATATCTTGTGGCAAAACATCCCCTAACTTTGGAATCACAGTAGGATTTGGATCAAGCTTAACAGAATAAACAGGAATTAGCCACAAAACAATAATCAAAATCAAAAAAACTCCAAGAATATATTTCAAAGGCCCTTTATACCATTTTTCAGGTTCTATAATGTCATCTTCTTCCATAGAAAGAAACAATTAAATCAAAGTTTAAATAATTTATTCTATTCTTGCAATAGCACACTTATCAACATCTATATATTTGTTAGCTACCCTCATAACATCTTCTTGGCTAATCCGTTGTATTTTCTTTCGATAATCTCTAAAACTTTCAACACCTTTCTCAAACATCTCTGATGTTAAAAGAGACTTTGCTCTATCCTCATCTCCTTCATTATCTAAGTAATGGCCAGAAATCAAATAAGCCTTGACCTTCTCCAACTCTTCAACTGAAACAGACTCAGTCTGAATCCTTTTAATTTCTTTTAAGATTATATCAATAATAGCATCAGTATCATTTTTTACAGAATTAAAATCAACAGAAAAATAACTATAATCATCAAGAGCATCATATTCAGAACTAATGCTATACACTAATCCTCTTTTTTCCCTAACTTCCTGAAAAAGCCTTCCAGTCATCCTCTCTTCACTACTTACTAACAAACTATCAATAAGATCTATCACATCCATATCAGGGTCATTAATGCCAAGAATCTTTTTACCATTTCTTAATTGCCATCCAACTGTAACATAAGACCCTTCATCAACCCAGCCATCGTCTACAGCTACCCTCCTTTTAGAAATACACGGTTCAATAACAGATTCTAATCCAGGAATTTTCTTTTTTTCTGATTTTTCGAATCTACTTGCTATTCCATTATAAGTTTCTTCATCAATATCACCAATTATACAAAGAACAACATTATTAGGAACATAAAACTCTTTATATCTATTAAATACATAATCTCTTTCTAAATCAGAAACTATTTCAATAGTTCCTTCAACAGGCATCTTCATTGGGTGTTCTTTAAAAAGCGTTTTAAAAAATAATCTCTCCAAGGAATTTTCTATAGAATCAGCATTCTCTCTTATCTCATTTAAAACAGCCTTTCTTTCAATCTCAAACTTTCTAGGTCCAAAATCAGAATTAAATAAAATATCATATAATACTCTCAAAGCAAGGTCAGCATGATCTTTAGATATCCTTATTGTGTATGATGTGTAGTCTGGATTTGTTTCAGCATTCCATCTGCCACCAACCCCTTCTATAGCATCTAAAACCTTTATATTACTTAAATTATCCGTTCCTCTAAAAAGCATATGCTCTATGTAATGTGCCAATCCTGAATCACCATTTCTCTCATAATTAGATCCAACACAGATACCAGAATAAATAGTTAGACAACCATCGTTCCTATGTTGAGTTATCAATCTCAATCCATTTTGGAGCACATTTCTTTGCACAACAGTTCCATCATCCAATGCTATTTCTTCTGTCATTCTAATATTTCTTTGTCACAAACTCCCTTATAGTACAGAATCAAATCAACGAGCTCTAACCCAAAACAATCCGCTCAAAAGAAACTATATACACTATATATTTAAAGCTTACTCTTTATTTTCCAAACCTTCTCTCTCTTAGACTAAACTCTTGAATACATTTAACTAAATCTTCTTTCTCAAACTCTGGCCACATCTTCTCTAAGAACGTCCACTCAGAATAATGGCTCTGCCATATTAAAAAATTAGAAGTTCGATGATTTCCTCCTGTTCTGATAATCAAATCAGGCTCAGAAGTCATATAAAGGAACTTTTCAAACTTCTCTTCATCTAGATCTTTAACATCAATCTTTCCATCTTCAATATCTCTTCCAAGCTTTTTAATTGCATCAATAACCTCTTCTCTGCCCCCATAAGCCATTGCAAAATTAATCCTATAATCATCATAATCCTTTGTCGCTTCCATCAATCTAAGCATTTTCTCATAGATCTCTTTTGGAAATAGATGAATCCTTCCAATAAACCTTATCCTTATCTTATTTTTATGTATCTTCTCATGACGTTCTTCATTATCAAAAAATTCAGAAAACAGCTTCATTAGATAATTAAATTCCAATTTAGGCCTGTTAAAATTCTGCATAGAAAAAGCATAAAGAGTCACTTCCTTAACTCCAAGCTCTTTGCACCAGTCAACTAACTTCTCAACCTTCTCAGCACCATACTCATGCCCTTTCCAAGGCTCTTTCATCAACCTCTTTGCAAATCTCCTGTTTCCGTCCAGGATTATTCCTATATGTTTAGGTATTTGCCCCATATTAAAATCACATCTTCTTAATTATTTATAAACTTTACTAAATATGCCAACAAATACATCCTTTGGAATCGAAATTCCAGCTTCAACAAACAATTTTGCAAAATCATAGCCCTCTTCTTCAACATCAGCTCTGAAATTATGCAATTTACGTAAAGCATACGTTGTCATAAATCCTTCATTAAAAGCCAAAGCAATATTATTTCCTTTTTCATTATAAATCTTTTTTTCCTTCAGATTAAGAAAACAATTCCCTTTTCTCCAACAATTTTTTTCCTCATTAAACCCATGATTAAATAACTCTAATTTAATTAAATCAACAATAATCTCTTCCTTACTCTTCTCAGCCAGATACTTGTCAACATCTGAAATACCATAAAACTCATAGAAATCCATCATATTTACTCTGTCAAATCTATAAACTCTGCCAAGATACTTCTTAGATTTCTGCTTTGTTTTCTTCCTTTTCCATCTGTTCTCAACAATATAGGCATATTCTGCCCCTTTTATCTTTTTAGTCCTGATAAATGCCATTTTATTTAGGATTTTTGTAATTTATCTTGCATTTCAAAGAAGCTATAACTGCTTTAGCAAATGCTCCTTCATCATCATCTTTTTTACTTATACCCACCATTTCAAAATACAAAGGACTATAAGTAGCTAACATTTTTCCTCTAAACTCATCACTAACTTTTCTTTCTTTCTTTACAATTTTATAAAATTGATAATCAAAGCTAAATAGCTCATGAGCCATAAGCATCATTCTCTTGCCTACCTTTATATCACTTCTTCCAGAAGGATTTTTTAATTTTGCACCCTTTTTTGCCAGATAAGCATTAGAAGCCTCATTATCCAATAAAGATTTCAGCTCATCTTCAGAATCATAATCAAAACATTGTTCAGAAACATAACAAACAACATATCCATCATTAACATTAGTAATTGCTTTTGTATTAAATATACCAATGTTCTCTTTAGTTACTGCTTCTCCATAATTCTTGTTTTTTAATATCCCTTTATCAGGATGATCACCGGTATCTTTTGTAAATTGTTTAAACCCATAATCATATACTATTTTATCAAAACATCGCCATTCTTTTAATTTTGCCGCTTCTTCTAGAACGATTTTATCAAGATAAGCTTGCCTTAAATTTTCATTCTCAACAGCTTGTTTAAAATCAAAATTACTAGGCCCTACAAAGTTTTCTTTAACCCTAACTGCATTAGTGCTGTGATCAATTTCAACTCTTAAAGAATCAAATATTATCTTTGCAAATTTCCCTTCATCACTATCTTCTTTGCTAATCTCCTCAAACCTTTGCCTTAATTTAAAGTATGTTTCAAAAAAAGATTTCAAAAACTTTTTACTTACATTTTCTCTCTTACCCTTTTCCGCAAGATTAAAGCATTGATAATCTAAACTAAACAATTCGAGAGCCATAATATTTAATTCCTCACTCCTTTTTAACCCTTTTATATTTTTGATTATCTGAAGCTTGCCTCTTACATTATAGAGTGCATGAAAAGCTTCATTATCTAATATAGATTTTAGCTCATCTTCAGAGCAAGCAAATTTTGGATTAAAACATTTTTCAGAAACATAACAATCTGGCTTAACTCTCTTTTTTTCAATACGAGTCATAGCAAGCGCTTCAAGATGCATTCCCTCAGGCGCTTTTGAACCATCATAACTAAATTCTCGAGCCCTCTCCAGGTCTTTTCCACCAGTTCTTTTTTTAAGATTTATCAATCCAGGATCATAAATAACCCTTCCAAAATCCTTCCATCCTTCACTAACTTTAGATTCCTCTTCAACCAATTGCTCAAGATAGCTCTGTCTTAAACTTTCATTATTAACAGCTTCCTTAAAACTAATCTCAGCAGATCTTTCAATCTTAGTAGATTCAATAACATGTTCATCATGCTTAAACAAAGAATAAAGTCCAATACTAACAGCTCCAATAGAAAACAAAGCACCTCCTAAAACCCAAGGCCAATAACTCTTTTTTTTAACTTCAGGTTCTTTCTTTTTCTGTTTATTTCTATTCTTATACGCCCTTTTTTCAGCTTTTCTTTTCTCTTTTCCTTTGCCCATAACACTGTTAGGCACCAGAGATATATAAACCTAATGCTTTTTCAGAACCTCTCTACTACCAGAATTCGCCAATCTAAGCTTTCAGCTTCTTCTCAATAATCTTCCCATTCTCTTCACTAAACACCTGTGCCTGGAACTTATACACATTCCTCTTAAGATTACACCAGCAATCAGGACTCAACCCAGCTTTTTTGCATGCATTATTCAGAAATTCCTTAGAATCCCATCCCCATTCTACAGCCACCTGAGGCAATAACAAGCCAGCTCCAAACTCATCCCTTATCACAAGCCCATCCACGCCAATCTCAACTTTGTCGAGGTAATCAGAAGGCTTTTTAACTTCAATCTCAGCAGGCTTGGTCAATACTGACAGCTCAACTCTCAGATCCTTCATCTGTTTCTTTAGTAAAGGCGGAAACCTTGGATCTTCAAAAGCAGCCCCTTGTGCAGCACTCACAACACTCTCTGCAAGCGATTTATTTGGCTCAGGAAAGCCTATACAGCCAATTAACTCCTCTTCTACATATAAACTCACAAAAACCCCTCTAATCTCTTTAAATTCCCTCTTAAGCCCTGTAGAAAGCTCATATTTTTTGCCTTCAAACACAGCAGAAATAGAATCTCTAGCAATGTTAATCAACTTCTCAGCTTGCTTAACAGTCAACTTCATTTTTATTTTATGCCTTTAAGAAAAGCAGATTTAAACTTATCAGAAACATTCTTAAGCCTCTTTGCAGCGTCTGTAAGCGCTTTTTTAGGGCTCTCTCTGCCATCAGTCTCGACAACAAACTTAGGAACACCAATCAGAGGATGGGCAATATTATACCCAGCAACCTTGACATGCTTGTCATTCCACAGCTCAGCTTTCAAAGCATTGCAGAAAGTATGGCTCTCTCCCTTTAATTCAAACACCATCTTGTTCTTCTTATCCTCGAGAATCTTTAATTTCATTTCAATGTTAGAATTAACTGGTTCTTTAAAAACCTTTTTATTTATTAGAAGGAATCATATTTACAAATATCTTCTTAATTTTCCTAAACACATACGCCTTTGAGTTATCATTAGTTCTCGTCTGTTTTTTTGCTAATTTAAAGGAAGGCCAGTTGTATCCAGCTAAATCCTTCCAAGATCCAAGACGCCCTTTAATGGAGTACTCTTTGTTATAAAACACAAAATCATCAACATTTTCCAGAGTTATTTCCTCTTGAAAACCTTCTTTTCTATACACTCTTCCGTCGGAAACAGCCTCTTTCAGATAAGGCAGATACTCCTCTTTCATACCCCCTTTAATATCCTTAAACAAAGATTTTGGCTTAAACCAGAAGTCAAATCTCCAAGCCTCAGCAAGATAATTTGTTCTTATTATATTCAAGATAAGCTTATCATAATTAAAGCTTCGCAGCCTCTCTAAAGCCATTTCAAGACCATTTCTCTTTACTCTATCACGCACATCATCAATAAATTCTTCTGCACCAGAAACAACATATATTTCCTTAAAAGGCTTCTGCATCCTTCCTTCCAACCAAAGTGTTTCTTTGTCCCCTTCCTTAGTCATATCCTGTACTAGCTCGATAGTATAGACACCAGTTTTCCACTTCACACCCCCTTCGTTGATATTGAAATAGCAAGGAGCTTCCCTGTTGAATTCAACCAATTCTTTACAATTTTTCTCGTCCTTATAGAACTTGTTAGGGTCATTTACAAATACTAGAAAATCCGGTTTAACCTCCTCATCAAACTCTTTCTGAGAAATATCCTCTAGCCTTTTCTCAGGCTCATAAGCATAAAAAGTATTGCCATAACCTAAGATTGCTTCAACACTTCCATTGCCCTTTCTGACAATTTTCTCGCAAGCATAATCAATAATATCCCCTATTGTCTCAATCCCATGCAAATCGCATTCAGCCATTTTCTCGTCGATAAATCCCTCATTCCCAGATTGTCCCAGCATGGGACAATGTAGGACTATCCCATTTTCACAAGCCTCCAGCACCCCACTGGAATATACTCCACCTTCTTCTTATGATACTCCATTGTCTGCTTCAAAGGCCATCTGAACTCCCAATAGCCCTCAACCTCAAAGCCATTATCCTTAGCAACAGCGTCGATAAACTGCTTACTTTCAGCCTTATGAAATGAATAGATAACCTCAGCTATTTTAAAAGCTTTCTCTAAAAATACCTTGTCAGCATGCTTGTCTCCCTTTATTCCAAAAGGAGGATTTTCCACAATCAAATCAACTTTCTCGTCGAAAAAATCAATATCAGAGACAACAAACTCAGCCTTATCAGCTAGCTTCTTTCCTGTTTTTTCCTCTAAAAACCCAATATTTTCTTTGGCAATATCCAGTGCATCTCCGTCGATATCAACAAAATAAACCTTCTTGGCTCCCATCAACAGCGTCGATAATCCAAGAATTCCAGTCCCGCAGCCAAGATCAGCAACAACCTTTCCTTTAATTTCTCGTCGATAAAATGCATTCCAGACAACTTCAGCAGCAATCTCAGAGTCGATCTCGTACTGCTCAAGCTTTGCTTTCGGCTCTTCAAAGCCCTTCAGCTGGCTTAAAATTACAGCCAATTGCTTTTTTGTACTAATTTCCATACCAACACCTCACTTTTCCGATTTTCACACTTTTCATTTTTTTCATTTACCCTCAAATACTCACTTTTCTTATATTTTATTTAATTCTTATGCTTTTTCTCAATCCACCCATTTTCTTCTTTTTATCCAGGATTTAACTCACTTCTTTAACTCTCACTTTTCACTTTGCCTTAAACCCTTAAAACCTTGAATTCAGCATTCTCAGCCTCTCTAACCCCATTTTAGCGCATTTTTAGCCATTTTCAGAGTTTCTCAAAAAACCAAAAATACCTTCTAAGGCTCTGTAGTGCTTGAATTCAACCATCTGAGCCATCCTAGACCATCTAAATTAGCCTAAAAAACAGCTATTTTTGGTCTAAATTCCCTCAAAACCCTGAATTCAGCCTTCTCAGCCCTTCTATCCTTATTTTAACCTCACTTTTCATTCACCTAGCCTATTTGAGCAAAATATACCCCTCTTTTCCCCAAATTTTTAGCTAGATCCAATCCTCACTTTACATCCAATGCTCTTTAAGTATCATCAAAATTTTCACCAAATTTTTCCAAGCCTTAACAACATCTTTGCCAAATTTTTTCCAAAATCAAATTTCAATTTTTCCCAAAAATTAATTCCAATCTTTTCCAAAATATTTTCATGCATAATCTTCCTTCAGATCTGATTGTTCCAAAAAAACTTCAATTTCTTCATCACTCTTTCCAGGCAAATTTCAGCATATCTCCTCAGTCCCATACAGGACAATCAAAACCTTTCTACTGCCTAAATACATCCTTCTCAGCCATTTTATTGTCCTAGGACTATCTTAGGACTGTCCTAGTATTGTCCCAATAAAATACTCTATATATCCTCTTTTATTTAAATTTATCTATCTAAGCCAATTCTCATTCCCAAATATTGTCCCAACATTGTCCCAGAATAGTCTCTTGGGACAAACGAAATATTTATAAGGTTAAGAGTTATACTGTTTTATATGGCTGGATTATTCACAAAACAAAGGCATGATATAGGAAAGCTTCATTATATTCTAAAGATCGCTTTCGAACGTGTAAAAACAGACATGCATAATATATTCTCATGGGTAAATTATTTCCATCAAAAACACCAGCAGCACGACGAGAGATTAGCAAAAATAGAGCAGCAGTTGGCAGCTCCTCGACGAGAGATAGAGTACGCATCAGCCCCAAGCGCAGCCATAGACCAGCTCAGAGGCAGGCTAGAAGAGCTCCACATGCGTCTGGACAGCCTGGAAACCCAAAAACCAGCTCCAAAAGCAGCTCTGAAAGAGAGGCTGCTGAGAAAGATCTCAAGAAACTCAAAAGAATACATAAAATCAGTCATTTTAGGCACAATCAAGAAGTATGAGCGTATCCAAGGCCCTCAATTAAAGGAAATTGTCGTCGAGGAACAGGGATTATGCTCAAAAAGCTCCTTCTACAGGCTGCTCCATGAAATAGAGGAAGAGCAGGAAATAGCAAGCTTCACAGAAGGAAAAGAAAAGACATATTTCTTAAAAACACAGATTTTGAAATAGATTTTGCATAACCGAAATCTATATAAATGACCTCTTTATAGAATAGTTTAGGGGGTAATAGATGACAGAATTAATAACTAAGAGGGAGGAGTCTACTTCTAAAAGATTAGACGACGTAAAACAAAAGATAAGCATAGCTGTATCTGAAATACACGAGGAATTCGAGGATCATCTTGAATCAATCAACGAAAATACAGCTGAAATACAGTCAAATTACGAGTTTTCCTGCGAATTAGACAACAAGATAACAAAGCTAAATGAAAAGATAGATGAGATATACTCTATCCTTAGCAGACTGACAGGCAAAAAGATAACAAAAACAGCCAAATACGAAGACATAGACCCTTTGACAACAATGGAGAAAAACGTCTTCCTCAACATCTACACAGAGCAGCAGCCAATAACCTATGCAGAACTTGCAAAAAAGATCAACATGCCTATTTCTCTAACCAGGCAATACATCACAAATCTGCTTGAAAAAGGCATACCAATCCAAAAGAGATACATCAAAACAAGGCCTTACATCTACCTTGATCAAAAATTCAAGAATCTGCAGGCAAAGAAAAACATCCTAAAAATCGAGCAAAAGATTCTAGCATAGATTAAATCTTTTATTCTATATACTTTTTAGTTTTTGATTAAAACTTTTAATCATAATCTCCCTTAATTATTTACAATATTGAAAATAAATCTAAATAATCAAAAGATCAAAAAGTGTTAAAATAGCCAAAAATCCGCGAATTATTAATGTGGATTAAAACACCCAAAAATACCTGTTTTAGCCCATTTTAACGTTTTATATAGGAAAAAGGACGTCTAACGCACATTAAACGTAATTTTTTGCAAAATCTCAAAAAAAACCAAGAAAAATTCAATTTTCCAAAAAATCAAAACAATTATATACAAGTTTATCCATTTTTTTATAATATGCCAAAAAAGAAAGAAATGGAAAAAAAGAAACCAATCATTATCATTGCAATGATCTTAGGTGCTTTTACACTTGTTGCTTTTTTTAATGCGCTTTTTAGTGGAGGCCTTACAGGGCTTAGTGTTTATGACAAACTAAGCTCAATCTTTTCAGGAAATACATTGTCAACAATCGGCAGCCCGATGCTAATTCTAACAATAATTATCACTGTTTCTGCAGTTGCTTTGAAAAACGTGCATAAGAAATAAAATATTTAAGCACAAAATTTTTATAAAAGTACGTATAATAATATCAAAAAGAGGTAGATAAAAATTCTACAAAAATTAGAAACAGAATTAAAGCTTAGAGGATTTTCAGAAAAGACAATTAGCTCATATATCTTCCATAATCAAAAATTTCTTGATTTCACAAAAAAACAGCCAGAAGAGATGCAAGAAGAAGATATAAAAGCTTACTTAGCTCATTTGATGGCTGATAAAAAGCTCAAGCCAGCCTCTGTCAACCTGGCATTGTGCAGTTTACGCTTTTTCTATCAAGAAATATTAGAAAAAGAGATATTTAAGAAAGTAAAATCTCCAAAATCAGAGAAAAAACTTCCAACAGTCCTCACAAAAGATGAAATCAAAGCATTGCTTGACTCAACAAAAAACAAAAAACATCATTTGCTGATAGAGATGCTCTATTCATCTGGCTTAAGAGTATCAGAAGCAGTCAGCATCAAGGTAAATGACTTGGATTTGAACGAGCGCGTTGGCAGAGTCATCTCAGGAAAAGGAAAAAAAGACAGATTAATCATCCTTTCAAACAATATCATAGAACACATTGAAAAATATCTAAAGAAAAGAGAGAAAAAAGGCTACAAAAGTGAGTTTTTATTCAATGTAAAGAATCCAGAAAAACATCTGTCAATAAGACAAGCCCAAAAGATAATACAAAAAGCAGCAAAAAAAGCAAACATAAAAAAAAGAGTCTTCTGCCATGCTCTAAGAAGTTCTTTTGCAACGCATCTGCTAGAATCAGGCGTTGACATCAGGGTCATCCAAGAATTATTAGGCCATTCCAACCTGCAGACAACAGAGCGCTACACAAAAGTCTCAACTGAACAGATCAAAAAAGTGAGAAGTCCATTGGATAATCTTTAGCAAGGGAAAGCATAAGTTAAGAAACACGAAGTTTTCTTAACTTTGTTTTTCTCCAGGGAAAACATAACCTTTTTAAATAAAGCCCTCCATCTAAAATACATATACATCATATAACTTGCCTTGTATATTTTTTTAATTTCCGGGCAGTTTCTTAAGATTATATATTTTAAGACGAGAAGATGACACCTATAGAATTAGCTGAGCAGATAGAACGAGATTTCAATAGCTGGGTTGCTGAGATTGACAAAGAAGAGAAATCTATTTCCCAAATATTTACATTAGAAGATAAAATAGCAAAAGCAGAGGAATATCTGAATCACAGCTTACCAGAAACCAGAGAAAATTTTGATAGCCTTCTTAATCTGCTTGACAGAGAGCGTGTCTATGTCCCTGAAGGAAAAGAACTTACTCCAGAAAGTTATTCCAAGGCAAAACCCCTTGTCAAATCAATCTACAAAGAAGCATCAAAAACCATAAGCATTACAAAAGACAAAGATTTAATAGAAAAACCAGAGATTCAGGGTTTAAATGAATATGATGCTAACAAGCTTATCTCTTTAAAATCCCTTAAGACAATAGTAAAAGCACGTTTTCTTCTTGCAGAGCTCTATACAGCATTAGGAATAAGATTAGATCCTGCATTAAAAAGCAGAAGCGCAAGCGCAGAATATAGAAAAGTGATTGAAGAAGGAGAAGAGCTTTATGAAAGGCTTGAGCAGGTAGACAATGCAAAGATATTGAAAATAAGATTAGCCCATGATATAGGGGCTGCATATAAAAGACGATATGATTTATTCTTTGATTCAGATAAAAAAATAGACTCAGATAGATATGGTATTATAGAAACAGAAACTAATCCAAACAAAACAAAACCAACAATGCATGATGATGTAAAAAATTCTAGAAAATGGTATTGGAAAATGTTTGATGCAACCCAGCAAAACCCGGGAGAGTTTAATTCCAGTGAGATTTTTTCAACAGAGTATGAATTCAGAAGATATTCTGCAGACGTAGAAGATTTAAAGGTAGGCTGTGTTTTTCAAAAATTAGAATCTAGCAAGTTCCTTTGCTCTAAACAAGAACTAACCTGCACTGACAGAGAAGGCAGTACATGCTATCACTTAAGAAGAAATAAGAAAGAATATGACAGCGTATTAGAAAGAGCTAAAGAGATGACAACTCAAAAAAGCCCTATATAATCATCCAACATAACTCAATTTCTTTTTCTTCCTTTCCTTTGCCAGACCTTGACTCTTGCTCAGCAATTCTTTCAATTTAGTCTCAAACTTCGCAGCCTGCTTTAGCAGAGGCTTAGGATCAACTTTTAACCCCATATATTTGCTTAGTATTTCAACTACCTTTGCAGCTGCTTTTGAATCAGGCAATTCACTGTGCGTTTCAGCAAATATAGAAGTGACTGGCATGCCTTTCTCAGCTTTAAGCATCATTATGCCTGTTGTCCCCATTATAATGCCTTCTTTCAACTGTTCTGAACCAGCATCTTTCAATTTCTTAGCTCTCTTTGCATCAGATGTATAAAAATAAGTTTTAGTTTTTTCAGTAGGCACAGGACTTCCAATACCTTCTAAGCTGACTAGCTCTTTAGCCTGAAGCTGATTTGCAATCTTCATTATCGCATCAGTTATCTTCCATTCCAGTTTGGCAACTCCTGTAACCCCATGAATAATAATAATATTATACTGCTTGTTATAGAAAATTCCAATTGGATCAACAACCTTTCCTTCATGCACAGCAACCATCGGAGGCAGCTCACTTATCCGTATACTTCCAATCTGCTCTGTCTTAAGATGATCAATTAGAAATTCAGAAGCAATTGTTCCTACAAGCCCAAACCCAGGAAAACCTTCGATGATGATTGGCTTTTTTGGCTTTTTTTTCAGTATGATTTTCATATAAAACACCTCTTTATCTTGTTCAGTTAAATTTGATATTTAAGTTTTTTGTTTCTTTGCTCTCTTTTTATTCTTTATTTTAGGTATGTATACCCTAACACCAAGTTCCTTCAATTTATGCAGATCAAAATCTCCTGTAAAAATCTTTTTTAGCCTGTTCTTAGAAATATCAATATGCAGTCTTATAACATTCACAAAAGAAGTTGCATGCTTCAATGTTCCTGCTACTTTTTTATAACCCATAATCCCCAAATAGAAACTTTTATATATAAATCTTTACATAATCCAAAAAGGTGATACTCGTGAACAAGAAAGCCCAACTAGGAATAATAGAAGCAAAATTTCTTTTAATTGGACTGGTTGTTGGAATTATCCTAACAATAGTTATAGTGCTGTTAGCAAACAAAGGCATACTCCCATTTAAGCTAACATTCCTATGCCCAAAAGTTGCTCCTTAAGAATTATTTTTATTCTTTTACTACAGCTTCTTCTATATCTTTTTCAACTCTAGTCAGCAAATCTCTTAAATGAGTCATAACTAGCTCCTCACGCTTTTCTGCTTCTTTTACTTTAGGCTCCATAAGACCTAAATTTGTTGTCACTTCTGTCAATAATGCTCTTATTTTTGTTTGTCCTTTTCCAGGTTTAATAATAGGCTCCTCAATATCAACTCTAACAGTAGCCCCCCCTCTTCCTTTACAATAATCATTAATTGCTCCTAAAATCTCTTCTACAACACCCATTTTTTTATCTGTATCTTTTAATTCCTTTGAAGCTTCATCATGCAATTTTAAAACATCATCAACAAGAGCTTCAATATCACTAGTAGAAATTCCAAGCTTATTCAATTTCTTCGCAACCCTCTCAACACCTACTTTTTCTCTATAAGAAGATCTTGAAAGTGCGCTAAAATAACCTTTAGCATCTTCCAAAGCATCTTTAAGCTTGCCAGCTACTCTAACTAATTCAGCAGAACCCTTTCTAGTATCAGAATATCTTACATATTCATCATCCAAAGTTTTCTTTACTAATCTTTGCAAATCCTTTAACCACTCACGAACTTTTTCAATTCTTTTTAATTCTTCCTTTTCTCTAACAAAATTTCTTAGTACTTTTGCTTCTCCTCTATGCCACTTTTTCTTAGCTGCGTCATATAATTTTTTTCCAGGCTTTCCAACATCAGTTTCTCCTATCTCTCTTACTTTTCCAGCAAACTCGCCCATCACTTCTTCTCCAGTAAAACCCATCAAGAAATTAAATGCTCCTAGCACAATGAAAAATGTTCCAACAAGCTGAATCCATCCCATCATGCTTGCCCATCCCATGAAGAACTCAGCAGCTTCACCCCTTACTCCAGTAACATACCATGCAAAATTCCACAAAGCATAGCCAATTATAAAATAAGCACTTCCTCTAAGAAATGCTGCTACTCTTCCATCTTTAAATTTGTTATGAATAACCCACAATAACAGCAAAGGAACAAATATTCCTAATGCCAAGATTATAATATTGCCGTAAAGTCTAAAAATAAATGTTATTAATCTTCCAGGAACCAAAATAACAGTTGCCAAAGATATTATCAAAGAAACAATATTTGCAGTCTTCTTTTCAAAATCTCCTTTTCTCAAACCCCAGTCAATTATAGCAAACAATGCAATCCAAAGCAGAAACTTAAATCCATAATCACCCATACCAGGAAGGTCTTTAAAAATAAATTGCCCCATCTTTGCAAGAACATCTGTAAATTTCCTTTCTTCCTGGGCATGAACAACAACAGAAGAAACTATTATCAGCAAAAACATAGAAACAAGTAACAATATGGCTTTCTTCTTATTCATCACTTAACACCTAATTTTAATTAAAAATAAGAAATATGATATATAAATCTTTCTAAAAGAAACAACTTACTCTATAGTTACTTTCATGCCAACAGCCTGTCCAGGCATACCAGTCTCAAATATAGCCCTCACAGCCCCAGAATTGCCATGCACAGCAGCTATCTTCCCTTTTAGCTCTTTTCCAGCTGGAGAAGTCCATTTAACTGCTTTTCCAACTAACTCAATAGCCTTCTCTTTATCATCTACACCAGCAACCTTAATAATCATATGATTGCCTTTTTGATGATGTCTTGCACTTCTAAAATTCACGATTGTTCCTTCCATAGTAAAAAAGAAAAAAAAGGTATATAAAAAACTTACCTTTTAACTAATAACCATCTCAACTCCTTCTAGCTTCTTGCTGCTGTCTGCTCTTAGATAACTTGCTGCTTCTCTTGTCTTGCTTATTGGATTTCCAGCAACCATCACAGCATAACTATAACTGCCTGTCTTAAATATCCTGATAACAGCTGTTCCTTCTTCAATATATTCTAAGCAGTCTCTTTCATAAGGCAGCAGTTCTGCAGAAAATTCATTATCACAAGGAGTTCCAATAACAATCACATTCCTCTCATCAATGTTTGTTAGTTCATTATCCAGTCTTGTATCAATGTTATACCCACTTAACCCATTGCTTACATCAACTCCAGCAGTTACATCAGATGCACTTGCTTTAGCTCCAACAATGATTGTTATTGATTTTCCTTTGAAGATATCTGGATAATCTGCTAAGTCCACACCACAATCACAATCTAATAAGCAGCTATCACAGTCCTCTCCTGCTTCACAAACATCATTCCCGCAGCAAGGATCAATATCTTCATTAACACAGCTTAAAGCATCAACATCAAAATAATCCAGAGTGCATTTATCATAATCATTGCAAGCAGGACAATCTTCGCAAGTTCTCTCTCCTTTCTCACACTTTGCATTCCCGCAGCAATTCTCTTTTATCAATTCCTGGCAACTGCCATCAACACAGCTTAACTCAACACAAGTTTTTCCTTCAACATCTCCGCTGCATTCTCCGCAATCTGATGCACATGAACATTTGTCCTCTCCAGTATCACAAACACCATCTCCACAACTAGCAGCTTGCTCCACTGCTTCAGGCTGTTCAGGTCCTTTGCATCCACCTAAAATCAAGATTAATATTATTCCGATTAAGATTATTTGTTTCATTTTAAATCATAAATCTCACTGTTTTATTTAAAAGTTTTCATTCCCTTACTTCAACTTCATCAAAATATCCAGAAGCTATATTCTTCATCTCTTCAAGCTCTTCTTTAGAATAAGGTTTAATCTCCTTCATCTTATTGTTAATCACTGGCTTGGTATTCCTGAAATTCTGTATGACAAACTTCTTGCTTCCAGCTAACCATTTGCCAATCTTAAAAATCTCTTTCTTTCCAACAATGCCTGGAATAACAGTTGTCCTGAACTCATATTTCTTCCCACTTTCTCTAATCAGATTGATGCTGTCCTCAATCTTTCTTTTATCAACATCAACACAAGCAACTTCCTTATACCCCTCCAGCACAGTCTTTATATCCATTGCAAAATAATCAACACCAAGGTTCTTCAGCATTGAAGGATTTGTCCCGTTTGTATCCAGATTGACCTTCATCCCAATCTTCTTCAGCTTAGAAATAAAAGAAGGCAGACCAGGATGTATTGTCGGCTCTCCTCCTGTTATGCACACTCCATCTATCCACATTTTTTTCTTCTCAAGATAATCAAGAACTTCCTCTTCATCAATATCAGGAACAGAAGAATAATGCAAAACAAGCTCAGGATTATGGCAATAGCCGCATTTAAAACTGCATCCAGCTAAAAAAACTACAGAAGCAGTATAAGGAGAAAAATCAATAAGCGATGTTTTCTGCCAGCCTTTTATCGTAACCATTTTACGATAATTGTTTATTCTCTATTATTCTCTTAATCTCTTCAATATCTTTTGCTCTTGTCACTTCTTTGTTGTCTTCATCAAAGAATATCACAGTAGGGACATTGCTGACTTTAAGCTCTCTAGCCTTCTCCAGCCCTTCTGGAGTTGCTGCATCAAAGGACTCTTTCTCCAGTCCTTTGTCTTCCATAAACTCCTTTATCTTTGGACATTTTGGGCATGTTGGTGTAAAAAACAACGCATATTTCTTAATCATGCTTCCACCTCGATAGGTTTTTCTATCGCCTCTTGTATCTTGCTCTTGAACTCTGTCTTCAAACTTTTCTTTTCACCAAACACAACTCTGTGCTTGTACTCTTCTTTCTTTCCAGCATTCCACATCTGTACAGGCCTGTAATAACCAACAATCCTTGAATAGACTTCACACTCTGAACCGCATTCAGGGCATTCAAACTGTTCTCCTCGAAGATATCCATGTGTCTTGCATACTGAAAATGTAGGAGTGATTGAAAAATAAGGCATTTTTGTATTGTAAGCAATCTTCTTAACCAATCTTTTACAAGCTTCACCATTTGCCATCTTCTCTCCTAAAAATGTATGGAACATTGTTCCTCCTGTATACAGTGGCTGTATGCTGTTCTGATGCTCAATCGCTTCAATTGCATTGTCTGTATGGCCAACAGGCAACTGAGTTGAATTAGTCAAGAAAGGCTCATCTTCCCCGCTTGTAAATATATCTGGATACATTTCTTTATCCAGTCTAGCTAACCTATAAGAAGTTGATTCAGCAGGTGTTGCTTCTAGATTATACAGATTTCCAGTCTCTTTCTGGAACTTCTGTATCTCTTTTCTCATAAAATGCATCACTTCAATTGTAAAATCTCTCCCCTCTTTTGTCTCAATCCCTTTTCCAACAAAATTCATGCAGCATTCATGCATTCCGCATAATCCAATTGTTGAAAAATGATTATTAAATGTTCCCAGATATCTTTTTGTAAACGGCATCAGCCCATTATCCAGATTTTTCTCAACAACCTCTCTCTTTATCTCTAATGAATCTTTCCCCAAAGTCATATAATATCCTAATTTCTCAAAAAATTCCTCTTTGTTCTTAGCCTCATATCCAAGCCTGTTCATATTCATAGTAATTACTCCAACACTTCCTGTTGAATCTCCAGGCCCCCACATGCTTCCAGGACGGTTCATTAATTCATCTTGATCCAAATTCAGCCTGCAGCACATAGCTCTTATGCTTGAAGGATCCAAATTACTTCCAACATAATTCTGGAAATAAGGCGTACCATATTTTGCAGTCAATTCAAACAGTAAATTAGCATTCTCAGTATCCCACTGGAAATCTTTTGTCAGGTTATAAGTTGGAATTGGAAAACTGAATATAGATCCTTTGGCATCTCCTTCTAACATGACCTCTAAGAACGCCTTGTTCATCAAATCCACTTCTTTCTGGCAATCTCCATATGTAAATTCCTGCTCCTTTCCGCCGACAATTGCAGGCTCATCTTTCATATCATCTGGAACAACCCAGTCAAAAGTCAGATTAGAAAAAGGATACTGCGCTCCCCAACGGGAAGGGATATTCAGACTAAAAACAAGCTGCTGTACGCACTGCTTTACCTGCTTAAAACTCATTTTATCTGTCCTGATAAATGGAGCTAACAACGTATCAACACTTGAGAATGCCTGTGCTCCTGCAAACTCCATCTGCAGGCAGCCGATGTAATTGACCATCTGATGCACAACAGTATTCATATGTTTTGAAGGCTTGCAATCAACCTTATTTGCTACTCCTCCAAAACCCATTGTCAATAGATTCTTCAGGCTCCATCCAGCACAATAGCCAATTACTCCATGGCTTAGATCATGGATATGTATATATCCTTTTTTATGGGCTTCAGCTATCGGCCCCACATACATCTCATTCAGATTATAACTTTTCATAACCTCTCCTGCAGTATACAGCAGCAATCCTGAAAAAGAAAAAGCCTCATTGCTGTTCTCATTGACTTTCCAATCAGTCCTGTTGATATAATTCCCGATTGTATTCTGCACATTCACAAAAGTTGATTTAGCCTCTCTAATCTTCTTATGCTGCGCCCTGTACAATATGTATGCCTTGGCTGTTTTTGCATGCCCTTCTTCAATTAAAACCTTTTCAACAACGTCCTGTACATCTTCTACACCAGGAATCTTTCCTTTGAATTTAGAATTGACCAATTCAACAACCTTGCTGCTTAGTCTATCAGCTTCTTTTTTATCATGCCCTCCAACAACTTCAGCAGCTTTGAATATAGCATTAGTAATCTTAGAAGCATCAAATTTTACAACACCGCCACCCCTTTTTCTAATCTTTGTCGGACCAGTATCTGCCCCTTCAATTCTTTCATAAGTTGTAAATCTTTTTCCGCATTTTAGGCATTCTCTCCTCCTCCTATTAACACCAGAACCCTCTGTTGCTCTCTTATCAATAACCTTTGTTTCTTCAGAATTACAGTATATACATTTCATTTTTTATCTCACACCTCTATATTTGTATCAGAGAGCTACCACTACATCTAGTAGTATCTCGTAATAATCACCTTTTTTTTATAATTTCTCAATAAACACAACATCTTGCGCCCATCTTCAGACAAGACACAACATCTTGTGATATTCGGATATCTTAGAAAGCAGAACTAGTATTTAAATATAATCAAACTGAAACATATAGTTTTTGAAACAATTAAAAGTTCATTATACAGTAAAAACAACATACTCAATATTCAATACCCTTTCTAATTGGATATCTTCGAGGAGCTTTTAACAACTTAATCTCATTAACAAAAGCAGCAACCTTCTTCAGCTTTGCAGAAGCTCTCCTCCCAGTCAAATAAACAACCGTATTCTTACTTGCTTCCTTCACAATCTCAACAACATCTTCTGTCTTAACCAACCCAATTGCACAAGCAAGATTTATCTCATCCAAAATTAACAAGAAAGGTTTTTTCCTAGCAGCTTCTTTAACAAACTCCAATCCTTTTGCAGCCATTGCTTTATCTTTTTTACTCGGCTTGCTTAATGGCTTGATAAATTTAGGGCTTCCAAATTGATAGATCTGATAATAAGGCTTCAGCTTCTGCATAATCTTATATTCCCCTATTGTCTTCCTTCCTTTCATAAACTGCACAACAACAACCTTCTTTTTATGTCCAGCAGCTCTTAGACCAACACCCAATGCAGAAGTCGTCTTCCCAGCTCCATCTCCTGTCCATAGATAAATATTATAATTCTTCATCTTATACACTCTTCACATTTTCCAATATTTAATACTTGCTCTTTTCTGCTTCCTTCTCTATATACAGTTATTCCCTTGCACTTTAATTCATGAGCTAATAAAAATATTTTCTTAACCTCATCTTTCCTAACATTACGACGGAGATTTACTGTCTTGCTCACAGCATTATCAACCTGCCTCTGGAATGCACCCTGCACCCTGACATGCTGCTCTGGTTTAATCTCATGCGCAGTCCTAAACAGCTTCTTAATATCCTCAGGAATCCTTTTAATCCCTTTCAAAGAGCCTTTCCTAGCAACCTCTTTCATCAACCTTATGTTGTAAAATCCCCTTTCCTTTGCAATCTTTTCAAAATATTTGTTGATCATATACAGCTCTGTTCCGTCCAGCACCTTTCTAACATAACTCACACCAAACAACGGTTCAATCCCGCTTGAACAATCAGCAATGATAGAGATAGTTCCTGTAGGAGCAATTGTTGTTACAGTCGCATTCCTCATTGCTTTATGTCTCCAGCGCCAAATGCTTTTCTTGAAATTAGGAAAGCTTCCTTTTATCCTTCCTAGCTCTGCTGACTTCTTCCTCGCTTCAACAGAAATAAAATTCATTACTTTCTCAGCAACACCCAATGCTTCCTCGCTGTCATAAGGAATCTCTAACTGCACTAGCATATCTGCCAAACCCATTATGCCTAATCCTATCTTTCTATTAGTCTTAGTTACTGTTTCTATCTCAGAAAAAGGAAACTTGCTTACATCAATCACATTATCTAAAAATTCAACAGCCACTCCAACAACCTCACCTAATCTTCCCCAGCCTATTCTTTTGTTTTCCACAAACTTTGCTAGATTTATACTTCCTAAATTGCAGCTTTCATAAGGCAGCAAAGGCTGCTCTCCGCAAGGATTAGTTGCTTCTATCTCTCCAGGCAAAACATGCCTCCTGTTTATCTCATCTATAAACAACAATCCTGGGTCTCCTCTTTCCCATGCATTCTCAACAATAAAATCAAACAACTCATTAGCATCTACTCTTTTAACAGCCCTGCTTGTTCTGGGATTAATCAGCTTTATTTTTTTGTTCTTTCTAATAGCATCCATAAACTTATTATCAACAGCAACACTTAGATTAAAATTCTTCATAAGCCCGTACTTCTTAACACCTATGAACTCCATGATATCAGGATGATATACACTAAGCACAGCCATATTCGCTCCCCTTCTCCTTCCACCCTGCTTAATAACATCAGTTGCACTGTCAAATACCCCCATAAAACTAACTGGCCCTGATGCCTGCCCTTTTGTAGACATCACAATATCTCCTTTCTGCCTTAATCTTGAAAAACTAAATCCAGTCCCCCCGCCGCTCTGATGAATCTTAGCCATCTTATATACTGCACTAAATATACCTTCAATACTATCTTCAACAGGCAGCACAAAACAAGCACTCAATTGCTGCAGCCTAGTCCCAGCATTCATCAATGTAGGAGAATTAGGCAAAAACTCAAGATTAGCCATAACATTATAGAAATCTTCTGCAAGTTTTTTATCACCATTGGCAACATTCTTAGCTACTCTCAGAAACATCTGCTCAGGCTTTTCAACTACCTTCCCTTTTTCATTCTTTAACAAATACCTTTTCTTAAGAACTTCCAAAGCATTAGCTGATAATTGCAAAACACATACACCTCTTTTTAAAAAAGAATAAGAAAACACTTATATAAAACTATCTTATTTCTTCTTTTTAACAGCTTTATTTAAATCTTCAACTAATTTCTTTGCATCAATCCCATGCGCACATGCTCCTTGCTCAATATTCTCAAAAGCAGCAACAGCACATCCAACACAATGCAGCCCATGCTTCATAAAAACTTCTATTGTCTCAGGATGCTTGCTAACACATTCTCCAATTGACATCTTTCCTGTTATCTTTGCCATAGTAAATCAGAAATCCTTAACCATATATAAACCTTATTCTGTTTCAACCAGCTTCTTCCCACACTGCTGGCACAGATATTCTTTTCCACCTTCCTTTTTCCGTCTAACTCTTTTAACTCTTTTTCCGCAGCCTTCGCAAACAAACTCTACTTCTTCATATTGCATATTTAAATATTTTTAAGTTCTTTCCTATATTTTTTCAAAATTGAATCCTCAATCAGCTCAGCGCCTAATTCAAATAAATAAAGAACATCTTTTTTCGGAAGCGCTTCTATTAACTCAAGAACTGAAAAATGTTCATGGATCCTTTTCCAACTTTTTAGCAGTACTTTTGCATCAAATTTATTCCTCAACAGATATTTTCCAAATTTTGGATGAAATACATCCAATCCATTTAAAAAACTACTCAACCTTTTAGGATCTCTCATAGAAAACACAATATTTTCAAAACATTTCAAAAAATGCAATATTCTTTTTTCCTGAATTGCTGGTTTTATCCGGGAAAGAACCCCTTCTGATAATCTATTTTCCTTGATTAATTTGGTTAATTCTTTCCCAACTTTTTCATAATCTCTTAAAATTTCATTTAATCCAGTTCCAATGAATCTAGGAGTCCAAAGACCAGACTCCCCAAAGAAAAAAACATTATCAAGAGCATTTTTTTTCAATTCTCCCATCAAAATAGTTCCTTGTGTTTTAGAAATTATCTTTGCACCTTTTAACCCGGGATAATACTTGAAATATTCTTTAAGATATTTGTTTAAAGAAGATACCTTCTGAGTTTTATTTTTTAAATAAGGAAAAACATGGACTTGAGCAGCTTTATCAGAATAAGGCATAACCCCTGCAATCATCACATCTTTATATCTAGGGGTTTTCATAACCTCCCAAATGAACTTTTTAGGGTCAATGTTTACATTCTTAACATTATAACCTAGGATAGGATAACTTGAATAATCATCTCTTAAATTGAATTTTTTTATAATAAAAGACTCTGCTCCAGAACAATCAACCAATAATTTAGCTTCAAGTATTTTATCTTTTATCTTAATAAGCACCTTTTTATTTTTTCTACTGAAATTATTAACTTTACAAGTCTCAATAAAAGTAGTATTTTTCTTATCACATCTTTTGACAAACTCTTTTAATAATTTTGACTCATCTAACTGACAGTAAATATCTTTAAATATCATCTTGGCGCCAAGAAAATGTTTAAACTCAAGAACATTTATCTTATTATTCACAATACATTGAGATAATTCTAATTTCTTCATCAGGTCCCTAAAAGAAGCCCATGACTTTGTAGTAGAACCAAGTTTATTTTTCTCTAAAATACAAACCTTATTTTTTTGACTTAATACAGATGCAAGAGATAAACCGGCAGGACCAGCTCCAATAATTATAACATCATAAGTTTCTTTTTGTCTCATCTTTCAATGATATATTCTCCTAATATAAATTTGTTTCTACAAAATAAAAAACAAAATAACAGGCAGCAGCAAACAACCCATTGCCAATGATTTCTTAACTCCTGTAAAGCTAGGCAGCATCCCAATAAAAGTTGAAACAACCAACACCAACAATCCAATCCACGAGGAAAAATAAAGAACAAGCAGAACAATCAGACTGATTACACCAACACACAACATCTGATAATTAATCTTAGTGATATACTTTGAAAATCCTCGTGTCAGATACATTGCTAAGAATGTTGCAATCCCTCCAGCAATCAAAGCAGCAGCTAAAAACACCACTAGTCCAGTCAAATCAATTGACTTCAAGATCTCCAGCACAGCAACTACTGCTCCATTCCTAGCTTTCTCCAAAGCATACAATGTAACCAAACTAAAAGTAAAATTCACAGTGTTGATACCTCCAATCATAACAATAAAACTATACTCTCCAATCTTTCCAACTATCTGCGAACCAATTATTGCAGCTTGTGCAGCTCCTAATCCAGGAAACAATGCAGTCAAGCTTCCAGAAAAAGTTCCAGCCCCAACTACTTTAGCCAGATTTCCTTTGCTCAGCTCAATTGTTTCAGAAATCTCTTGCTTAGGGATTGTTACTTTGTTAAACATAGAAATCAACAACAGACTAATACCAAACAATCCACTCAACATCGGAAACAAAGGCTGCTCAAGATTAGGCAACCCAACTAATACAATTATCCCTAACACACCAGTCATTAAAAAAACAACACTACCCCACATCTTTTTTATAAAACCACTCTCTTTTAAAATCATAAACACAACAACCGCCAGCAAAATCCATCCAATATAAGGCTGAATAAAAGCATAGATCTTTGGAACCAGTGGAACAAGAAAAGGTATAATCAAAACAGTAGCAACCAAGCACAATAAACTCCCAATTGTTGCCAGCTTAACAGCCTCATACCCCTTGCCCTGCATCAACAATTTATGCCCAGGCAAAACAGCAAGTGCCATATCAGCATCAGGCGCTCCCAAGAATACAGAAGGAATCACATCAAGAAAAGTATGAGTTACAGCCATTGCAATGATAAACACCCCTAAAACAATAGGATGCACTCCAACAAAATAACCAGAAACACTGACTAACAAAAGCGAAACTAGATTAATATGGATTCCTGGAATTAAGCCTGTTATTATCCCTGCAAAACACCCAGCTAAAATCGCAGTCAATATCCATAATAGCATTTATCTCACTTTCACAGCATTTGCAATTATATTATACTCTCCATTATACTCATCAATCTCCCCCAATAATTCAACATAATCCCCTTCCTTCAAATTAATAGCTTCTTCCTTAAACAAAACAACAGAAATATCTTCCACTTTTTCCTGCCCAACCTCTAAAAACATCACCTTCTCTGTATCACTCACCCTATTAACTATCCCAATAACCCTGACCTCTTTCCCAACATCAGAATCAGTTATCTTTCCAACATCAATCTCCCCAATCTTGATACTGGAAGAAACAAAGAACAGCACACATAATCCGACAATAGAACAAACAAGTGCAAGTTTAAACAGAGTTTTCTCTTTCATTTATATTTCTATCAGAACTCTTTTTAAAAAAAGGAAAAAAAACAAATTTATTCAGTTACTGTAATGAAACCATAAGTCTTGTCAAACTTAGTCTTGCTGCCCCATTTGTAATCTCCAGCTTCTTCAAAAGTGTATGAATAACTTTCATCAATCCACAGCTCAACCAGATCATTTATCCATCTTGTATCATACTTGTTGCTGTCATTTTTCTGAGGCAAAATGATTATGATATTCATAAAAGTCATCTTATTCTCCCATGTAACTGTTGTCCCTGCTTTTATATCTAGATCTTCAGGAGTACCTCTGAAGTTTTCAATGACAATCGTGCTTCCAGTTGAAACAACTTCTTCCTCTGTATCTAATCCAGCTTCTTCACTAAGTTCTTTAATAAGATCTTTAACATCAACATCTTCTGATTCTTCTGCAGTTACAGCTCCAGAAACTTCTTCTTCTACAGTTTCATTTTCCACAACTTCTCCTGCATTCTTGCATCCAGCTAGACACAACAGCAAGATTACTGCAATAATTCCAATTAAATAGTGTGTTTTCATCTTAAATTGATTAAATATATGTTATTTATAAAGATAACGGATTTTCAGCAATCTAGCATAAGCTTTATAAAACAAAATCTCTTTCAACCACCTATGCCTAAACTTGATTTTAACTCAACAAAAGAGCTGAAAGTTTCTGAAAAAATAGTCAACCAAGTGATTGGACAGGAACATGCTGTAGAAGTGATTAAAAAAGCAGCACAGCAAAGAAGACATGTCCTGTTAATTGGAGAGCCAGGAACAGGAAAATCCATGCTAGGCTTGGCTTTAGCAGAACTGTTGCCAAAAGAAAAATTAGTGGATGTTCTTTCTTTCTATAATCCTAATGATGAAAACCAGCCAGTAATCAAGACAATACCAGCTGGTAAGGGAAGAGAGACAGTAACAAGAACAAAGCTTCAGTCAGCGAAAATGTTTAAATCTCAAAACTTAATAATTTTCATAATAGCAATAATTGCAATGCTTGCTCCATGGTGGGTTCGCTCATACTATAAATCAGACATAATGTTCTCAGCATTTTTTCTAGGAGGAATGATATTCTTAGCAGCATTTGTCCTGTTTGCAAACATGAACAAGCGCCTGGTCGGAAAACAAACATACACTCCAAAAGTCATTGTAGACAACTACAAAAAAAAACAAGCTCCTTTTTTTGATGCAACAGGAGCGCATGCAGGAGCATTGCTGGGAGATGTTCTCCACGATCCGTTCCAGACAGGAGGCCTAGGAACACCAGCACACGAGCGTGTAGTTGCTGGAATGATCCACAAAGCAAACAACGGAGTTTTATTTGTAGATGAAATCGCTACTTTGCAGCCAGCAACACAGCAGGAACTATTAACTTCATTGCAGGAAGGAAAATATTCAATCACAGGCCAGTCAGAAAGGTCAGCAGGAGCAATGGTCAGGACAGAGCCAGTTCCTTGCAACTTCGTAATGATTGCAGCAGGAAACATTGAAACAGTAAAACATATGCATCCTGCATTAAGGTCTAGAATAAGAGGTTATGGTTATGAAGTGTATATGAAAGAGACAATGGAAGACACTTCAGAAAATCAATTCAAGATAGCCCAGTTTATTGCGCAAGAGGTTGTAAAAGACAAGAAAATCCCTCACTTCTCTAAAGCAGCTGTTCTCGTAATAATTGAAGAAGCAAGAAGAAGGGCAAACAGAAAAGGCCATTTGACTTTAAGATTAAGAGAGCTTGGAGGCCTAATCAGAGCAGCAGGAGACCTGGCTTTAGAAAAAAAATCAAAACTTGTCCAACCAGAACATATAGCAGAAGCAAAGACCATAGCCAGGACATTAGAGCAGCAGATTGCAGATAAATATATTGAAAGAAAAAAAGAATATGAAGTTATTGTAATACAGGGGAAAAGGATAGGAAGAGTTAATGGCCTTGCAGTTATTGGGGGGGAAGATGTTTATTCTGGAATCATTCTCCCAATTGAAGCAGAAGTTACTCCAGGAGGCAAGGAAAGCGAAATCATTGCAACTGGAAAACTTGGAAAGATTGCAAAAGAAGCAATTAAGAATGTTTCAGCAATTATTATGAACTATTTTGGAGAGGACATTAAAGAAACAAGGGATATTTATGTTCAATTCCTGCAAACCTATGAAGGAGTAGAAGGAGATTCAGCTTCAATAGCAGTCGCAGCAGCAATAATCTCAGCCCTGAAAAAAGTTCCAATAAGGCAAGACACAGCAATGACTGGATCTTTATCTGTTAGAGGAGAGGTTCTTCCAATTGGAGGAGTTTCAGCAAAAGTAGAGGCTGCAATTGAAGCTGGAATCAAAAGAGTAATTGTTCCAAAATCAAATATGCAAGACATTGTTCTTGACGCAAATAAATTAAAACAAATAGAAATAATTCCAGTTGAATATATCACAGAAGTTCTAAAGCAGGCACTGGACTGGAAAGGCAAGAAAAACATCCTGGCAAAAATCTCAAAAAAATAAAACAGTATATAGTGCATTTACGCAAACTTTTTAAATGATTATAATTCTTCCGTTATACTATGATTCAAGATATACACAGTGTAAAAGAATGCCCAGAATGCGCATCAGTGAACATAACACACAATGACAAGAAACAGCAGGTTGTCTGCCGTGATTGCGGCATGATATACGAGCCAATGGCTCCAGAGCGCGAAGAGAAATTCGAAAAAGCAGCAGGCATAAAAAAAGATTAAATTTGTTTCTTTAGTTCTTATTTAGGTATTCCTATTTATTTCCAATTATTAAGAATAGCTTTAAAAATAACCCCATATTCTTTTTTCATATGGATGAACTACCTGATGTACTCAAAAGAATAATATCTAGAAAAAAATTAGAAGTTGCAGAACTATTGAAAGATAAAGATAAAGTTTGTGATTATAAACAAGCAGATAAAGCAACGCAAGTTTTCTATGATATGATAACTAAGGAAGGAAAAGTAAATATAATTGCTGAGCATAAAAGAAATTCTCCAAGCAATAAAAGAAAAGGAAATCCTCCTTTTAGACCTGGTGCAGACATCCATGAAGTTGTAGAAAATTATATTAAGGGGGGAGCAGCTGCTTTTTCCATACTAACTGATATTGATTTTGATGGAAAATTAAAAGATATTACTGACGCAAAAGAGACAATAGTTGATTCTGGTGTTTACATACCAATTCTTAGAAAAGATTTTATTATTAATCCTATTCAAATTTACGAAGCAAGGTATCATGGGGCAGATGCTATTCTTCTTATAACTGCTGCATTAGATGACTCTCAATTAAAAGATTACATTCAAATTGCTAATGGCCTTGGAATGGATTCTTTAGTTGAATCCCATACAGAAGCAGAACTAGAAAGAAGTATTAATGCAGACTCTAAAATATTTGGAATTAATAACAGAAATTTACACACTTTTGAAGAAGATATCTATACAATAACTAGAATACTAAAAAACCATCAAGATATTTATCCTGTTGTATGTGAGAGTGCTATTAAAACACCAGAAGATATTCAAAAAGTACAAAAAGCAAATCCAAATGTAACTGCTTATTTGATTGGAACTCAATTAATGAGGACAGAAGATCAAATTGCTGAATTAGAAAGATTTCAAGGATTTATTTCCAATTGACTTCTATTTCATCAGTTCTTTGATAAGCATCAATCACAGCATCTTTTATTTCCATCCTTTTCCCAGCATTATACTCAAGAATTCCCTGCCATGCAATCATTGCTCCATTATCAACATTGAACTGATTCTCTAGAATAAAACATTTAGCTCTTCTGTCCTTGCACATCTTCTTTGCCATCTCCTGCAGTCTTATATTGCAGGCAACACCACCTCCTAACAACAGCTCTTTTTTCCCGCAATGCGCCATTGCTCTTTCTGAAACCTCCAATAGCATAGCAAAAACAGTTTCTTGTACAGAATAAGCTAAATCCTCATTACTATATTCTCCTTTCTTAATCTTCTGCTTGACATTAGTCAACAACCCGCCAAAACTGACATCCATGCCTTTGACAGAATAAGGCAGCTCAATAAATTTTTTCTTCTTTAAACTCAATTCATATATCTTAGGACCTCCTGGAAAACCATAACCCATCTCTCTTGCAACAGAATCCAAGAAATTTCCAACACCAATATCCAATGTCTCTCCAAATATCCTGTATTTCCCGCCTTCATAAGCAATAACTTGAGTATTAGCTCCAGAAGCATACAGCAAAACAGGATCTTTAGCATCAGTAAGCGCTTCTCCAATTGTCAGATGAGCAATACAGTGATTAATTCCAATCAACGGCTTGTCATATTTCAAAGCAATACATCTTGCAAAAAAAGCTCCAATTCTTAGAGTATGCCCAATACCAGGAGCCATTGAATAAGAGATCAAATCAACATCATCCATCTTCAGCCCAGCCTCAGAAAGCGCTTTAGACAAAACCTCTCCGCAAACCTCAGCATGATGGTCAGCACTTTTCGCAGGAATCATCCCGCCTTTCTCAGTAACATACATATCTCTAACATTAGCATAAACTTTTCCTTTATCATCCATAATCCCCACGCCAAAAGTATGCGCAGTTGATTCAATTCCTAGGCATATCATAGTAATAGAGCTAACGCTAGTTTCTTTAATAAGGTTTTGCAAAAAGAATAAATGAAAAACCAAGCATAGATAGAGTAAAGTTACGAACGGTTGGAAATCGCATGCTGAATACGTTGCCGAAGCTTCGTACTTACACACCGATCCCATTAAACGGATCTTTTATCCGAGTTCTAAGATGTCTCTTTTTAAGAAAGGCTTCGTGCTTAGATGCTTTCAGCACTTATCCTTTAAGGCGTAGCTGCCCTGCCTACCTTGTCAGATAACAGGTACACCAGTGGCC